>DATBJU010000108.1:0-39601 GCA_036556265.1 Xanthobacteraceae bacterium | reverse complement strand
GGACCAGTGCACAAACACCTTCGCCAGCCACCGGGTTCCGCGACACCTATCTCACCGGAAAATCAAAATAGGCGTCCGGAAACGGCTCGCCTGCCAAGGTGAAGTGCCACCACTCCTTCCAGTAGGGTCGGAAGCCGCGGCGCGCCATGGCTGAGGCGAGCAGCTGACGGTTTGCCTGTGCTTCAGTCGACAGGGCGCCGGTCCCGCGCCCCGACCGCGGCCCGAAGAAATCGAACGTCGTACCCATCTCTAGCGGGCGGTTGTCGGCAACACGCACGAGCGTCAGATCGACGGTCGAGCCGCGCGAGTGGCCGGAGCGAGCCGAGATGTAGCCGTCGCGGAACAGCACCCGCTTGTCCAGCTCCGGGTAGTATTCCTGCTTGCCCCGTTGATCGGTGAGATCGCGAGCCCAACGCACGAAGTGCGCGACAGCACGCACCGGCCGGTAGCAATCGAAAACCTTTAGACCGAGCCCTTGCGCCGAGAGATCCCGTTGCACGGCCGCGAGCGCGACGGCTGCCTGGCGTGTCAGCAGGCAGATGGCCTCCTCATATCCGTCGATGCGCCGGCCAACAAAGTTGTCGCTGCCGAAGTAGCGCATGTCGACCACGAGGCCCGGCACCACCTCGGCTGCGTCAACGAAAGCGGGATGACGCGATTGAGCGCTCGCGCCGGCCGTGGCCAGCACAATTGCACAGCACGCGGCGAGCAAGGAAGGCAGCGATCGCGCGACCGCCGCCATGTCGATTGGGTCAGCGCGCCGCGAGCCGGGCGCCCGGAAATAGCCGCGTTGCGGCGACGAAGACGATCACGCCGACGGCGACATAGGCGAGCGTCACGAACAGGTAGAATGAGAAATACCGGCTGACGCGCGAAACATACTCGACGGCGCCCATGCTTTGGTCGTAGCCGCCTCCGAAGTAGTAGCCGAGGTTGGAGATCACGAAGAACAGAACCGTGCCGCCCGCCGCCAAGCTAAGCAGTTTGCCTCCATTCAGCAGATCCAGCTTCTGTATCGGACGCGCTACCCTGCCCGCATACCAAAGCGCCAGATAGCCTGCGAACAACGTCCAGTAACCGAGCGTCATGCACGCGTCGGCAACACCGACTGCACCGATTGCCACGACATCAAGCAGCAATGCCTCGACCGCAAATGCCGCGAACCAGAGCGGACTTGCGAGCATCAGGCCGGCGAGGAGGAACACGCCGGTCGACGCGTCCGGCGCGATTGCGCCGACGCCGAAATGATGAATGCGGGTCGCGGCCATAAGCGCGGCCAGCAACAACGCAACGATTCGCTCCGATTTTGCGTCAAGCACGAACATGGTCTACTCCGAGGCGTCGGAACGGCAAGCTAGAAAAGCCGGGCCCACCATGCAAGGCCCGCGATCGCCGTGCCACGATTGGCACAAATTCGGTTATTCCAGCGTTCGTTTGCGGGCGCGCTTGACCGCCGCAAGCGCCGGTTTCATCGTCCGGCAAACGGAGTCGAAGACATGACGACAAGAATCGCGAGTCTGTTGCTCGGCGCCGCAATCGTGGTCCTGAGCGCAACGCTGTCATCTGCGGGGCCGCTCGAGCGGTTGATCACCGGCTATCACGGCTATCTACCGCCATGCGACAGTTCCTGGGCGCTCGGCACGATCTCGTTGCGTTTCGGCCACAAGGAGGCCCGTTTCTGGAACTCCTCGGAATCGCTCGCTCAGTTCGGCGACGTGCACGAGATTGCGTACCGCCCGTGGGGACCAAACTTCGTTCCGCGCCGATACTGCAGCGCCAAGGTTCGGCTCGCCAGCCTGCGCGACACGACGGTGTACTACTCGATCATCGAGAAGGGCGGATTCGCCGGCGCTGGTTACGGCGTGGAGTGGTGTGTCGTTGGCTACGACCGCAACCTCGCCTACGCGCCAAATTGCCGGGCGGCGCGTCCGTGACACGCGTGCGCGGCCTGGCCGCCGCGCTCGTTCTCGTTCTTGCCGCAACGTCGGCGCACGCCCAGGAGCGCGGTGCACCGGGCAGGTTCGACTTCTACGTGCTGGCCTTGTCGTGGTCGCCGTCCTACTGCGAGGCCGAAGCGGGCAAGCGCGGCCTCGAGGAACAATGCAAGCGCGGCAGGCCGTTTGCTTTCGTGGTTCACGGGCTTTGGCCTCAATACGAGCGCGGCTTTCCGCGCGCTTGCATCACCCCGGCTCCGTGGCTGTCCGAGTCTTTGATCCGCAACTCGCTCGACCTCATGCCCGCGCGAGCGCTCATCCTGCACGAGTGGCGCGAGCACGGCACCTGCTCCGGGCTCGGCCCGCAAGCGTATTTTGAATCCGTGCGTCGCGCGCGCGAACGCATCTCCGTTCCGGAGCGGTTCGTGCACCTCGACGCATACATGATGGTGTCCCCCGCCGAGGTCGAAGATGCGTTTCTCGCCGCCAATCCCGGCCTTACGCCTGACATGATCTCCGTCACCTGCGACAACCGCCGCCTGCGCGAGGTTCGTGTTTGCCTGAGCCGCGATCTCAAGTTTCGTCCTTGCGAAGATGTCGATCGCCGCGCCTGCACCATCCAGCGCGTAGTCATGCCCCCGGTTCGCGGGGGCTGACGCTCCTCTCGGTGTCGACGTGAACTACCGCCACGCATTTCATGCTGGAAATTTTGCCGATGTCTTGAAGCACATCGTTTTGGTGCGCGTGCTTCTGCATCTGCGCACGAAGGAAGCGGCGTTTCGCGTCATCGAAACCCACTCGGGCGCTGGCCGCTACGACCTGCAAAGCGACGCGTCCGGTCGCACAGAAGAGTGGCGTGAAGGCATCGCGCGTTTGCTGGCGCAGCCGCTGGGCGCCCGCGTGGACGAGATCATCGAGCCCTACCTCGCCCTCATCCGTGAGGGAAACCCGCGCACCGAATTGACCGGCTATCCTGGCTCGCCCGCGATCGCGCTCGCACTGACGCGCCCCCAGGATCGCCTGGTCTTTTATGAAAGGCACCCGGAGGAATTCGCGGCACTTGCCGCAATTGTCGGCCATGGCAAGCGAGCCCGCGCCGTCGAGGGCGATGGCTGGCTCGCGCTCAAGGCTGAACTACCGCCCCCGGAGCGGCGCGGCCTCGTGTTGGTCGACCCGCCATTCGAGGACGCGGGCGAGTTCATCCGGCTCTCCGATGGCCTTGCCGAAGCGCATCGCCGCTGGGCCACCGGAAACTATCTGCTCTGGTATCCGGTCAAGGATGTGCGGGCGACGGAGGCATTTGTGCATCGTGTCGCCAAGCTCGGCATTTCCAAGCTCCTTCGCATCGAACTCGCCATCGGAACGCCAAGCCCCAACCAAGCGCTCGTCGCGTGCGGCATGCTCGCGGTCAATCCGCCGTGGACACTCGAAGCCGACCTGAAAGCCGTGTTGCCAGCGCTTGCGCGCGCGCTTGGCCGCAAAGGAGCCGGCAAATGCCGCCTTGAATGGCTCGTGCAGTGATCACCGTTGCGCCCAACAACCAGCCGCTTTTCAGAATATCCGGGATGCCTTAGGAGATAGCGTCTCGGGATCCGCCAGCTTGAGGTTCGGGCGGGGTCGCGAGCCTGCTTTCGGGCCGGTTCCGTTCCCTATCGACGTCAAGCGCCGGAGCCGCCCGGCGAAATCCGGTGCGGAGCGACGCGAAGGGAACAGGGAGTGGGGCGATGCCGATTACCGGCACGGTGAAGTTCTTCAACAACGACAAGGGCTATGGGTTCATTCGCCCGGACGACGGCAGCCGCGACGTGTTCGTGCACGTGTCGGCGGTGACGACCTCCGGTCTGGGAACGTTGGCCGAAGGTCAGCGCATCTCGTTCGAAATTGAGCCGGACAAGCGCGGCAAGGGACCGAAGGCCGTCAACCTGCGGCCGGCGGAGTAACCGCCTCCGCGGAGACGCGGCTGCGCGACCAACGGGCTGAACCATAAAAGCGAAAGCCCCGGATCATCTCCGGGGCTTCCGCGCATTCATGAGTGGCGTGGAGATCCTTCCCTCCTTCGTTGGCCTTTGCCGCATTTGGTTGCTGAACTAGCGCACGGCCTGTGATTGCCAGCCCGAAATCACTTTTTGCGCCCGGTGGGATCTACCGGTGCACCGGCGCGGCGACAGCTTCATCCTCCGCAAAAGCAAAAGCCCCGGGCGAGGCCCGGGGCTTCAACGTTCTCAGGCCGTTGAGCTCAGAACTTGTAGTTCATGGCCGCGCGAACGATACTGGTGTCGATTCCCACGCGCGCCGGCCCGAGGACCGTCGTATAGGTTTCCTTGCCGAGATCCGCGAACAGATACTCGAGACGTGCGGTGATGTTCGGCGCGATCATCGCTTCGACCCCGGCACCGATCGTCCAGCCGACATGTGTCTTCGAGCTGGAAAGTCCGCCGACCGTCACTTCGCCGCCGCCATAGGCGAGACCGGCGGTTCCGTAGACCAGGAAGCGGTCCATCGTGTAGCCGAGCCGACCGCGCACGGTCCCGAGATAATCCAGGCTGACTGTCCCGCCGCCGCCGGTCGCATCGAGTCCGGTAATCGCGATGTCCGTCTCGACACCCGCGAGCAAGCCGCTCGCGTACTGAAAATTGTAACCCGCTTGCAGACCGATCAGGTATCCGCTCGGATCGGTCCCGAGCGCGCTTCCCCAACCCCATCCGGCATTGCCGCCGACATAGAAGCCGGTCCAGTTGAAGAGTGAGCGCGCCGTCTCCGGCCCAAAGTACGGCGAGGTCCGCCGGCCGAGATCGGCCGCGAAAGCCGGCGCCGCGACCGCCAAGGCGATGGTCGCGAGCAGCACCCTCTTCATGATTCGCCCTCCTCGTCGCGGTCGTCCTGACCGCTTCGTTCGCCCGAACCCTAAACTTTTAGGAGATTTCGACTGATTAACGCGCGCGCAAGGAATGGCTCCTGTTTGGTGGTACGCTTAATAAAAGGTTGAGGGCGGCCTGAGCTTGGCCGGAAATCGGCTGAACCGAGGCGATTTCAAGGAACAGCGCATGAGCATACGCACAGGGCACCGCGGCGTCGCGCTCGTCACGGGCGCAGGCCAGCGTATCGGACGCGCGATCGCAACGGCGTTGGCCGGCGCCGGTTACTCGATCGCGATCCACTGCCGACGCTCAAAGGACGAGGCCAAGAGCCTCGCGACGGAAATAGCGAAAGCCGGGGGACGCTCTGCAATCGTCGTCGCAGATCTTGCAGATGAAAAAGCGGTTGCGCAGTTGATACCCGAATCGGCGGCAGCGATCGGGCCGCTGTCGCTTCTCGTCAACAGCGCCGCGGTCTTCGAGCCCGACCGCATCGGATCGCTCGATCGCGCGCGCTGGGATCGTCAGTTCGCGATCAACCTGATTGCACCGGTATTTCTCACCGACGCGTTCGCCGCGCAGGCACCCGACGGTGCATCGATCGTCAACCTCGTCGACCAGCGAGTGTTCAAGCTCACGCCGCACTTTCTCTCTTATACGCTTACCAAGTCCGCCCTCGCGGCGGCCACGCATACGCTCGCGCAGGCGCTCGCGCCGAAGATTCGCGTGAACGGCATCGCGCCGGGTCCGACGCTGCCAAGTTCCCGCCAGGATCCGGCGGAATTTGCCCGCCAAGCTGCACGCCTGCCGCTCGGTCATGGGCCCACGCCCGACGACATCGCGCAAGCCGTGCTGTTTCTCGCGTCCGCACGCAGCACAACCGGAGTGATCGTCTCCGTCGACGGCGGCCAGCATATCGCGTGGCAAACGCCCGATACCGAAGGCATCAAGGAGTGAACCGGAGCGGCTCTGGCCCTCGCTTCGGCAAGTCCTTACTTTCTCCGCATGGAGCGCAAGCGACTCGACCCCGACCCGGCCGCTGAGCCGGAACAGCCCGTGGGCCAGCGGCCGGACGACGAAGACACCCTCATCGTCGAGCTCGCCCGGGACGAGAGCGCCGAGGACGAGCCGGCGGCCGAAACCGTCGAGACCGGCCGCGAAGTGATTCTGCGCCACGCCAAGCTCGCTCCGCGCGGTCCGGGCGTGTACCGCATGCTCGATCGCAAGGGCGACGTGCTCTACGTGGGCAAAGCCAAGAATGTCGGCAAGCGGGTGATCTCGTACGCCCGCAACGGCCATGAAAACCGCATTGCCCGCATGATCGCGGCGACCGCCTCGATGGAATTCGTGTCGACCACGACCGAGACCGAGGCGCTGCTGCTCGAAGCGAATCTGATCAAGCGCTTCCGCCCGCGCTTCAACGTGCTGCTGCGTGACGACAAGTCATTCCCCTACATCCTGATCACCCGCGATCACCCCGCGCCGCAGATCGCGAAGCATCGCGGCGCGCGCAGCCGCAAAGGAGATTACTTCGGCCCCTTCGCTGCGGTTGGCGCGGTGAACCGTACGATCACAGCGCTCGAGCGTGCATTCCTGCTGCGCTCCTGCGCGGACCCGGTGTACGAGAGCCGCACGCGGCCATGCCTTCTGTTTCAGATCAAACGCTGCTCGGCCCCATGCACCGGTGAAATCTCCCTCTCCGATTACAACGGTCTCGTCGACGAGGCGCGCGAGTTTCTTTCCGGGAAGAGCCGCAACGTGAAGGAGGCGCTCGCCAAGGAAATGGAAGAAGCGTCCGACGCGCTGAACTTCGAGCGCGCCGCGGCGCTGCGCGATCGTCTCGCGGCACTGTCTGCAATCCAGTCACATCAGGGCGTGCATCCGCGAACCGTGGACCAGGCCGACGTCTTCGCGGTCCACCAGGAGGGCGGCGTCACCTGTGTCGAGGTGTTCTTCATCCGCAACTATCAGAACTGGGGCGACCGCGCCTACTATCCGCGCGCGGACAAGTCGTTCGGCCCGGGCGAGGTGTTGGAGAGCTTTCTCGCACAGTTCTACGAAGACAAAGTCAGCCCTCCCTGCGTGCTCCTTTCGCATGAAATCGCCGAAGCGGACTTGCTGGCCGAAGCGCTGCGCACCCGCGCAGGTTACCGCGTCGAAATCACCGTGCCTCAGCGCGGGGACAAGCGCGCGCTCGTCGACCATGCGCTGATCAACGCGCGCGAGGCGCTCGGCCGCAGGCTCGCCGAGTCCTCGACGCAGGCGCGGCTGCTCAAGGGAGTGGCCGAAGTGTTCGGCCTCGCGCAACCCCCGCGTCGCATCGAGGTATACGACAACAGTCATATTTCTGGAACAAAGCCGGTCGGCGTGATGATCGTCGCGGGCCCCGACGGCTTCGCAAAGAATCAGTACCGCAAGTTCAACATCCGCTCGGAGGATCTCGCTCCCGGCGACGACTTCGGCATGATGCGTGAAGTGCTGCGGCGCCGCTTCGCCCGTCTCGTCGCCGAGGCACCGCGCAATGGCGACCCGGATTCGCCTTGGCCCGACCTCATCATCCTCGACGGCGGGTTAGGTCAGCTCAATGCGGCGCGAGAGATTCTTGCCGACGTCGGCATCGGCGACGTCAGTCTCGTCTCCATCGCCAAGGGCGCTGACCGCGACGCCGGCCGCGAGACCTTCTATGTTCCAGACCGTGAGCCGTTCCGTCTGCCGCCGCGCGACCCGGTACTCTATTTCATCCAGCGGCTTCGCGACGAGGCACACCGATTCGCCGTTGGCTCGCATCGTGTGCGACGGAAGCGTGACATTACGAGCGGCGGACTGCAGGAGATCCCCGGCGTCGGTCCCGCACGCAAGCGCGCGTTGCTGCGTCATTTCGGAACGCTGGCGGCGATTGAACGCGCCTCGCTGACCGACCTCGAAACCGTTCCCGGCGTCAACGCGGCGACAGCAAAGGCCGTCTATGACTACTTCCATGCGAATAGTTGAAACCTGACATGAATTGATCCGGGGTACATTGACGCCGCGCTCCGAGAGTGTCTTTCTCAGCTACTTGCGAGTGGGCCGATGCAGCAGGCGACAAGCCAAACCGCACGCCAAATCCATGCCCCGCCTGTGGAAGGTGGCGCGTTCTCGCTGCCAAACCTGCTGACCTATGGGCGCATCGCCGCGGTGCCGGCGGTTGCCGCTTGTCTGTTTGGCGTCACGATTTACGAAGCTGGCCTGTGGCTCCGCTGGGTCGCGCTCGCGATTTTCGTCGTCGCAGCGATCACCGATCTTCTCGATGGCTGGGTTGCGCGCGCGTACGGCGGATTCTCCAATCTAGGCCGCATGCTCGATCCCATCGCCGACAAGCTTCTGGTGGGTGCGAGCCTCCTCATGCTCGCAGCCGATGAGACGATTCGCGGCTGGTCCCTGTGGGCGGCATTTGTGATTCTGTGCCGCGAGATCCTGGTTTCCGGCTTGCGCGAGTATCTCGCCGAGCTGCGGGTGAGCGTACCGGTCTCACGACTCGCCAAGTGGAAGACGACGGTACAACTGGTTGCGATCGGATTTCTTCTCGCGGGCCCGGCAGGTGAAGTCGTGCTGCCCGGCTCAGTCCATATTGGGCTGGGGCTGCTCTGGATCTCTGCCCTGCTCACGCTCTACACCGGCTTCGATTATTTCCAAGCCGGGTTGCGTCACATCGTGTCGAACGAGCGATGAAGGTTCTCTATTTCGCCTGGATCCGCGAGCGTGTCGGCAAGAGCGAAGAAGAAATCAACCCGCCGGCCACGGTGAGCACAGTTGCCGATCTGATGGATTGGCTCGCCAAGCGCGGCGAGGAGTATGCGTACGCCTTCGAGAATCGGAAGGTCGTGCGCGCCGCAATCGACCGCGCGCACGTGCGCCCCGACGCGAGGATCGCCGGCGCGCGCGAAATCGCGTTGTTTCCGCCGATGACGGGGGGATAGCGCTCCTAGTCGTCCCCGCGCCTGCGCCGCCGAAGCGGCGGCTACGGCGCCGCGAAGGCGCGAAAGCGGGAAGAGGTGAAACCGACAGCTTTCGTCTAGAATAGCATTATGCACTTCCGCACCACCACCGATCCGTTCGATGTCGCGGCCGAGACCGCCGCGCTCGCGCACGGCCGAACGGACGTCGGCGCAGTGGTCGCGTTCAGCGGCATTTGTCGCGACGACGAGAACGGAGAGCGAATCACGGCCCTTACGCTCGAGCACTACCCGGGCATGGCCGAAGCCGAGATTGCCCGCCATGTGGAGGAGGCGGAAACGCGCTGGCCGCTGCTCGGCGTCCGGATCGTGCACCGGGTTGGCCGCATCGTGCCGGGCGAGACAATCGTGCTCGTCGCGGTCGCGTCCAAGCACCGCGAGGCGGCGTTCCAGGCTGCTGAATTTCTGATGGACTACCTGAAGACGCGAGCGCCGTTCTGGAAGAAGGTCGAACTGGCGTCCGGAGCAGCATGGGTTGGCGCGCGCGACAGGGACGACGCAGCGGCCGTGCGCTGGAACAAGCGCGCGCGTAACGCGGCCGAGTGATTTCACAAACGCGTCACCGACCAAAAATGTCATTGCCGCGCTGACGGCGGAGTAGAAACTACGCCGGTCCGCGAAGGAGCGCTTTCGATGTTCCGTCCATTGCTTGCCATCGTGTCCCTGCTGGTCGCGGCGTCACCGGCCGCGGCGCAGCTCGAATTCAAGGTCCAGCGTTACAAGGTGACCGAAGGCGCCGGCCCGCATGATGTCGCCGTGTCAGCGAATGGCGTGGCCTGGTACACGGCGCAAGCCATGGGCGCGCTCGGCCGTCTCGATCCGAAGACAGGCGCAGTGCGGCAGATAAAACTTGGCGAACGATCGGCACCGCACGGCGTCGTCATTGGTCCCGACGCCGCGCCCTGGATCACGGACAGCGGCCAGAACGCAATCATACGCGTCGATCCGAAGACCGAGCAGGTGACCACATTTCCACTGCCCAAGGGCACCGGCCACGCCAACCTCAATACCCTCACCTTCGACAGAAACGGAACGGTCTGGTTCACTGGCCAGGCCGGAATTTTCGGCCGCGCGGATTCCAAGACCGGCAACGTTCGCATTTGGGACGCGCCGAAGGGACGCGGCCCCTATGGCATCGCAACGACGCCTGCCGGTGACGTCTGGTTCTCCTCGCTCGCCGGCAACTACATCGCGCGCGTCGATACCGCGACGGGCGAACCCGAGGTGGTGGAATCGCCGACGCCAGGTGCCGGCGCCCGCCGCGTCTGGTCGGATTCGCAGAACCGGCTGTGGGTGAGCCTCTGGGGGTCTGGCGAGGTCGGCATGTACGACCCTGCCGCCAAGCAATGGAAAAAATGGAAGCTTCCGGGTGGGAACGCGCGCACCTACTCCGTATATGTGGACGAAACTGACGGTGTCTGGCTCACCGACTTTGGCCCGGCGAATGCCGTTGTTCGCTTCGATCCCAAAACGGAGACATTCCGGAGCTTCCCATCCGACCGGCCGAATGCAAACGTGCGGCAGATGCTCGGCCGCCCGGGAGAGGCGTGGGCGCCGGAGTCCGGGTTGGACCGGCTGACGGTTATTCGCTACGAAAAGACGAGGTGAGCGACGCTACGCCGCCGCCGAACGCTTCTTCGGCTGCACTTCCGCGGTGTAGTCGTCCATCAATTGCCTCGTGATCGCCCCCGGCGTGAAGCGCCAGTCGGCGATCTCGGACACCGGAGTCACCTCCGCCGCCGTGCCGGTGATGAAACATTCCGAGAAGCCGGGAAGCTCCTCCGGCTTGATATGCCTTTCCACGACTTCAACGCCCCGCTTCCGCGCGAGCGCCATCGCCGAGCGGCGCGTGATGCCGTCGAGGAAGCAGTCCGGTGTCGGCGTGTGAATCTTGCCATCCTTGATGAAGAAGATATTCGCACCGGTGCATTCCGCGACGAGCCCACGCCAGTCGAGCATCATCGCATCGGCGTAGCCCTTGCGCTCCGCCTGGTGCTTGGAGATCGTGCAGATCATGTACAGGCCGGCGGCTTTCGCCTTGCACGGAATCGTTGCCGGGTCGGGTCGGCGGTATTCTGCGAGGTCGAGCCGCAGACCCTTCAGCCGCTCTGCCGGGTCGAAATAGCTCGGCCACTCCCACGTCGCGATCGCAAGGTGAATCTTGTTGTGCTGGGCCGAGACGCCCATCATCTCACTGCCGCGCCACGCAACCGGACGGACGTAGGCGTCCTTCTGCCCATTCTTCTCGAGGACCAGACGCTTCGCGGTGTCGATCTCCGCCACCGAGTAGGGAATTTCGAAATCGAGCAACTGCGCCGACGCCTTCAGGCGTTCGCTATGCTCCGTGCACTTGTAGATTTCGCCGCCATAGGCGCGCTCGCCCTCGAACACGCAGCTCGCATAGTGCAGACCGTGACTCAGCACATGCAGATTTGCGTCCGCCCACGGCACCAGCTTGCCATCGTACCAGATGACACCCGGACGCTTGTCAAAGGGCTCGCCGGCCATCGCTACCTCCTCAAGATCGGCCGACCGTACCGCCGATCTTGCTGATGCCTAGTCTCGTTTCCGCCCGTCCAATCGGGTTTTGCCACTTAGGCGAAGTACCGATATGTTTTGCGCATGAGAGCGCGTCCTGTGACGCGGCGCAACGACCGAGCCCACGCGATCTGGCCCGAAAAACACGCGTTTCGCCGACGCTTTGCGTTCCGTACCACTTCGCGCTAAATATGTCAACATGGCTGACATAAACGTCTCGACGGCACCCGCTCGCCCCTCCGACCCGGCACGCGAACGCGCCGGCGCGCCGGCCTATGATCTGATCGAACTCCTGTTCTTCGCGTATCGCGATTTCATCGGCGATGCCGACGAACTGCTTTCCGGTCTCGGCTTCGGCCGAGCGCACCATCGCGTGTTGCATTTCGTCAATCGTCATCCAGGGATGCGCGTCGCCGATCTCCTCGACATTCTGCAGATCACCAAGCAAAGCCTCGGCCGCGTGCTGCGCGACCTCGTCGAGGACGGCTACGTGATCCAGAAAGCCGGGCCCGCCGATCGTCGACAACGCCTGCTCTATCTCACCGCCAAGGGCGAGACGCTCGCCGGCGATCTTGCCCTGTTGCAGACGCGCCGCTTCGCCCGCGCGCTGCATGAGTGCGGTCCAGGAGCGCGCGAAGCGGCCCGGCGCTTCCTCGCCGCCATGATCGATCCCGCTTCGCGCGAGGAGGTCGAACGACTCATGGCGCGGGCCGATCGCAGCCGGTCGGCCTGAGGCGGCGAGAGACGAGGCGCCGATGGCCAATCCCCGTACACCGCCGCCGGACAATGCCCCGCACTTGCTGCTCGTCGACGACGACCGCCGCATTCTCGAGCTCCTCTCGCGCTACCTTTCCGACCACGGCTATCGCGTCACGACCGCGAACTCGGCGGCCGAGGCCCGCGGACGGCTTAGCGGCATGTCGTTCGATCTTCTCGTGCTTGACGTGATGATGCCCGGGGAGAGCGGGCTCGATCTTGCGCGTTCGATCCGCAACGGCTCGAATGTGCCGATCCTCATGCTGACTGCGCGCACCGAGGCCGAGGACCGCATCGCCGGACTGGAGATCGGCGCCGACGACTATGTTCCGAAACCGTTCGAGCCGCGCGAATTGCTGCTGCGCATCGGCAACATCCTGAAACGCACCGAGCAGCCCGAGGCGCAACCGATCGAGAGCGTGCGGTTCGGCGACTTCGTATTCGATCTGGCGAGCGGCGAACTGACGCGCAACGGGAAGCCGGTGCGCATTACCGATCGGGAGCGCGAGATGCTGCGCGTATTATCGGCGAGCGGTGGCGGGACGGTGCCACGTCAGGATCTCGCCGCGCCCGGCATGAACGCGAGCGAGCGCGCCGTCGACGTGCAGATCAACCGCCTGCGCCGCAAGATCGAGCGCGACCCGACCGACCCCGTGTTTCTCCGCACGGTGCGCGGCGTCGGCTATCGCCTGGTTGCAACCCCGTGACCACACTCGACTCCGGCCGCGCAACGATCCGGACGCTGTTCGGGCGTATGCGGGCGCCATGGACGAGGCTCGGCATGTGGCTCACCGCCCACCTGCCGAAAGGTCTTTACGCGCGCTCCCTCTTGATCATCGTCACGCCGATGGTGCTGCTCCAGTCGGTGATCGCGTTCGTCTTTATGGAGCGCCATTACAATCTTGTGACAGAGCGCCTCTCCGCGTCGCTGGCGCAAGACGTGGCCGCGCTGATCGAGATCTACGAAGGCTTTCCGCAGCGGGACAATGCCGCCCTGTTGCGCAAGATCGCGAGCGAAAAGCTCGGCCTGAGCGTGGAGATCTTGCCGCCCGAGCCGTTGCCGCCGCCAGGGCCGAAACCGTTCTTCTCGGTGCTCGACTCGGCGCTCTCGCGCGAGATCGGCAGGCGCGTCGACCGGCCCTATTGGCTCGACACTGTCGGCAACTCGAACCTCGTCGAGATCCGCCTTCAGCTGGACAAGGCGGTGATGCGGGTGTTCGCACGCCGCAGCCAGGCCTACGCCTCGAACTCGCAAATCTTCCTGCTCTGGATGGTGGGCACCTCGCTCGTGCTGCTCGCGATCGCGATCCTGTTTCTGCGCAACCAGATCCGACCCATTCTGCGTCTCGCCGAGGCGGCCGACGCCTTCGGCAAGGGACGCGACATTCCGGATTTCCGCCCGCGCGGCGCCCGCGAGGTCCGCCAGGCCGCCCAGGCGTTCATGGAGATGAAGCGCCGCATCGAGCGCCAGATCGAGCAGCGCACGACCATGCTCGCCGGCGTGTCCCACGATCTGCGCACCATCCTCACGCGGTTCAAGCTCGAACTCGCGCTGATCGAGGACAGCCCGGAAATCGAAGCCTTACGCCGTGACGTCGAGGAGATGCAGCGCATGCTCGAAGCTTATCTCGCATTCGCCAAGAGCGAGGCGGGGGAACAGCCGGACCTTGTCGACGTCTCGGAGATTCTGGACGAGCTCGCCGCCGAGGCTGGCCGCCGCGGCAAGCGCACAAGCGCGACCTTTGCCGGACCGCCAATCGTGCAGGTCCGCCGCGACGCCTTCAAACGCTGCCTCGCCAACCTCGTCTCGAACGCAGCGCGCTTCGGCTCTACGATCGCCCTTTCCGGGTCGCGCGAGCCGCGCTGGCTGATGGTGCAGGTGGATGACGACGGGCCCGGCATCCCGAAGGAACGCCGCGAAGACGTCTTTCGTCCGTTCCTGCGCCTCGACGACGCGCGCAATCAGAATGAGACCGGCACCGGCCTCGGACTCTCAATCGCCCGCGACATCGCCGGCGTGCACGGTGGGGAGATCCTGCTTTCCGAAAGCCCGCTTGGCGGCCTGCGCGCGACCGTGCGGATACCGGTGTGAGCGAGGGACCGCTCTCGCTCGCCACTCTCCCCTTCCAGGGGAGGGTATTCCATGGCGCGCTCAAAACAGACGTCCGCCGTTCGGCACTTTCTTGTCGGGTGCGATCAGCACCACGCCGCCCTCTTCGTCAGGAAAGCCGAGCGTGAGCACCTCGGACATCATCGGCCCGATCTGCCGCGGCGGAAAATTCAAGACCGCCGCCACCTGTCGGCCGACAAGATCCTCCGGCTTGTAATGCTTCACGAGCTGCGCCGAGGACTTGCGCGTGCCAATCTCCGGTCCGAAGTCGATCACAAGCTTGATCGACGGCTTGCGCGCCTCCGGAAACGGCTGAGCGTCGACGATCGTGCCGACGCGCACATCGACCTTTTGGAAGTCGTCGTACGAGATCGTCTGCGAGACGGATTCGTCCATGAACCGGTCAAGCTGCCGCAGAGTGCGCGGAACCGTCGGACGGCCGATGGCGCGCGCGGCGACCGGGCCCGAAACGCGGCACGAGGCGGCAGAGATCGCCGATGAAATTCAACATGCGCTCGCCGCTCGCGAGCTCGCGATCGAGCGTCGCCATCGTGCGCGCGAGACCTGGATCGTCATCATCGATCCAGACGCGCAGCGTCCGCGCCATCACCACGACGAGCCCCTGCGCACGCACGTCGCCGCGCAAACCGCCCGCACCGATGCCGGCGGCAGCGAGCATCCACTTTTGCGAACGCAGCGAAAGTCCGTTAAGCACGATCGCGAGACCGGGATCACGCCGAGCCGAACCCGCGAGCGATCGGATCGCTTCGCGATGCGGCTTCAGTACCTCGATCCGGCGCATCAAGACATCGAACAGCCGTTCGCGCGCAGGCTCCTCGGCAAGTTCCGGATCACCGCCTTCGAGCACCTTGCGATCGGTCTCGCGCATGAAAGCCGCGAGCATCTCCAGCTTCGAATTGAATTCGGCGCGCAGATCGGCGAGCGACATGTCTGCGCGTGCCGCAATTTCAGGAAATCCGATTCGCTCGTACGGCGTCACCGCAAGCAGGGCGAGCAACGCTTCAACGACTTTTCCGCGATTGGCCACGGCTGGCCTCCCGGCTGCTGACTCGCCCTGAATGTAGGAGTTCCCTGCGGCCGGGAAAAGGCGCTAGCCCGCAAGCTCGCGCGAGCGGCGGGTAGCAGCAGCTACGGCCTTCTTCAGCAATGCGTCGAGGCCCCCTTTGCCGGTCAGCACCTTCAGTGCAGCCGCCGTGGTGCCGCCCGGGGAGGTCACATTTTCACGCAGCTTTGCTGCGTCGAGGTCCGAACGGTGCAGCAGCTCGCCGGCACCGGCGACAGTCGCGCGGGCAAGTCGTGCCGCAAGCGGTTTCGGAAGTCCGACCGCAGCTCCAGCGCGAGCGAGACTCTCGGCGAGCAGGAATACATAAGCCGGGCCCGAACCGGAAACAGCGGTGACCGCGTCCATCCATTTCTCGTTCTTGACCCACTCCACCGGGCCGGTCGCCGACAGAAGCGCATCCGCGAGATCGCGCGCACCGGTACTCACCCGCGCGTTCGGTACCGCGACGGTGATCCCTCGACCGATGGAAGCGGGCGTATTCGGCATCGCACGTACGATGGCCGTGCCCTTGGGCAAATGCTTTGCGAGAAATCCGATGGTGCGGCCGGCCATGATCGAGATCACCGCCGTGTCGCGACCGACGAATCGCGCGACCTGCGACATGACCTCCGGCGCCGTTTGCGGCTTCACCGCCAGCACGATCGCCGCATGCGTCGCGATCAGCGGCGGCTGCGGGTCACGCGCGACGCGTCGCGCCGACATCAGCTTCACGACTTCCGATGTAGGTGCCGGCTCGATCACGGAAAGCAGAGCCGGAGGCAAACCACGCGCGAGCCAAGCCTCCAGCATCGCGCCGCCCATTTTGCCGGCACCGACGAGCAGGATTGCTCCCGGTACCGACGCAAGCGAAGTCATTTCGCCATGCCTCGCCGGCGCCGCGCCGCCATTCGCCTCACGCCTCTCCCGCAGTCTCGAAGAGGGTCGCGTCCATCGCCTCTTTCGCGGTCTTGCCGGCCCAGATCACGAACTGGAACGCCGGAAAGCAGCGTTCGGCGGCCTCGAGTGCGCTCCTCAGCAGCGCCTCGCACTGCCGGCCGCTCGCGGTCGCTCCGCCGGCCAGCAGTAACGCGTTCCGGTACATCACCATGCCCTCGTCGGACCAAAGATCGAAGTGTCCGACCCAAAGCTGCTCGTTGACGATGGCGAGGAGTTTCAGCACTTCGGCGCGGCGCCCTTCGGGCACCTTGAGGTCGAATGCGCACGCGAGATGCAGTGCTTCGATTTCGCTCATCCACTGAAACGAGACGTGATAGTCGGTCCACCGACCGGTGATGGACAACGAGATCTCGTAGTCCCCGGAGCGCTCGAAGCTCCAATCATTGAGCGACGCAAGTCGCTCGACGAGATCGACCGGATTTGCCCGGTGATCCACGTCCATCTCGGCGAAAGCCATGCTTCACCCCTGACCATTCTTGTTGTGCGTGGACCGAATTGCCCCGCACTGCGCACGCCCCACCGACGGCATGATTCGTCCCGGCCCCATATGGCGGCAGCGTGACCGAATCATCACGGAACTACGACAACGTTCGGCAAATCAACGAACGCTCGCATCCGCAACAGAATCGGATTCGGTCCGTGCTTCAATGGCCTGATTGGAAACGTCCACAAGCTTGCGGCTCGAGACGACAAAACGCCGGAATCACGTGTCTCCGGCGCACCCTTAACGGCCGTCCGAGGAAGAAATTCCGAGCTTCTTCTCAACCTCGGCGAGTCTCGCGGCCAAACGCTCGTTCTCCTCGCGGGCCCGGACCGCCATTTCCTTGACTGCTTCGAGCTCTTCGCGCGTCGCCACGTCCATGTCGCGCAGGATGCGCTCGGCCTGGCTCTGCATGAACGTCTGCAACTCGCGCCGCACCCCCTCCGCGACGCCCGCGGCATCGTTCATCAGGCGGGCCATTTCATCGAACAATCGGTTGTTGGTCTGGGTCATGCGCGCCTCCGCGGACACGGCACTCCGACAGGACACAAATGGGCCCTATGACCGAGCAAGGCAAGTAGCCCATGCCTTGACTTCCCTGCAACCCGAGCCGATCACGCCCGCAATGCCGACGCTCGCCCTGCCCTTCCCGAACTTCGATCCGGTCCTCATTTCGATCGGCCCAATCGCCATTCGCTGGTACGCGCTCGCCTACGTGCTGGGCATTCTGCTCGGCTGGTGGCTGGCGCGCCGCGTCGCGGCGGACGCACCCGCCTGGGGTGGCGCCTCGCCCATCAGACTCGTCGACGTCGATGACGTGATCGTGTGGGTCGCGCTCGGCATCGTACTGGGCGGCCGGCTTGGCTACGTGCTGTTCTATCAGCCCGTTTACTTCGCCACGCAGCCGCTCGAAATCCTGGTGCTGTGGCGCGGCGGCATGTCGTTCCACGGCGGCTTCCTCGGGACCGTGCTCGCGCTGATCCTGTTCGCGCGCTGGCGCCGCATTCCCATTCTTTCGATGCTCGACCTCGCCGCTATCGTGACGCCGATCGGACTGTTCCTCGGGCGCCTCGCGAATTTCGTGAATGGCGAGCTGTGGGGCCGTGTCACGGACGTGCCGTGGGCCGTCGTGTTCCCGCACGCAGGATTGCAACCGCGACATCCAAGCCAGCTGTACGAGGCGGGCCTGGAAGGAATTCTGCTGTTTGCCGTGTTGCTGCTCGCGATGCGCCGCGGCGCGCTCGCCCGGCCGGGACTGATCGGCGGCCTGTTTGTCGCCGGCTACGGTCTGACACGCGTGTTCGGCGAATTGTTCCGCGAACCCGACGCGCATCTTGGGTACCTTGCCGGTGGTCTCACCATGGGCATGCTGCTCTCGCTGCCGATGATCCTCATCGGCGCCGCCGCGGTCGTTCACGCGATGCGCCGCGCGAAGGCATGACCCCACTCGAGAAACTAATCCGGGCAATCATCGAGAGCGAAGGACCGATTTCGGTCTCGCGCTACATGGCCCTCTGCCTCGGCCATCCCGTGCACGGATACTACATGACCCGCGAACCGCTCGGCGCGACCGGCGACTTCGTGACCGCACCGGAGGTGAGCCAGATATTCGGCGAGCTGCTCGGACTCTGGTGCGCCGAAGTCTGGCGCATGATGGGCACACCAAGCCCCGTGTGCCTTGTCGAACTCGGCCCCGGCCGCGGCACGTTGATCGCCGACCTCCTGCGCGCGGCGAGGGTCGCGCCGGAATTTCATGCCGCCCTCGAACTGCACCTTGTCGAGACGAGCCCGCCGCTCGCAGCACGCCAGCGCGCCGCGCTGGCGTCTGCGGGAAGCTCGGCCCAGTGGCACCGCAGCGTCGACACGCTGCCGGAGCGCCCCTCGATCACGATCGCAAACGAGTTCGTCGATGCATTACCCGTCGACCAGTTCGTCAGGAGCGACGACGGCTGGCATGAGCGCAAGGTCGGCATTCGCAACGATCGACTGGCCTTTGCCCTCGACCCCGCTCCCCTCCGCGCCATCGATGCGATGGTGCCGCAGCCCTTGCGCGCACATCGCGGAGTGGTGTTCGAGCGGCGGGATCTCACGCCGATCATCGGACTCGCAGCCCGGATCCCCGCTCGCGGCGGAGTCGCGCTCGTGATCGACTATGGCCATACGCGAAGCGCTTTCGGCGACACGCTCCAGGCCGTGCGCGCCCATCGCGTGGCCGACCCGCTTCAGAGTCCCGGCGAGGCCGATCTGACCGCGCACGTCGATTTCGAGCAGCTCGCCGCGGCGGCGATGAAAGCGGGCGTCGATACCGTTGGCCCGATCACACAGGGTAAGTTTCTCCGCGCCCTCGGTATCGAATTGCGCGCCGAGCGCTTGAAACACGGCAAGGACACGAGCACCGTACGAATGATCGATGAGGCGGTCGCGCGGCTCGCCGGCCGCGCACCCGGAATGGGCGAATTATTCAAGGTGCTCGCGTTGGCCCACCCTGCGCTCCCGATACTGCCGGGATTTGACAGCTGACGTTTCGGTGGCGAGCTTGAGCGGAATGATGATCCAATCGCCGAAGCTCGCCGATCTTCCTCGCGTGCGCCATGCGTTCTTTACGCGTCAAGGCGGCGTGTCGGAAGGCGTGTACGCGACCCTCAACGGGGGGCGAGGTTCGAAGGACGACGCAGCCCGCGTGATCGAAAATCGGCGCCGCATGGCTGCGGCGCTCGGCGTGCGCGACGGCGCGCTCGTCACCGCATTTCAGATTCATTCGCCGAACACAGTGGTCGCGACGAAGCCGTGGACCGCAGGAGACGCGCCGCGCGCCGACGCGATCGTGTCACGAACCCCGGGGCTCGCGCTCGGCGTCACGGTTGCGGATTGCGGCCCGGTCCTGTTCGCGGACGGCGAAGCAGGCGTGATCGGTGCCGCGCACGCTGGCTGGCGCGGTGCGCTCGACGGCGTGATCGAATCCGCAGTCGCGAGGATGCAGGAACTCGGCGCCGTGCGGGGCCGCATCGCCGCCGCGCTCGGTCCGCTCATTCGCCAGCCGAGCTACGAGGTCGGCCCCGAACTCGTCGCGCGATTTCGCGCGGCCGACCCGGGTTTCGCGCGCTTCTTCACGCCGTCGACGCGGGACGGTCACGCGCTGTTCGATCTGCCCGGGTTCATCGTTGCGCGGCTCGAGGCAGCCGGCGTTACCTCTGTCGACGACCTCGGCCTCGATACCTACGCGGACGAGGCGCGCTTCTTCAGCTACCGCCGCACGACGCGCCGCGGTGAGCCCGACTACGGCCGCCTGGTCGCCGCCATCGCGCTCGTCGATTGAGGCGGCTGGACCGGGCGTCGATTTCCGACTACGACAAGCGAACCGGCGACGTCGCGGCTCCGCGAGGAGACACGCCGACGCGTCCGGCGGGGAGCGTCAGATGCAGCTGCGGCGTGTATTCGGCCGGGCGAGTCGCATTGTGCGGCCGAGACGCCACGCGCTGATCGCCCTCGCCGCCCTGGCCCTCGCCGGGTGCGCCGGCAGCGACCCGAACATCACCGGCTCGATCCCGCAGACGGGGGCACGCACAATCGCCTTCGAGTCCGTCGATGGACCGCCGCGTGCGGTATTCGACCGTCTGGTCGCGGCGCTCTCCGCGGAGGCCGAACGCCGCGCGTTGCCGGTCGTGACGCATACGGGCCCGGCCACATACCGCGTGCGCGCCTATCTCGCCGCGCTGGTGGAGAAGAAAAAGAAGCAGGCGAGCCTGTCGTGGGCATGGGAGGTCTTCGACTCGACCCAGAATCGCGCCTTCCGCATTTCGGGCGAGGAAGCGCTCGGAACCGCGCGCGGCGACGTTTGGGCGCAGTGCGACGACGCGCTGCTGCTCCGCGTTGCCGCCAAGGGATTCGACGAGCTGGTGGCGCGGCTCGGGCCGCTGCCAACGCCCGCGCCGGGCGGCACACCGCCGCCCTCGGGCCCGGCTGTCGCCTTCACTGAACCGGATCGCTAGTCGGCTCTGCGCACCCGGCGAAAAGGCGTGGGACGGACATTTCTTCATATTTACAGGGCGAACCCGCACCGCTACTGACATGCCTTCACAAGCTGGCCTAATGCGCCAGGGGTAGGCTATGCGGGCCCGCAACAACGGTTCCATCAAGCTCGTCGCGGGCAATTCCAACCGGCCGCTCGCCGAGGCGATCGGCGCGTACCTCGAGACGCCGTTGACCAAGGCGGTGGTTCGCCGCTTTGCCGACATGGAAGTGTTCGTCGAGATTGAGGAGAACGTCCGCGGCCAGGACGTATTCGTGATCCAGTCGACTTCGTTCCCCGCGAACGACCACCTGATGGAGCTCTTGATCATCACCGACGCGCTCCGCCGAGCGTCGGCGCGCCGCATCACGGCCGTGATTCCCTATTTCGGCTACGCCCGTCAGGACCGCAAGGTCGGCCCGCGCACGCCGATCTCCGCAAAACTCGTCGCGAACCTGATCTCGCACGCCGGCGCGAACCGCGTGCTCACGATCGACCTGCACGCGGGGCAGATCCAGGGCTTCTTCGATATCCCCACCGACAACCTCTATGCCTCGCCCCTCATGGTGCGCGACGTCAAGGAACGCTTCGACCTGAAGACGCTCACGGTCGTATCGCCCGACGTAGGCGGCGTCACCCGGGCGCGTGGGCTCGCCAAGCGCATCGACGCCCCGCTCGCGATCATCGACAAGCGGCGCGAGCGACCGAACGAATCCGAGGTGATGAACGTGATCGGCGAGGTCGCGGGCCAGACCTGCCTGCTCGTGGACGACATTGTCGATTCCGGCGGCACGCTGGTGAATGCGGCTGACGCGTTGCTCGAGAAGGATGCAAAAGACGTCTACGCCTATATCACCCACGGCGTGCTCTCGGGCGGAGCGGTCGCCCGCGTCACCGCGAGCAGGCTGAAGGAGCTCGTGATCACGGACTCGATCAAGCCGACCGAAGCCGTGCGCGTCGCGCGCAACATGCGCGTGCTCTCCATTGCGAGTCTGATGGGCGAGGCCATCGGCCGCACTGCCAGCGAAGAAAGCGTGTCGAGCCTGTTCGACTGATGCGGCGGCGGAACAGCGCTGCCCGCGCCGCCGACCCCGGACTTGATCCGGGGGAGGGTCCGGCGCGGGGGAGTTTGGGTACCGCATGAACTTCGCGAGCGACAATACCGCGCCCGTCGTACCTGAGATTTTTGCGGCGCTTGAGCGCGCCAACGCCGGTTTCGCGCCAGCCTACGGCAACGACGACTGGACGCGGGCGGTCGAGCTCCGCATGTCGGAGTTGTTCGAGCGCGAGGTCGCGACCTTTCTCGTCGCCACCGGCACCGCCGCTAACGCGATTGCCATCGCGCACTGCTGCGAGCCCTGGAACTCCGTGCTCTGTCACGCCGAGTCGCATCTCGCGACCGACGAAGCAGGTGCGCCGGAATTCTTCGGCGGCGGCCTGAAGCTCGATCTGCTCCCTGGCGCAAACGGCAGGCTCGCGCCGGCGACGGTCCGTGCCGCCCTCGCCAGGGGCCGCGGCGTGCCGCACAGCGTGATCCCCGGCGTGCTGTCGCTGAGCCAGACCACGGAGTTCGGCACGGTCTATCGCGAAGACGAGCTACGCGCGCTCTCCGAAATCGTCCATGAGCGCGGTCTCGCCGTGCATATGGATGGCGCGCGGCTCGGTAACGCGGTCGCAAGTCTCGGCTGCACCCCGGCGCAGGCGACCTGGAAAGCCGGTATAGACGTGCTCTCGTTCGGCGCCACCAAGGGTGGCGCGCTCGCGGCCGAGGCGATCGTCTTCTTCGATCCCCGTCGCGCCGAGGGTATGGCCTCCCGGCGCAAGCGCGGCGGACAGCTCGTCTCCAAGAGCCGCTACATCGCCGCCCAATTCGATGCGTTCTTGCGCGATGATCTGTGGCTCAAGCTTGCGCGCCACGCCAACGCCGCAGCGGCTCTGCTGGCCAGTCGACTGACGGAAATCGGCTTGAAACCGATCTGGCCGGTGGAAGCCAACGAGATTTTCGTCGCGCTGCCGCCGGAGGCGGATGGCCGCCTGCGCGCTGCAGGCGCGACCTACGCGCCCTGGTCCAGCGAATTTCTGCCGCCGGGCGTCTCGATCGCTCCGGGGCACAAGCTGGTGCGGCTGGTGACCTCGTTCGCGACCATCGATTCCGACTCGGAAAAATTCGTTCGAATTGCGCGCGGAACTTGATCAAGGCGAGAAGAAATTAACATCTTGCCATCATCGTTCCACGATTGGGTGTGAAACGCACCGTCCCTGCCCCAATTGAGAAAGAAGCGGCTTCTCGATGCGCCCCAGCTTGCCCGTGTTCCTCCTGCTCGCGGTTGTCTCCCCTGCCCTGGCGCAGTCCGGTCCGGCGCCGCAGTCGTTCAACGAATTTTCCTCGATCGACGCCGTCGCGGAACCCGATCCATCGGCCGTCGCCGGCCTGTTTCCGCAAGGCGCGCCCAACCTGCTCGCGCCGGAATCGATGGCGACAAGCTATCGCTTGCCGAGCGCCGATACGAAAGTTCCGACCGGCTTGAAGTATTCGGATGGCGACTGGCAATACGAGGTCGGAACCAACGTGAAGACCAACAGCCCGTCGGTCTCGATCATCCCGCAGATCCCCGATCCCCGGGTGCTCGGAGGAGCGGCCGGCGGCAGCGGAGAAGTGAAGGGCCAACTTCGCCCGGCCGAGGGCCAGTGGGAGCTCTTCGGCGCCCAGCGCTTCGGCATGACCGACAGCGAGCGCCCGGTGGCTCAGGACAGCACGACCTTCGGCAGCGCCTACCTGCTGCCGGACTGGTTGGCCGGCGGAAAGATCGCCGCGAGTGTTGAACTCGCCCCATCCGACGAGCGCAAGACGCGCCTCGAGTATCGACAGAAGTTCGGGCCTGCCGAGGCCTTCGTCGGTGCCGAACAGACCTTCCAGCCGCATCAGACCGATCCAAAATCGGCGCCCACCGCCGTACGCGGCGGCGTCGCACGCAAGTTTTGATCCTTCGCAGCAGCCGCCTCGCCATCTATCCTCGCCCGCGCCTGCGGATCGGAACGGACGATGGCGATCACGAGCTACGCCCAGAATTTCGAGGACGTAATGCTGGCCCGCTGCTTTCCGGGCTCGACGGGCTTTTACGTCGACGTCGGCGCGAACGATCCCGACGTCGACAGCATCACGCGCGTCTTCTACGAGCGCGGCTGGAGCGGCATTAACATCGAGCCGCTTGCCTCCAACTTCGCACGGCTGAAGAAGCGGCGCCCGCGCGACGTCAACCTGCATCTCGCCATGGGTGACCAGGACGGGGCAATTACCTTCTACGAGATCAGCAAGTGGCACGGCTATTCGACCACCGATGCCGGAATTGCCGAACAGCACCGCAAGGACGGACTGAAGGTCATTGAACGCAAGACACCGGTGCGCCGGCTCGCATCGGTGCTCGACGAGCATGCGCAGGGCAAGCCGATCGACTTCCTCAGCGTGGACGTGGAGGGCGCCGAGCTTTCCGTGCTCGCAGGCGCCGATCTCGCCCGTCACCGCCCCAAGGTGATCGTTGCCGAATCCCGGCTGCCCGTGACCGTGAACATGGTGGATCGCTTCTTCGACGTGCCTGACCGCACCGCCGAATATGCGAAGTTTCTCGAGCCCTACGCTTATCTTCTCGCCTACCGAGACGGCCTCAACGCATTCTTCGTCGCCGCGGAGCACAAGGACCTGGCGCGACACTTCTTCTTTCCACCCGGCATCGCCGACCGGCTCACCCACGCCGCTTCGATCCGCCCATACAAGGAGAAGATCGCGACGCTCCGACGCAAGCTCGCTGAACTCCGGTCGGGACGACGCAAGCGCGGGGGCAAGGGCAGAAAAAAGCGCGGGAAATAGCCGCGGCGCCTTCGGTTCCGCCTATTTGCCTCGGCTCCGGACTGCGGCTATAGAGACGCGCCCGCGGCCTTCCGCACCCCTGGAGGCACGCCGCGGCCATCCAAGAGGAATTCACGATGACCGCCACCCAAGAGATGAAGGCGATTGCGCGTCCGCAGGTCGGCAAGGGGGCCGCCCGCGCAACCCGCCGCACCGGCCGCGTGCCAGGCGTGATCTACGGCGAGAAGAAGCCGCCCCTCCCGATCTCGCTCGACGCCGCCGAAGTCACCCGTCGCATCTACGCCGGCCATTTCCTGACCACCGTCTATGAGATCGACGTCGGAGGCGAGAAGCATCGTGTGATTCCGCGCGCCTACCAGCTCGACCCTGTGAAGGACCGGCCGATCCACGTCGACTTCCAGCGGCTGGGTGTTGGTTCCGTCGTGCGCGTGCATGTGCCGGTCCGCTTCGTCAATCAGGACGCCTCGCCCGGCATCAAGCGCGGCGGCACGCTCAACATCGTCCGCCACACCATCGAATTCTATTGCCCGGCTGAGGCGATCCCCGAGTCGATCACGGCCGATCTCACCGGCCTCGACATCGGCTATTCGCTGCACATCTCGAAGATCCCTCTGCCCGAAGGCATTCGTCCGGTGATCCGCGAGCGCGACTTCACCGTGGCAACCATCGTGTCCTCGTCGGGCTACATCGAAGAGCAGCTCGCGAAGCAGAAGGCCGAAGCCGAGGCTGCCGCGGCTGCAGCCGCTGCCCTCGAAGCGGGCATCGTACCCGCGGCCGAGGGCGTCGAGGGCGCCCCGGCTCCGGTCGAAGGCGCCGCGCCGGCCGAGGGCGCTGCTCCGGCCGCGGAAGCCAAGCCCGAGAAAGGCAAGGAAGCAAAGCCCGAGAAAGGCAAGAAGGAGTAGCGGCGGACGCGACCGCGGAGGCTGCCCATGCTCCTGTTCGCTGGGCTCGGCAATCCTGGCCCCCGCTACGCCGGCAACCGGCACAACATCGGCTTCCTTGCCGCCGAAGCAATTCACGACCGCCACCGCTTCGCTCCGTGGCGCCGGCGTTTTCACAGTGAAACCGCTGAGGGCCAGATTGCCGGCGAGCGCGTGCTTCTGTTGAAACCGATGACATTCATGAATGAATCCGGCCGCGCCGTCGCGGAAGCGCAGAACTTCTTCAAGATCGCAATCGGCGATGTCATCGTCCTGCACGACGAGATCGACCTCGCCGCCGCCAAGGTCCGCGTGAAGACGGGCGGCGGCAACGCGGGGCACAACGGCCTGCGCTCCATCTCCGCCTATTGCGGCAACGAATACATGCGGGTGCGCATCGGCGTCGGACGGCCGGAGACAAAGGAGCAGGTCTCCGGCCACGTGCTCGATAACTTTTCCAAGGACGATGGTCCCTGGGTCGAGGCGGTGATCGACGCGATCGCCGAGTCGGCTGACCTGCTCGTTTCCGGACGGCCCGAGGAATTTCAGAACCGCGTTCATCTTGCGGTGCGCGCCAAGGGCTTCAACGTCAGCCCGCCCGAGCCGGCGGCCTGAGCGAGCTTCAGCAGGTCGCAGATGGGCTTCAAGTGCGGCATCGTCGGGCTGCCAAACGTCGGCAAATCGACCCTCTTCAATGCGCTCACTCAGACTGCCCTCGCGCAGGCGGCGAACTATCCGTTCTGCACGATCGAGCCGAACGTCGGTGAAGTGGCGGTGCCGGACCGCCGCCTGTTCGAGATCGGCCGCATCGCCGGCTCCGCCGAGATCGTGCCCACCAAGCTGAGCTTCGTCGACATCGCCGGGCTCGTGCGCGGCGCCTCGAAAGGCGAAGGCCTCGGCAATCAGTTCCTCGCCAACATTCGCGAAGTCGACGCCATCGCCCACGTCGTGCGCTGCTTCGAGGACGACGACGTCACCCACGTGGAAGGCGGCGTCGATCCGATCCGCGACATCGAAACCGTGGAAACCGAGCTCATGCTGGCCGATCTGGAAAGCCTCGAACGCCGTCTCGAGCCGCTCGAGAAGCGCGTGCGCGGCGGCGACAAGGAGAGCGGCAAGGCGCTCGAGCTCGTGCAGACGGCGCTCGACTTCCTGCGCGAGGGCAAACCCGCGCGCCTCGCCTGGATCGCCGAAGACGACAAGGCCGCGTTCCGCGCGCTCGGACTGCTGACGAGCAAGCGCGTACTCTACGTCTGCAACGTCGACGAGGCTTCCGCCGCGGCCGGCAATGCCTGGTCGCACCGCGTCGAAGCAAAGGTGGCCGAGGACGCGATACATCCCGTGCCACCGCCGGGACACGCGACCGCAAAGGCTGGCGCGCCGAAGCCGCCTCGGGTCGTGGTGATCTCTGCCAAGATCGAAGCCGAGATCGCAGTCCTTCCATCCGCCGAGCGCGCCGAATATCTGGCCGCGATCGGCCTCAAGGAGCCGGGTCTCGATCGGCTGATCCGTGCCGGATATGAACTCCTGGATCTCGTCACCTTCTTCACGGGAGGTCCCAAGGAAGCGCGCGCCTGGACCGTGCCCCGCGGCACCCGCGCTCCGCAGGCCGCCGGCATCATCCACACCGATTTCGAGAAGGGCTTCATTCGCGCCGAGACCATCACCTATGACGACTACGTGGCGCTGAACGGCGAGGCCGGCGCGCGCGACGCCGGCAAGATGCGTCTCGAGGGCAAGGACTACGTCGTGCAGGACGGCGACGTGCTGCACTTCCGTTTCGCGACCTGACCGGGATCTCCATGACGCGCCGCCACTTTGAGGATCTTGTCGAGGGTTCGGTCGAAACCATCGGTCCGCGCACGATCACCCGCGAGGAGATCATCGCCTACGCCTCCGAGTACGACCCGCAGCCCATGCATCTCGACGAAGAGGCAGCAAAGCACACCATGCTCGGCGGCCTCGCAGCATCCGGCTGGCATACCTGCTGCCTGATGTTCCGCATGGCATACGACGGATTCATATCGACCACGGTTTCCCTCGGGTCGCCCGGTATCGATGAAATGAAATGGTTGAAGCCCGTTCGCGCCGGCACTGCGCTGACGCTTCGGGTCACCGTGATCGACAAACGCGAGTCGAAGAGCAGGCCCGACATGGGCCTCGCGCGGCTGCTGTGTGAGTTGGTCGACGAAACAGGAACTCCGCTCGCGCAGCAAACGAGCACCCTCCTCGTCGGCCGTCGCCTGCCCGAGACAACGCGATGATTTTCTTCGAGGATATCGCAATCGGCGACCGGCGTGAGCTTGGCCCCTACACGTTCACAGCGGAGGACATCAAGCAGTTCGCCTCCCGCTACGACCCGCAGCCGTTCCACATCGACGAAGCGGCCGCCGCGCGCTCGCACTTCGGGGGGCTCGTTGCCTCGGGCTGGCACACGGCGTCGATCTTCATGAAATTGCAGGCGCGCGCGATTGCCGAGCGCCGCCAGGAACTCGCACACACCGGCCTCTCACCCGGTTTCCGCAATCTGCGCTGGCTGAAGCCGGTCTTTGCCGGCGACACGCTGACCTACTCGAGCGAGGTCGTCCGCAAGCGCGAGCTCGCTTCGCGCCCGGACTGGGGAATCGTCTTTTCCCATGTCACCGCGCTCAATCAGCGCGGCGAACTCGCTTTCGAGTTCGAGGGTTCCGTCTTTCTCGCGCGGCGTGGGGCCGGATAGCGTCAGTAGAACTAAAATCCGCTCGTCCCCGGCAAGCGGGGACCCAGACTGGATTCCCGCTTACGCCGGAATGTGCGGTCGTGGCGCTAATGCCCCGCGAATGCGACCAGCGTACGCACCGGCACTCCGAGCTTCCGGATCTTCTCCGCCCCGCCGAGGTCGGGCAGATCGACGATGAAGCACGCGGCCAACACCTCCGCGCCGATGTTGCGCAGGAGCTTCACGGCACCTTCCGCCGTTCCGCCCGTCGCAACCAGGTCGTCCACGAGGATCACGCGCTCACCGGCCGCGACCCCGTCCTTGTGCATCTCCATCTCGTCGATGCCGTACTCGAGCGAATAGGCGACCCGCACCGTGTCGTAGGGCAGCTTCCCCTTCTTCCGGATCGGCACGAAGCCCGCCGACACCTGGTGCGCAACCGCCCCGCCGATGATGAACCCGCGCGCCTCGATCCCCGCCACCTTATCGATCTTCGAGCCCGCCCAAGGCTGCACCAGCTCGTCGACCGCGCGCCGAAACGCACGCGCACTGCCCAGCAGCGTGGTGATGTCACGAAACTGGACGCCGGGTTTCGGGTAATTCGGGATCGTCCGGATGTAGGAGCGCAGGTCGAGTACTTCGCTGGGCGTCATGGCGGTCCGGGGGGCATGCCGTGTTGCGGAGAGCTTCAATGTGCGGGACCATCGATGCGAACGCAATGAGGGAGCCCCGCCATGGCCGAGCCCACCAATCAGGTAACCGTCGTCGATTTCCGCGTCCCGTTCTGGCGTCTTGTGGTCGTGCTGCTGAAGCTCGCGCTTGCGGCGATCCCGGCGTCAATCCTGTTCGTTCTCATCGTCTGGGGCACGGTCGCCATCCTGCGCCTGATCGGTTTCGGATTGATGGTAGGTAGCATGCGGGTTTAGCATCCGCCGCCTGCGGCGGGCGGTTCGCCGCATCCACGGAGGGCAAGATGGCCAAGGGTCAAATGCGCACCCCGCGCGAAAAGAAGAAGCCGAAGCAGGACAAGAAGATCAAGGCGCCTTCGGCCTACCAGCAGGCCTACAATCAACGGCCGGGCGGGAACACAGTGATTATCACGCAACCGCCGCTCAAGAAGGAAGGCTGAGGCGCGATCGTTGCGCCGTCAGGCGTGGACGTCGGACCAGACTTTCTTCTTCGTGAAGTAGACCAGTCCGGCAAACACGATCAGAAAGATCATCGCCTGGAAGCCGATGCGCTTGCGCGCCTCGAGGTGCGGCTCGGCCGCCCACGCCAGGAACGCCACGACGTCGCGGGAATACTGGTCGACCGTCTTCGGCGATCCGTCCGAGTAATCGACGAGGTCGTCGCTGAGCGGCGGCTTCATCGCGATGCGATTGCTGGGGAAATACTTGTTCCAGAACAGTGTCGGCGAAAGATTCGCGTCAGCCGGCGGGTCCTCGTAGCCGTTGAGCAGAGCGTACATGTAATCCGCGCCGTGCTCCTGGTACTGGCGGAAGAAATCCAGCAATCCGAAAACAAGCCCGGCCTCGTAGCCGCGCGCCTTGGTGATGACGGAAAGGTCGGGCGGCAGCGCGCCGCCGAAACGGCTGCGCAACGCCTGCTCATTCGGCGCCGGCGGCGGAAGCACGTCGGACAGGCGGCCGGGACGTTGGAACATCTCGCCGGTGTCATCGGGTCCATCGGTGATTTGATACTCGGCCGCGAGCGCACGTGCCTGCGCTTCCGTGAAACCGGGCCCGCCCGTCTGCGCGAGATTGCGGAAGGCGATGTACTTCAGCGAATGGCACTGGGCGCAGACTTCACGATAAACCTGGAAGCCACGCTGCAACTGCGCGCGGTCGTAGTGACCGAGCGGCCCGGCAAACGACCACGACTGCCGTTGCGGTGTGGGCATGCCCTCGGCAGCGATGACGGGCGCGGCGGCCTGGGCGGCAAGCAACGCGACGGCGATTGTCAGACTGCGCATCGTTGCCCCGATCAATTTCTGTCGGGCGATCGCGCCGCGCTTGTCGCAAGCGCGGCGCCACCCTTGCCCTTCTTCAGCACCGATTCCGAGATCGACGCCGGCAGCGGCTTTGGCTTTTCGACGAACCCGAGCAACGGCAGGATCACCAGGAAGTGCAGGAAATAGTAGGCAGTGAGAATTCTCGCCGCGATCACGTAGGCGCCTTCCGGCGGCTTGGAGCCGAGATAGCCGAGACCGACGCAGACGAGCAGCAGGATCCAGAAGAACTGCTTGTAGAGCGGACGATAGCGCGCCGATCGCACCTTCGAGGTGTCGAGCCAGGGAACGAACACGAGCACGGCGATCGACCCGAACATCGCCACGACGCCGCCCAGCTTCGAGGGGATTGCACGCAGGATCGCGTAGTACGGGAGGAAATACCATTCCGGCACGATGTGCGGAGGCGTCTGCAGCGGATTGGCCGGAATATAGTTATCTGGGTGTCCGAGATAATTCGGAATGTAGAAGATGAGCCACGCGAACAGGATGAAGAAGCAAATCATCCCGAAGCTGTCCTTCACCGTCGCATAGGGCGTGAAGGGGACCGTGTCCCTGCCCGTCTGCACGTCGATGCCGTCGGGATTGTTCTGCCCCACGACGTGTAGCGCCCAGATGTGCAGCAGCACGACACCGAAGATCAGGAACGGCAATAGATAGTGCAGTGAGAAGAAACGCAGCAGGGTCGGCTGGTCGACCGCGTACGCGCCCCAGAGCCACGTCACGACCGCTTTTCCGATGAGCGGGATCGCCGAGAACAGGTTGGTGATCACCGTCGCCGCCCAGAAGCTCATCTGGCCCCACGGCAGCACGTAGCCCATGAATGCCGTCGCCATCGTGAGCAGGAAGAGGATCACGCCGAGAATCCAGAGAACCTCGCGCGGATCCTTGTACGACCCGTAATAAAGTCCGCGGAAGATGTGGATGTACATCGCGAGGAAGAACATCGACGCGCCGTTGGAATGGATGTAGCGCAGCAGCCAACCGTAATTGACGTCGCGCATGATGTGCTCGACGGAGTCGAATGCATCGGCCACCGTGGGCGTGTAGTGCATGACGAGCACGACGCCGGTGACGATCTGGATGACGAGCATCACCGTGAGGATGCCGCCGAACGTCCACCAGTAGTTCAGGTTGCGCGGCGTCGGGTAGGCGACGAACGAGGAGTGCATCAACCCGAGCACCGGCAGGCGGCGCTCGAACCACTGCAGGTACTTGTTCTGTAGCTTGAGTTCGCCGTGTGGGCTCATCGGGCGACGCTCCGCTTTCCTCAGCCGATGCGAATCGAGGTATCGGAGACGAATTCGTACTGCGGCAGTTCCAGATTGAGCGGTGCCGGGCCCCGGCGAATGCGGCCGGACGTGTCGTAGTGCGAGCCGTGGCACGGGCAGAACCAGCCGTCGTAGTCGCCCTGGTGTCCGAGCGGCACGCAGCCGAGGTGCGTGCATACGCCGATCAGCACCAGCCACTGATCCTTGCCCTGCTTGACCCGCGCCTGATCCGGCTGCGGGTCGGGCAACTGCGCGAGTGGCACGGCCCGCGCCTCTTCGATCTCTTTCTTGGTACGATGCGAGATGAACACCGGCTTGCCGCGCCACTTCACGGTGATGATCTGACCTTCAGCGATGGGCGTGAGATCGACGTCGATCGACGCGAGCGCCAGCACCGACGCGTCCGGATTCATCTGATGGATGAGCGGCCAGACCGTCGCCGCCGTGCCCACTGCACCGACAGCGGCCGTGGCGATATAGAGAAAGTCGCGGCGGGTCGTTCCGACGGTCGTTGCCACGGTTCGGTCCTTGCCCCTCAGCCGATCCTGAAACGCGTCACCGCAAGGCGGGCCGAACACCTACTTAGCCGCTCGCGGCGCGGCTTTTGCGCCACTTTTGGATTGCCTCTAATTACATCGTTACCCCCTATTGTCCAGCATAGGGGCTGCGGCACTCCGTCATGCACCTGCCCATCGCCGCGTCGCAAAGAAAATATGACCCTCGCAATCGCGCTTTACGAACCGGACATTCCGCAGAACACGGGAACGATCCTGCGCCTCGGCGCGTGCCTCGGCGTTCCCGTGCATATTGTCGGTCCTGCGTCGTTTGACGCGACCGAGCGCGGCTTCCGTCGCGCGGGACTCGATTACCTCGACCACGCGACGCTCGTGAATCACGTGACTTTCGCAGCCTTCGACGATTGGCGGAAGAGCGAGGACCGCCGCCTCGTGTTGCTCACAACCAAGGCAGAGTTGGCGTATACTGGATTTGGTTTCCGCCCGAATGACGTACTCTTGTGCGGGCGCGAATCGTCCGGGGCAACGAAGGCAATTCACGGCGCCGCGGACGCTCGAGTGCGGGTGCCGATGCGTCGGCATCTGCGCTCCCTGAATGTCGCGGTCAGCCTCGCGATGGTGATTGGCGAGGCGCTGCGCCAGACTGGAGGATTCCCGGATGCCTGAAGCAGCCCTTCGCCGCATCGGACGCTCCCCCGACCTCGAAACGCACAAGGCACGCACGCGCGCGTGGTTCGAAGAATTGCGCGATGTCATCAGCGCCGCACTGGAGAAGCTCGAGGACGACGCACCGGCAGAACTCTACGAGGGATCCGCCGGCCGTTTCGTACGGACCCCCTGGGAGCGGACCGATCATGGCGGCACCCAACCGATCTCGGGTTTACCCGAGATCGGCAATTCAAACCCCGGGTCGGCTAAAGCCGACCCGGGCGGCGGCGGCGAGATGGCGATGCTGCGCGGTCGTTTATTCGAGAAAGCGGGCGTGCACGCGTCCACGGTGTTTGGAGAGTTCGCTCCGGAATTCCGTAAGGAGGTACCAGGCGCAGAGAAGGACCCGCGCTTCTGGGCGTCGGGGATTTCCCTGATTGTTCACCCGCTGAATCCGCACGTGCCGGCGGTGCATATGAACACGCGTTACGTCGTCACCACCAAGACCTGGTTCGGCGGCGGCGCGGATCTGACGCCGCTCCTGGAATCGCGCCGCACGCAGGACGACCCCGACACGGTCGTCTTTCATACCGCGATGAAATCCGCGTGCGACCGGCAGGCGAACGTCGCGCCCTACGAGAAATACAAGAAGTGGTGCGACGACTATTTCTATCTGAAGCACCGGAATGAACCGCGCGGCATCGGCGGCATCTTCTTCGACTGGCACGACAGCGGCGATTTCGAAGCGGATTTCGCCTTTGTGCGTGAAGTTGGCTTCTCGTTCCTCGAGGTATATCCCGAACTCGTGCGCCGCAACTTCACGACGCCTTGGACCGAGGCGGAGCGCGAGGAGCAGCTCGTCCGCCGCGGCCGCTACGTGGAGTTCAACCTGCTCTACGACCGCGGCACGACCTTCGGCCTCAAGACCGGCGGCAACGTGGACGCGATCCTCTCATCGCTGCCGCCAATGGTGAAGTGGCCTTAGCGGCTACCGCGACAGGCTTGCCATTTCTGCCAGTGACGGCCCCGCCCACTCGGTCCAGGTGAACAATCGGGTGCCGAGCTTGGCATAATTCACCCTCAGAAGACCGTCAGCGCCCCGCACTACAGCCTCAGGCATCCGTGCCTCGACTTCCTGGGCCATCACGCCCACGAATTCCGTTTCGCTCCAGAGATAGCGATAGCGGTAAAGCTTCAGCCCGTTTGGCAACTGCCCGACCGGCGCAATATCACCCTTTAGGCGCGCGTCGGACATGTAGTGCGTGTACGTAACCATCGCCGAGAACGCGTCCTGGTTGACGTCGCGGTCGAGACCGGGAGCCAGGTGCGCCCTACCCGAGAGATCGATCCAGCGAAGCACCAAGCCGACCGTCGCATTCGGATTCATCCAGGTATCGAAACGCAGCGCGACTGTCGGACCCCACGAGTGGAACCTGTCGGAGCCGAACGGCGAGTCGATGAAAGAACGCGCCCATGCGACGCCGGCCGAGACCGTCACGTCGGTCGGTCCAAGAACGACGACGGGGATCGGAAATCCCAAAAGTCCCTCGATGTAAAAGATCGGAGACGCTTTGGTCCGGATATCGTCGCCGCTTGCGCTGCCGCCGTGCCCGATCACGCCCACCTGCGCTCCGACCTTATTTCCGTTGGAGGCGGGCAGAATTGCTTGCAGGAAGGCCGCTCCGGACAATGCCGACTCACTTCCCGCCTTGCGGTCCTCAAGCTTGCCCGTATGGCTGAGGACACCGACCGCAACGCCCCCGCCGTACTTCACCCCCGAATCCGTCGTCACCTGCGGCGTCACGCGTTGCGCCTGGGTGGCCGGCTGACTTGGAGTGCGCGCCTGCTGGGGTATATCTACCTTTCCGGCCTTGAGCATTTGCAGCGTCACGCTGGCGCGGCCAGTCCGACCATCCGGCGTCCGCCAGATCAGGATGAACCGATCGTCGTCGCGGGTCTTTTCGTCATCATACGTGACGACGACCTTGCCCTCTTTGTTGGTGCTCGTCTTGGCTTTCGGCGGCGTCGTCGCGCGCGGCTTCGTCCCGGCCGGTGGCGGTGTTGCCGGTGGCTCCGTCTGCAGCGAAATCGTCGCCCCGTCGACCGGCTTGCCGTCCTGCGTGATCGTCACTTCCGTTTCGCGCACCACGGCCCACGCGGCGGTCGACAAAAAGAGAATGCCCAGCGCCGCGGCAGCAACCAACAATCTACGCATATCGCCCCCTATCCCTAGCTAGCCCAAGCTTAGCCGATACCGCGCTTCACGCACGGCTCCGTTCTGATGTGTCACCAAGACTCTGATGTGCCAGACTTTTGAACCGGCAAAGGCTGTTGCCGGAATATCACCGAGTGTGTCGTCCGGCCCTTTGCTCTGCGCCGCCGGCGCTATCCTCTTCCACGTCTTGGGATTTTCGCCCCCGCCGACTTCGAGTTGCGCGGACTTGAATTGATTGGCGTCCGCCGTTCCACGCACCCGGACCGCCTGCGCGCCTCCCGCCTTCACCACCTCGACCCTGCTGATCCCGGCAAACAGCAGATAGTCCTTGGGCGCTCTGAGCGCCGCCTTTGCATCGATGATTCCGTAGCCGGAGTATTGGTCGACGCCGGGTGTCCCCGCATCCTTCGCCGTGCTCTTCAGGATGTTCATCACCTGACGGTTGGTCAGATCCGGATTGTTCGCGATCATGAGCGACGCGAGGCCGCTGACCATCGGCGCCGAGAAAGAGGTGCCGCTCGCACGGTAGTACCGCTTGTCCGCACCCACGTACGCCGCGCCCTGCTTATACTTGCTCCCCTCGACGTTCATCATGATGTCGGTGCGGCGCGCGCGCAGACTGAGCACATCGAGACCCGGCGCCGCGACCGAGATCTTGCCCCAGTTCGAAAACGTCGCCCGCTGATCGTCAAATCCCGTCGACGCGACGGCGAGGACCTTATCCGACGCGGCTAGACCATACTTGCTGATGTCGGCGCCCTCGTTACCCGCCGCGGCGATAAGCACTGCCCCCTTGGCAAACGCGTACTCGATCGCTGCCTGCTCTACCTGCGTGACCTCCTTGCCGCCCACACTCAGGTTGATTACGCGAGCACCGTGGTCCGCCGCGTAGGCGATTGCGCGAGCAATATACGAGGAGCGCGAGTGGCCAAGATTGTTGATGCCCTTGAGCACCATCAACCTTGCAAACGGACTGATGCCGGGGACGCCGGCCTTGTCCTTCCAGCTGCCCGCGATGATCCCGGCGACGAATGTCCCGTGCCCGTCGAAATCCCAAGGCTTGTTGTCGTTGCCAAAGAAGTCCCAGCCGATCGTGTCGTCGACAAAGCCGTTATTGTCGTCGTCGACGCCGTTATTCTCGATCTCCTTCGGATTTCGCCAGATTGATTCCCAATTGATGCTCCGGTGATTCCAATCCAGTCCGGTATCGACGAGCGCCACAATCACCGGCGACGCATCCCTTTTGACCAGCCGCCAGGCGGACTGCGGCGACAAGTCGAAACCCACGCGGTGCAGCGCCCACTGATCCGCATATTTCTGACCCCATGTTCCTTTGCTCTTGAGGAATGCGTTGTCGGGTGGCGCGAGCATGGCGCCCTGGGCGAGCGCCGTCGTGGCAAAGGCAAGCGCAGCGCAGCAGCCCGCTGCGATCGTAAGCGCGGACTTCATCGGGATGCCCCCTTGGGCCGGTCGGTGCGGAGCGAGATGTTCGCAGTCGGAATGCCACCGCCGCGCCGCGTCGCCGATTTCATGTCTTCGATCCAGGGACCGGGCAGTTCGAGACGGCAGATGTTGCCCTCGAAGACAACCTTCACGCCAAGCTGGTCCAGCTTGGCAGCGCGTTCCCTGACGAGTTGATCGATCAGATCACGCGTCCTGTCGGTGCCAAGCGAAATTGCATCGACTTGCGTATAGTCCATTCCGCCGATCTTGAAGTTGCTCTCCCGGAACGTTAGTCCGTCGCTGTTCAGCTGAGAGAAGTCCGGCTTCTGCGCCTGCGGATTCGTTTCAGCGACATAGCTTGCATAGGTGGAAACATTCAGTTGCGCGGTGTAGTTCAGTCCGACCTGCCAACCCTGTAGTTTGTCGTCCGCTGGCGCCGTCGACTCCTTGTATTCGAGGTTCAGGCGTAGGCCGGGCTGATATTTCGGGAATCCGTAATCGGTTTCCGCGCCCTGTTGCAGGCGGGTCGTGCACGTCCCGCTCGCGTTGGTCACACAGCGGGCCGGGTCTTGGTTATGCGCGGCGTTTTCCACGTCCGCGGTCCGAGCCTCCTTCGACGGGAGAGCCGGTTCGTCGCCGGAGGGCATAAGCTGAACGTGTTCGCCGGCGACGGGAGGACCAAGCTCGGACTTGTCGAGCATTGCGAGATTCACCTTGAAATGAATCTTGACCCCCTGGTCGTCGGACTGGGCGTCCTGCGCCTTGCCGCCCTTTGCCGCCGGCCCTTTCTGTTGGCTGGCTGTCTGTGAGGGCTTGGCACCGCCTTTGTCCGGAGGAGAGGGTGACGTTTTCGCGCTGGGCGCGTCGCTATTGAAAGAACGTTGCATCCTGAAGCGAGGCGCCCATTCAGAGTCCGCGCCCGGCGCCGCTGTGCTGGGCGATGTCGTCTGCGCCTCTTTCGGCGCATTCGGAACGCCTTTTCCGGAGATGATTTCCGCGAAGTTCTTGAGCGGATCATCGCCTTCCGCAGGATTGAGAGGCTTGAAACCGCTGTCACCCGGAGTGGACGACTGTGATGTCGACCGATCGAAGAACGAACTCGACTTACCGAAGGTGAATCCGGAGAACTGCGTGAACTGGCGATTGAGATACGTGTTCAACTCGCCGTAGTCGGCTGGCTCGCCGTTCGCTGAGACCTGTGAGCGAATGTAGCTTCCGACTCTCAGGCACGTTTCCGTCCCGGGGATGTAGTAGAATCCCGCGCCGTATAAGGAGCAAATCTTCACGTATTCAACGGGTGCCGACGCCACAGAAGTACTTGCCGTCCTCACTGAAGCAGCTATCCAGTCTTTGCCCGCGTCGGAATTTCGCCAAGCGAAGCCTTGCGGCGAGCTGAGCCAAGCGAGCCCGGACTTGGAGGTGATCCAGGCGAAGCCGTAGAGCGTGTCGAACAGATCCGCCAGTTCGTCCGGATACGCATAGTCCTGCCACAGCGACATCGGGAGGGGATCTCCGTATTCATCGGAGACATATAAGTACTGGTCGGTGCCAAGGCCGGTCCAAAATGTGCAGATCTGTGAACTGTCGAACGCAACGCGCCCTACAACCTTTCCCGGATAAATATCCGCCGCCTTGATGGTGTCCGCCGAGACGATCAAGAATGCTGCCGAGATCATGGTTGAAGCGAGCGGGTATCGGCTCCAGGTATTCGATTTCGGTTTTGCGTCATCCATCCGCTTGGTCATCATCGTTGCCTCGTCGAATGCTGCGTTGCTTTGCTCATTGTGCTGAGCGCCTGACCGATGCGACTTCCTGCTGGGCGCGTCGAAGCGCCCGCACCAGCCGAACGTCGTGTGCGTAGATGTCGTCACGCACGACAAGGCGCTGCTCGTCGTCGACGAAAGCCGTCTGATAGGTGAGATGCACCGGGATCGACTCCGCAAATTCGATCTCGATCTCACGGTAGCCGCGCAGCGCTCTCAGCCGGCTCTGCGTGAATTCTTCATCCGGACGCGCGATCGAAAGTAGTGTGGCCGCATACTCGGTAGCTCTTTGCACCCGAACGCAGCCATGGCTTTGCGCGCGCACAGCAAAGTCGAACAGGAACGGTTCCGAGGTGTCATGTTGAAACACCGCGAAGCGATTCGGAAAATTGAAGCGGAGATCACCCAGCACATTGAAGTCGCCGGGCGACTGGTACATGTGCACGCGGCCATCTTCACGCTTCACCACCTGCAGGCCGACACGTTCGGCGAAGGTCGGATCGTCGCGCATCATCGGGAGAAACTCGCGCTCGACAATTGTCTGCGGCACGTTCCAGATCGGATTGACGGTGATGGAAGTCATGTCCGCGCTCATCATGGGCGTCGGCCATGACGGCTGTCCGACAACGACTTTCGTCCGGAAGACCGTCCTCCCATCGCGGACCAGCCTCAGGCTGTAGTCCGGAATATTCACCGTCACATACGAAACGCCGAGGTCGCGAGGCATCCAACGCCACCGCTCGAGGTTCGCGATCAGCAGGTCTGCCGGCCGGGTAACCGGAGGGCCGCGGCGCGCGTCCATAACCTGATCGGGCCGGAGCGTCCCGGCACGCAGCTCGGCGAGCCTTGTCTTGAGCGCCCGATAGCCCGAGTGCGGCGGATGGAAGGAATCAAGCAATCCCTTCACGTCGTTCGTCTCGGCCAGCGTGGCGAGCACGTCCACGCTGCGTAAGGCGTTGGATTGATAGCCGATGCTTTCGTCGGTCCGGACCAGCTCGATGCGCCCGCCGCGCGCATCGCGCGCGAACCGCAGCACCGAATAGGTCAGCTGCAGCTCGGCTATCGCCGATGCGCGCGGGTCAGCTGCTGTCTCGAACGCAGGAGTCGGATAGTCGCTTGGATTGAGCCCATCGGAATCGACGCCTCCCAGGTATTCGACGGCCGTTCGCGCGCGGGCATTGGCCGCGCCGGCTTCGATCCAGAGCGGCGCGAACCGTCTGGAACGGTAGAAGTCGCGGAGCGCGGCGCGCGTACCCGGATGCGCGACGATGCGCTCGAGCTCGGGCAGGAGGACCGCACGCAACGCCAGCGCGATAGGTCGGTCGGCAGGACCCAGATCGGCAATCGTCGCGACAGGGGTCGAGCGCCACGACAGGTGGCGGGCGATTTCGCGGTAAGCGGATTTCGGAGAAAAGGTCAGGGAGCCCGCGAGCAGGCCTGCGCCCACAACCGCGACTGCCGCAACTGCGACCCGAACCACTCCCCTGCGCATGCCTTCCCCAGCCCTTCGGGATTGGGCCACCAACGATCAGCGCGAGAGCTCCGTTTGCCCTCATGCTA
>DATBJU010000107.1:0-4573 GCA_036556265.1 Xanthobacteraceae bacterium | reverse complement strand
GGCCGATTCCTTGAGGAAGGCGGCGATCTGGGAGTTCGCCTCAGCGGCGTGTCCGACCAGCATATGACCGCCGCTCGGATAGCCGATGAACCGGGCGCGGGGAACGTGATCGGCCGTGTAACGGGCGCCGTCGAACGTGCCGTACAGATCGTCCGCCACGCTGATGGCGAGCGTGGGCGCGGCGATCTTCTCCAGCTCGTATCGCGGCAGGGCAGCAACGACCGCGGCATCGTTGATCAGCCCCGGCCGCCGCGGGCTGACGGGCAGGATGTGCTCCAGGATCCGCTCGACGCGCGCCTGCTCGTCCGCGGAGGCGCGCGCCACGACCGCGGGCGGCGTGCCGAGGATCCCGCGGATGAACGTATCGTGCGCGAGCTTGCCCGCGGCCCAGAAGAGGAAATCCCAGCGCAGCGCCGTATCGAACAGCAACCGCGTGCCGCGCGGCGTGTGCACGGACGGCGCTTCGTTCGGGCGCTTCGCGTACGCCGCCGGGACGAGCAGCACCAGCGCGGCGGTGCGATCCGGGTGGCGCAGCGCGAACTGCATCGACGAGGGGCCGCCGGCGGAAGTCCCGAGGACTGCGGCGCGTCTGATATTCAGCGCGTCGAGCAGGCAAGCGTGCGCGTCGGCCTGCGCGGCGGCCGAAGCGTCCGGCGGCAGCGGCGTGCGCAGATAGCCGAAGCGCGACACCGCGATCACGCGAAAGCCGGCACGCGCAAGCGGGTCGGCGAGCTCTAGCCCCTGGTCGAAGCCGCCGCCCGCGCCGTGCACCGACAAGAGCGGCGGGCCTTCGCCCGCCACCGCGTACTCGATCGGCCCGCAGCGAGTCTGCGCGATCTGGCTGCCGGTCGCGATGCGGTCGTAGGCGCGGCCGATGTCGCGCCGGTAGCTCGCGTGGGTGAGCGCCAGGAGAGCCGCGATGAGGAGGGCGGCGACGGTCAGTACGATTCGACGTGCGTTGCGGGTCGGCATGCCACAGGTCTTGTGTGAACCGTGCTCAACGGCTTACGGGTGGGACCCGGCGCCCTCCGACTCGACTCGCGTGTGCAGAGCCGGCTCCCTCTGCCGAAGCAGTACGACGCGTCAGCAGGGGGCTCTCGCGGCCCCCCAGGTACAGTCGAATTGACCCAAATCCTCGCACGCCGGTTAACGCGGCTCACGGCTCACTTCTTCACAATAATGATCTCCACGCGGCGGTTTTTTTGCCTTCCTTCCGGGTCATCGGACCCATCCGGCTTGGTATTGGCCGCGATCGGATTCTGGGCGCCGAAACCGGCGGTGGAAAATCGCACGTTCCTCAAGCCCTCCTTCTGGATCAGCCAATTCTTGACCGCGTTGGCACGGCGCTCGGAGAGTTTCTGATTATAAGCATCCGATCCTTTCGCGTCGGTGTGGCCCTCGATGCGAACGCCGCGCTTGGCTTTTTCGCGCACGATGCCGGCCGCCTGCTTGAGCGGGCTTTCCGCGTCCGGCCTGATATCGGCCTTGTCGAAGTCGAAGAGGACGTCGGCGGCGAGCTCGATGCGAATCTCGGTCTCAGTCTCCTTCACCCGCAGATCCGCGACCTTGCCGCCGAGATCCTCGACCTTGTGGATCAGGTCCAACACCTGAAACTTGGGATTCGCAATGGGTTCCGGTTCTTCAGCGGCCCAACCCGCTCCTGCCACCAGGAAGAACGCTACGGACCAGACGCACGCCAGCCGAAGGAACATGGTCTGCATTGGCTTCAGCGGCTGATCGGGACATCGTCCAGGGGCGCAAAGTGAGGAATCACGACGTTGATTTTTTCCAGCTTATCCGGCGGCGCGGGGAATCTCGCCCAAAGATTGGCGCTCGACTTGGGCTTCAGCTCCGCGAGTTTCCGACTGCAATCGCAATTGTTTTGACTGTCGCGAACGACCAAATATTTCTTCTTGCCGGCCGGATCGATGAGGTGCACTCCGCCGATACTGTTGCTTTCATTTACTCCCTGTTGGGTAAACTGATTGCCAAAGCCGAATTTATCACCCGAGTCGTTGATCAGGGTGAATCTGAGCATGACGATGCCGCCGCTGACGCGCTTGAGCTCTTGAACTTCGACTCGTGTCCCGGGTTTTTCGCCATCCGCGCTCGCCAGCGGCCCCTTTTGAGCAGAGGCTTGGGGCACAGGTGGTCCGGGCAGGGCAATTAGGAACCAGAGAGCGATAACGCCTACGCTGAGATGTTTGTTCATGGATTCGTTCTCCTTGTCGAAGGTTTGCGGTCAATGCTACGGAGAACTCCACGTGCCCTTCACCGCTTTCTTTACCTCAATGGCCGCCCGGGCGTGATTGTTTTCGGTGATTCGATCGGGCGTTCCGCTCCTCACGTCTGCGGTAATCTCGGCCCTTCCCTCCTTCTCCGTGCGGGCCTGGAGGGAGACCGACCTGGATTCGCTATTGGCGATCGTCCCCAAGTCGCAGCTGAAGCCGCCGCCGTTGACGGAGCATTTCCCCTGGGAAGTGGTGGCGCTGTTCAACCGGCTCAAGGTGATGGAACCGGTCAGGCGCGCGGCCGTGGCGGGGCCGGGGCCTTTGTTGACGACCGTTACCGCGAAGGGCGTGATTCCGAGCGGATATTTTGCGGGAGCGTTGATCGACACCGCGAGGTCCGCGTCAAGCACTATGCCTCCTTCATCCTTTCCCTCGTCCTCCGACGTCCTTTCCGCTTGGGGCTGCTTCTCTCCACCAGATTTTCTCTCGGCCTCCTTCTTTCCCTCTGGCTCGCCCCGATCGCAACAAGTTCGACGACCCGTGAGCTCGGCCGCCGCCGCATAATAATCTTGGCAGACATCCTGCTTCGTCGGTCGCGCATCCGATCGATACAGCTCGGGTTTGGGTTTGCAGGAATGGACCAAAAGAGAGCATTCCGTGGTTTTTCCAAACACCACCGCGCGGCTCGAAACGTGGGCGTAGACCGTTCGCTTGATTCGACATGTCGGGCCTGCCGGCGCGTAGTCGGCGACGCTGGGGAGAGAAGCTCGATTGGGCTCTTGCGTTCGAGCGCGGGGCACCAACAGAAGAGTGGAGGTGAGAAGAACGCAAAGAGTCAAAGGCGCGAAGCGACTCATACGGTTCATCACGTTGCAGCCTGCCGTCGGCGTTTGCCGATGAGGAATAGAACCGCGCTCGCCATCAAGGACACCAGCGCCATGATTCTCCACGTCCCGGACTCCGCCCGTTGTTCCGGGATGCGGTTGGTGGCGGGTGAATCCGGCAGGTACTCGATGACGACCTTATCGCCTTCTTTGAGGCGCCGCCAGGTGTCGGGAAGAACCTCGTAGCGGCCCTCGATCGTTCGGCCGTCCTCGGTTGTAAACCTGTAGCTCACGTAGTGCTTGGAAGAAGATTGGTGGCGGCCCGGGCTCGTCGACCTGGTTCCCGGAGAATAGGTCTTCTCCATCACAACTCCTTGCGCCCGTAACCCGCCTTTTTCGAAATAGCCCTGCTCGCAGCTGAGGCGGAGAAAGACCAGACCGAAGATGAGAAAAGCCCAGCGCAAGAAGGGCTGCCGCGATCTTGTCCGCCGCGCAGGTGCCGACGGAGTTTCGCCGACTTTCGGTTGCGCCAAACCGCCGCCGCTGAGTTCCGCGGCGCCTTGAATCGGCTCGCGCCAATCGATGAAGACTTTTTTCGGCTCCTCCTTACCGACCCGCACGCCGACGGTGACGCCGGGGGAGATTCGCTCGGCCAGCTCGGGATCGACCATCTGCTTGACCTCGACCGGGTACACGGCGCCGCCCGCCTCCACGCTGAGACTAAATCCGACGATGGGGCAGCCATTGACGCGCCAGCGGGTCGGCCGCACGGACGTGACGGTGGCGACCCCTGGAATGCCGTTCGCCAGCACCTCTTCGTCTCCGGTAAAGGACGAGAAGAATCGTACAAACGCGGGAACGCCAAACCAAGCGACGACGAACGTTAGAACGGCGGCGAGCAGAGACTCCGGCCTGGTCTCCGGCATAAAGCCGGCCGCCGCGGTGGACAAGGCGGCTATGGCCAACAACATGCCGCTTGCAATCTTGCCCCAGAGCTTCATGGCCGCTCCTCAATAGTCTTGGTCTCAGTGTTTTTCGTCCAATTCGCTTCAAAGATCAAGCCCGGCTCTCCTCCCCGCGTCAGTGTGGGGCTCTCCGGGCCCCCCAGGTACAGACGGTCAGCGAGAGAACCGCACGTCGGCAAGAATCCGGGCGACGAGATAGTTTCTGCCGAACTCCACCCACTTCTCGCTCCATTGGGTTTCGCTGCAGCCGGCTTGGAATATCAGCCGTTTCCTGTATGCTCCGCTCGGGAGTCTACGGCCGATCGCACGCATTCTCGCAACCAGCCGCGAAAGGGGGAACACATGGCGCTTTACGAGAAGGGCCACGTCCGCATTCACTACCAGGAGGCCGGCTCCGGCTTCCCGCTGTTCGTCATCCCCGGCGGGGGCCAGAACTCGACCATCGGCTTCATGTCGGACCGGGCGCCGTTCAACGCGACCGAGGAATTCAAGGACGAGTACCGCTGTATCACGGCCGACCTGCGCAACGCGCCGAGCGGCCAGTCCTCCGGGC
>DATBJU010000106.1:0-60478 GCA_036556265.1 Xanthobacteraceae bacterium | reverse complement strand
TTGATGCATGCGATAGTTGATCGGTGCCGCAATGATGCGCGGCGGATTGGCGACCGGGCTCAACAGTGTCGTCTCGGTGACGGGTATGCGCGGCGCTGCGTCGGCTGCGAGCGCGATGGAGTGTCGAAGATTTTCGAGATTTGCGATCAGCAGATCGCCGACCGGCAGCGGCCAGCGCTGCGCCGGCAGGCGCTCGGTGATGTGCGTGACGTCGCGGAGAACATAGCCTTCGACGAGCGCGAGGCGATTGTCGCCGAACCGGGCGAGACGCATGACGCTGACCCCACAGCAGAATTTATTTCCGCGTGCGCGCCTCTACGCCGCGGTCTACCCGCATTTTCGTGTTCCATTGATTGACAGGCTTGTCAATGAATGCCTAGATTTATCAATTACCTACGTAAACGGAGAGCGTCATGGAGGCCCCCAACACCGGTGCCGTGGTGTCGAGCGATTCTGTTGCCGGCGCCGTCACGCCGGAACGCGCCGCATATTACGATCGGATCGGCAAGCAGAATCTCGCCCCGCTCTGGGAGGTGCTGAAGGGGCTGGTGCCGCCGGAGCCGAGAACGCCGTGCGTGCCGGCGCTCTGGCGCTTTAACGATGTTCGAAAGATGGTGCTCGAGGCAGGCACGCTGATCACGGCCAAGGAGGCGGAGCGGCGCGTGCTCGTGTTCGAAAATCCGGCGTTGCGCGGCAAGTCGCGTATCACGCAATCGCTCTATGCCGGGCTCCAGCTCATTCTGCCGGGCGAAATCGCTCCGGCGCACCGGCACACGGCTTCGGCGATCCGTTTCGTGCTTGATGGTGAAGGCGCTTACACCGCGGTGGAAGGCGAGAAAACGATCATGCGGCGCGGCGACTTCGTGATCACGCCGAACTGGGCGCCGCACGACCACGGAAATCCGTCGAAGCAGCCGATGATTTGGCTCGACGTGCTCGACGTGCCGACCGTGAATTTCTTCGATGCGGCTTTCTCGGAGCATCTCGACCAGGAGATGCAGTCGAACACGCGCGAGGACGGAGATTCCTACGCGCGCTACGGCTCGGGGGTGCTGCCGGATGACGCGCCAGTCGGAATGATCCGCAGCCCGATCATCAATTATCCGTATGCGCGAGTCCGGCCCGTGATCGAGCGTATGGCCAAGTCCGACGACGTCCACCCACATCACGGCTCGCGCGTGCGCTACGCCAATCCGACGAACGGCGGATGGGCAACACCGACCATGGGTGCGCAGCTCGCCCTGCTGCCCAAGGGCTTCAAAGGCAAGGAGTACCGTTCGACCGACGGCACGATCTTCGTCTGCGTGGAAGGCGAAGGCTCGACCAAGGTGGAGGATGAGACCTTCAACTGGACGCCGGGCGACGTGTTCGTCATTCCGTCGTGGAAGCGCTACGCGCATACGGCGAAGGGCGAGAGCGTGCTGTTTTCGATTTCCGACCGGCCGGCTCAGGAGAAGCTCGGCATCTGGCGCGAGCAGGCGTAGCGCGCGTCAGTCGCCCGGTTGGCGCTTGTAGACGTCGTCGAGCCGTTCGATATCGTCCTCGCTGAGATGGTTGCCGGTCTGAACCTCGATCAGTTCGAGGGACTGGGCGCCGGGGTTCTCCAGACGGTGAACCGTGCCGACCGGGATGTACGCGGATTCGTTCTCGTTCAAGTCGCGTACGTCATCTCCAATCGTCACACGCGCTGTTCCGCGTACGACGACCCAGTGTTCAGCCCGATGCTTGTGCCGCTGTAGCGATAGCCTTCCGCCCGGCTTGACGACAATACGCTTGACGAGAAAGCGCTCGCCGCGATCGAGCCCTTGATAGGAGCCCCACGGGCGATGCACACGCGAATGGCTGTCGGCTTCGGGACGGCCCGCCGCGCGTAACTGCTCCACGAGCGGACGCAGATCCTCGGCGCGAGCGCGCGCGGCAACCAGAACGGCGTCGTCCTCGACGACGACGATCAAGTCCTCGACGCCGAGCAAGGCAGTCACGCCGCGGTCGCTCGAAACAAATGTATTCTCCACGTCAAGCAGCGTGACCTCGCCGCGCGCCGCATTTCCATCCTTGTCGCGCGTGGAAAGCGTCCAGACCGCGTTCCAGCCGCCGACATCGGACCAACCGTAGTCGGCGGGTACGACAGCGCCGCGTTTGGTACGCTCCATGACCGCGAAGTCGACGGATTTTCGCTCCGCGGAGGCAAAGGCTTCAGCGTCGAGAATGCGAAAGCCGAGGTCGGTCCTCGCCTTGCTGACTGCGCGGGCCACGGCGTCGGCGCTCTTCGGCTCGAACGCCGCGTATTCCGCGAGGAACACGTCGGCCCGAAACAGGAAGTTGCCCGAATTCCACAGGTAGCCGTCCGCCACGTAGCGTTCCGCAGTCGCGGCGTCCGGCTTCTCGACGAAGGCGTCGATCGCGTACGCAGGCGCAGCGTCCTTGAGCTGCGCCGCAGGGCGGATGTAGCCGTAGCCGGTTGCCGGATGGTCCGGCTTGATGCCGAAGGTGACGATCCGGCCGGAGCGTGCAGCCGGCTCGGCGGCGCGTACCGCCGCGATGAATCGCGCGGGTTCGCGCACGACATGGTCGGCGGCAAGGACAAGCACGAGCACGTCTGGGTCATGCTCTGCGGCAATGCGCGCGGCGGCGGCCACTGCCGGTCCGGAATCGCGCCGTGCCGGCTCAAGCACGATATCGGCTGCCGCACCGATTTCCTCCAGCTGCTCGCGCACGAGAAAGCGGTAATCGCGCTGCGTGATGATGATCGGCTTGTCGAACAGGGTCGGATCCGCCGCGCACAGCACCGTCTCCTGCAGCGTGGAGCGGGTCCCAAGCAGCTTCAAAAATTGCTTCGGCAGGCTGTCGCGCGATGCCGGCCACAGTCGCGTTCCGGCACCGCCGCTCAGGATCACCGGACGAATGCGATCGGCCATGGAGTTTGCCCAGCAAGCGAGCGCGTATTCAGGCGATCGCGGCGCGCCGCTCAGCGAATTGTGTCTCGTAGAGAGCGTGGTAACGCCCACGGCGTGCAATCAAGTCGTCGTGCCGGCCGGACTCTACGATTCGACCGGCATCGATCACACAAATCTTGTCGGCGGCGATTACGGTCTGCAGCCGGTGCGCGATGACGATCGTCGTGCGCGAGGCGCGCAGGGCGTCCAGTGCGCGCTGGACCTCACGCTCGGATTCGCTGTCGAGTGCCGAAGTCGGTTCGTCGAGCAGCAGGATCGAGGCGTTGCGCAAAAACGCGCGCGCAATGGCGATGCGCGCGCGCTGACCGCCGGAAATCTGCACGCCGTGTTCGCCGACGGGCGAGTCGTATCCTTGCGGGAAACCAGAGATGAAATCATGGGCGAACGCGGACTTGGCAGCCGCGATGATTTCCGCCTCGCTCGCGCCGAGACGGCCCATCTCGATGTTGTCGCGAATGGTACCGGAAAAGAGAAAGACGTCCTGGCTCACATAGGCGATCGAATCGCGCAATGAGCTGCGCGAGAACTGCGCAATGTCCTGGTCGTCGATCAGGATCTTTCCGGTCTGCGGATCCCAGAAACGAACCACGAGATTCATGATGGTCGATTTGCCGGCGCCGGAGGTGCCGACGAGCGCGGTCGTCTGACCAGGTTCGGCCACGAAGGAGACGCCACGCAGGACGGGTTCACTCGGCCGGTAGCGGAAGACAACTTCGCGAAACTCGATGCGGCCACGGGTGATGGCGATCTTCGGCCGCTCGGCCTCTCCGCGCTCGATCGGCAGGCTGTCCAAGAGATCGAACATGAAACGGGCGTTTTTCATCGCGGCGGCGAGGTCGATGTGCAGGCGTGCAAGCCGCTTGGCAGGCTCGTACGAAAGCAGCAAAGCGGTAACGACGGAGAAAAACTCGCCGGGCAGCTGGCCGCCGCGCAACACGCCGTGGCCCGCGTAGACGACGAAGCCGGCGATCGCAAAGCCGCCGAGCATTTCCATGATCGGGCTCGAGCGCGCCTTCAGACGGGCGATCGTGTTCATGACTCGCTCGAGCTTGGCGACGGTAACCGACATGTTCTGCTGCAGGCTCTGCTCCAGGTTGTAGGACTTGACAATGCGAATGCCCTGGATCGTTTCCTGGAGCGACATCATTAGATCGCCCGTCTCATCGAACTGCCGCTGGATGCTCTTGCGAGTGCGCCGCACGAGCGAACGGACGAAATAGACGGCGGGGGGCATTGTCACCACCGCGAGCAACATCATCACCGGGTCCTGGACGGCCATCACGATCACGAGGCCCACCAGCGTGAGCAGGTCGCGCCCAAGGCTCGTGACGATCAGATCCAGGACGGTGCGCGCTCCGCCGGCGCCTGTGTTCAGGCGGTTCAGGAATTCCGTTGAGTGGCGCTCGGCAAAGAAGGAGACCCCCTGGGAAAGCAGGGAGTCGTACAGCCTGCGCTGATAATCCGCGATGATGCGGTTGCCCACCTTGGCCAGCGTGACCATCTGTCCATAGGTCGCGAGCCCTTTGACGGTGAACAGTGCCATCAGGGTGCCGCCGAGAACCCATACGGCCAAATAATCTCCCTCGACAAAAATCCGGTCGACCACATGCTTCATCAGGTACGCGGAAAGCGCGGTGGTGGCGGCGATCACGCCCATGTAGATGAACGCGCGCGCGTAGCGCCACATGTGGCGGCGGCCGTCGGTCGCGAGCAGGCGAGGGATGATCTCGCGCGCGTCGTCACCGGCGAGCCGCGCAAGTCGCTCCTTGAACCAAGTCCACATGCGGCGGCAAACCCCTTCGGGAAGCGCTAGGCCGAAGATTACCAGCGGAGCGGGGCGACGCGCACCCCGCATCGGATGAACCGGTTTTCGTGCGTGAAGTCAATTCGATAAGGACTAACGTTTGCCGATCAGCCGCAATAGCTCGGCTCTGAAAGCGGGCGCCAAATCGTCGCGCTCGAGCGCGTAGGCGACATTGGCGGAAAGGAATCCGAGTTTGGATCCGCAATCGAAGGTGCGACCTTCGAACTCCAGCCCGTAGAAAGGATAGTGCTGCGACAGCCGGATCATGGCGTCGGTAAGCTGGATCTCACCGCCGGCGCCGCCTTCCTGGGACTCCAGGAGGTCGAAAATTTGCGGCTGGAGTATGTAGCGTCCAGTGATGATGAGATTCGATGGTGCCGATCCGCGCGCAGGCTTCTCCACCATCGAGGTGATCTCGAACGCGGAGTTCCGGCGTTTTCCGACACCGACAACGCCGTACATATGCGTCATATCATCGGCGACCTTCTCGACGGCGATCAGATTGGCCGCCTGACCGATCGAGAGGTACGCTTCGATCATCTGGGTGAGGCAACCTTTCTTGGCCTGGACCAATACGTCCGGCAAGAGCACGGCGAACGGCTCTCGCCCGACGAGTTCCCGCGCACACCAGACCGCGTGTCCGAGACCGAGCGGTGACTGCTGGCGCGTGAAGCTCACGCTGCCGGCGCCCGGAAGATCGCGGTCGAGGGCGTCCAGTTCCGAATTCTTTCCGCGTTCGCGGAGTGTTACCTCAAGTTCGAACTGGCGATCGAAGTGGTCCTCGATCACGCTCTTGTTGCGACCGGTCACGAAGATGAAGTGCTCGATGCCCGCTTCGCGCGCTTCATCGACGACATATTGAATGAGCGGCCGGTCGACGACAGGCAGCATCTCCTTCGGCATTGCCTTGGTGGCGGGCAGGAAGCGGGTGCCAAGCCCGGCGACTGGAAGAACAGCCTTGCGAATCTTCTGCATGGGTATCGCTCGCGCGGGGCCTCTATGTCCTTTCCCGTCCGTCTTGGCAATCGCGGCCTTGTGCTTGACCCGCGGCGCGAAGCCTCTACATCTCGGCGAACATGAATGGCCCAATTCTCATCTTCGGCGCTCGCGGACAGGTCGGGCGCGAGCTCGTGGCGCTGACAAGCGCCCGCCGTGTTCCGGCGGTTGGTTTTGCGCACGGAGACGTCGACATCACCGATGATGCGGGGGTACGGACCGCGCTCGACATGCATCGTCCCTCCGCAGTGGTGAATGCTGCCGGCTATACCGCCGTAGACCGTGCCGAGCGTGAATCAGATGCCGCCGTCGCCGCAAACGTGACCGGTCCGGCAGTGCTTGCGGCGGCGTGCGCCGACGCCGGAGTTCCACTAATTCATATTTCGAGCGCTTATGTCTTCGATGGGGCCAAGAAGAGCGCTTACGTCGAGAGTGATAGGGTGGCACCGCTCGGAGTGCACGGTCGTACCAAAGCCGAAGGCGAAGCAAAGATTCGCGAGGCGGCGAAGCGGTATGTGATCCTGCGCACATCGTGGATCTACAGCGTCTACGGTCGCAACTTCCTGCGAACGGTGCTTCGTCTTGCCGGTGAGCGCGACGAGCTGAAGATGGTGGCGGATCAGTTTGGCTGTCCGACTGCGACGATCGATATTGCCGAGGCGATCCTGGTCGTCGTGCGAAAGCTGGCGGAGAAGCCGAACACCTCGGGGACGTTTCACTTTGCCGGCAACGGCCGGACTTCGTGGCACGGGTTTGCCGAGGAAATCGTACGGCGGCAGGCGTTCTTCACCGGTCGCACACCGAAGGTCGTCGCGATCACGGCGGCGGAGTACCCGAGTGCGGCAAGGCGACCGGCCAATTGCGAGTTGGACTCCTCGAAGTTTCACGGCACTTTCGGATTCCGTGCCCGGCCGTGGCAGGAGCGGACAGGCGAAGTGGTCGCGCAGCTTCTAGCCAAGGCCAGAGTGCTCGAGCCAAAGCCGGCTGAGGCGGCCGTCGAGGCGAAGTCGCCTGAAACGAAGTCGGACAAACGGCCGGCCGAAGCGAAGGCGGCGGACGCGGAGCGTTGAGTTATGTGCGCTGCCCGCGCGCGGGGCGGCCGACGCTGGAATAGCGGAATCCCTTGGCCGCCATTTCGTCCGGCCGGTAAATATTGCGCAGGTCGACCACGACCGCGCTCTTCATCGCCTGCTTGAGTCGATCGAAGTCGAGCGCGCGGTAGGCGTCCCACTCGGTGACGATGACGAGCACATCAGCGCCTTCCGCCGCCTCATAAGGGCCGTTGCAAAAGGTGGCGCCGGCAAGAAGTGGCTTTGCTTGCTCCATACCCTGCGGATCGTGGGCGTGGACGACGGCACCAGCTTGCAACAAAGCGGGGACGAGCGCGAGGCTGGGCGCCTCGCGCATATCATCGGTGTTGGGCTTGAAGGTTAAGCCGAGCACCGCAACGATTTTCCCCTCGACTGAGCCGTCACAGGCATCGATCACGCGTTTTGCCAGCGCCTGCTTGCGCGCTTCGTTCACGGAAATGACGGTCTCGACAATGTTGATCGGTGCGTCTGCCTCCTGGGCCGTCTTGATCAGCGCAACCGTGTCCTTGGGAAAACATGAGCCGCCAAAGCCGGGCCCCGCGTGCAGAAATTTCGAGCCGATGCGATTGTCGAGGCCGATCCCGCGCGCAACCTCCTGCACGTCCGCACCGATAGCTTCGCATAGATCGGCAATCTCATTGATGAAAGTGATCTTAGTCGCGAGAAAGGCGTTCGCCGCGTACTTGATCAGCTCGGCCGTGCGCCGGCCGGTGAACAGCAGCGGCGGTGCGTTCAGGTAGAGCGGCCGATATACTTCGATCATGACCTCGCGCGCGCGCGGATCGTCGGTGCCGATCACGATGCGGTCCGGCCGCTTGAAATCGGCGATCGCGGCGCCTTCGCGCAAGAATTCGGGGTTCGATACAACGGGAATTTCCACGTCCGGCCGTGCCTGGCGCACGATCCGTTCGATTTCGTCGCCGGTGCCGACGGGCACGGTCGATTTGGTGACGATCACCGCGTCGCCACGGATGCAGGCAGCCACTTCACGCGCGGCCTCGAAGATGAATGTCAGGTCGGCATGGCCGTCACCGCGTCGCGCCGGCGTGCCGACCGCCAGGAAGACTACCTCGACTTCGCGCATGGCCGGCTCGAGTTCGGTCGCAAAGGAGAGGCGGCGCTCCCTGACGTTGCGCGTCACCAGTTCATCGAGACTTGGCTCGAAAATCGGAATCTTTTCGGCACGCAATGACGCGATCTTATTCGCGTCCTTGTCGACGCAGACTACCTCATGGCCGAAATCGGCGAAGCAGGCCCCTGACACGAGCCCTACGTAACCGGTGCCGATCATGGCGATGCGCATGCGGTGAAACCTCTAGGGCGGATTTCGCACGCCGCACGCGTGTGGGCAAGCGCGGGAAATCAGGCGGCGAGGGGCTTGTCGGGAAGCTTGCGCTCCCACGCAAGCGAGTGCGTGACGATCAAGTCCAGATCGTCGTACTGCGGTTGCCAGCCCAGTTCGCCGCGGATGCGATCCGACCGGGCGACGAGAGCCGCGGGATCGCCCGCTCGGCGACCGCCGATCTTCACGGAGAGGTCGGCGCCGGAGGCTCGCTTGACCGCGTCAAGCACCTGAAGGACGGAATAGCCGCGACCGTAGCCGCAATTGAGCACCAGACTTGCCCCGCCGCGACGCAGGTGATGCAAGGCGTCGAGATGAGCGGCGACGAGATCGGCCACGTGGACGTAGTCGCGGATGCAGGTGCCGTCCGGCGTCGGATAGTCCGTGCCGAAGATTTCCATTTGCGCGCGCTTGCCCAGTGCAAGCTCGACCGCGACCTTGATGAGATGCGTCGAGCGTGCCGAGGACTGGCCGGCGCGGCCGGCAGGATCGGCGCCGGCCACATTGAAGTAGCGCAGCACAACGTAGCCGAGGCTATGTGCGGCCGCGGCGTCGCGCAGCATCCACTCGGTCATGAGCTTGGACGAGCCGTAGGGAGAGATTGGCAACGCCGGTGCGTCCTCAGCGACTGGATTTGCCGCGGGCATTCCATACACGGCCGCCGTTGATGAAAAAACGATGCGGCGGACGCCGGATGCGACGGCCGCGGCAAGCAGGGCGCGCGATTTGACGGTGTTGGAGAGGTAGTAGCCGAGCGGGTCCACGACAGAATCGGGTACCACGATTTTTGCGGCAAAGTGGACGATCTCCTCGATCTCGTGTTCGGCGATGACGCGAAGCACGAGCGCAGTATCCGCAATGTCGCCAACGATCAGCCGCGCCTTGGGCGGGACCGCGCCGCGAACCCCGGTGGACAGATCGTCGAGCACGACCGTGTCCTCGCCAGCATCGACGAGCGTATAGACCATGTGGCTGCCAATGTAGCCGGCGCCGCCGGTCACAAGTACGGCCATGAGCGGATCTCCACGATCCGCAAGCATCTACATGGCTGATCTTTCGTTTCGTTTTTGGCTTTGCCGCAAATGCACGCGTTTGAAATAAGAAAGCGTTAGCCCTGCTTCTTCGATCGCTCGACAAGCCGCGTGGTGCTGCGCTCGGGCAAGAGTTCCACAATTACGACCTCTCCACCCGCCGCCTCGACGATCTCCCGGCCAACGACCTGATCCTTGGTGTAGTCGCCGCCCTTCACGAGCACCTGCGGCCGCACGCGGCGGATCAATTCGAGCGGCGTGTCTTCCTCGAAGATCGCAACGAGGTCCACCGCTTCGAGCGCTGCGAGCAACTGTGCGCGGGAGACCTCATCCTGAATCGGCCGGCCTTCACCTTTCAGGCGGCGTGCAGAGGCGTCGCTATTGAGGCCGACAACCAGGCGGTCACATGCGGCTCGTGCCTCGGCTAGCACCTTCAGATGACCGGGATGCAGAAGATCGAAGCAGCCGTTCGTGAAACCGATGCGAAAACCCGCACGACGCCATTCGTTTAGCCGCTCATCCATCGCGGCCGGATCCAATGCGAGCTTCTCTTCGTACGCGCGAAGCGCCGGCGGCACGAGCATCGTGCGCAGCTCGACCAGCGAAACAGACGCGGTGCCACGCTTCCCGACGACCACGGCCGCTGCCGCGTTCGCGGCGCGCGCAGCCGCATTGAGATCCGCACCCATCGCGAGCATCGCGGCGACGGTCGCAGTCACCGTGTCGCCAGCGCCTGAGACGTCGCGCACCTTCACGGGATAGGCCGGGATATGCACCGGTTCCTCGCCGCGTTCGACGAGCGTCATGCCGTCCTCACTGCGAGTCACAAGGATGGCGCCTATGTCCGTGCGCTCGCAGAGTTCGGCCGCGCCGATCGCGACCTCCTCAGCGCTGCGAACTTCTCGATTCAACGCTCGGGACAGCTCGCTGCGGTTCGGAGTAACGAGGGTCGCGAAACGGTAGATGCGGTAGTCATTGCCTTGAGGGTCGACGACCACCGGCTTCTTCGCTTTCGTCGCTGCTGCAATCAATTCGTCGATTATCCGTTGCGTGAGTACGCCCTTGCCGTAATCGGAAAGGACAAGCGCGCCGCATTTCGGAAGTGCGTCCGTCACACGAGCAAGAATTTCGTTTTCACGTTCGGTCTCCAGTGGTCGGTTGTCTTCCCAGTCGGTACGCAGCAGATGCGTAGAGTAATGTTCGGAGACATAGCGCGTTTTCATCGTGGTGGGACGCGATGGATCGGAAACGAGGCGCGGCTCGACCTTGGCGCTCTTGGCAAGCCGCTCGATCAGCATGCGGGAAGCTTCGTCATTGCCGACGGCGCCAACGAGGACGCAACGTGCGCCGAGGCCCGCGAGGTTGAGCGCGACATTCGCTGCGCCGCCTGGCGTCACGTCCTCCCACCGCGCCGCGAGAACCACGGTCGGCGCCTCCGGCGACACGCGCGCGACGTCGCCGTAGACATAACGGTCGAGCATGACGTCGCCGACGCAGAGCACGGTCTGGCGCGAGAGTTCGCTTAATCGCCGTTCGAAATCGAACATGCAGGTGGCTCAGCGATACGGATCGGCCTGACCGAGAAAACGGGTCACGTAGTCCTCCACGGCCCCCTCGAGCGGCGTGAAGGGGGCATCGTAGCCTGCCGCACGCAGGCGCTCCATCTTTGCCTGCGTTAAGTATTGATATTGGCCGGCGAGGGCCCGCGGCATTTCAATGAATTCGATATTTGGCGCGCGCTTCAGGGATTTGAACATGGCGAGCATCATGTCCTTGAAGGTACGGGCCTGGCCGGTGCCGACGTTGTAGATGCCGGAAACGCGAGGCCGATCGAGAAGCCAAAGCGTGACTGCGGCGGCATCGAGCACATAGATAAAGTCTCGCGCTTGGCCGCCGTCCGGGACGTCGGGTCGATCCGACTTGAACAGTTGTACCGGCTTTCCTGCCTTCGCGTCGGGGAAACGCTTGGCGAGGACGCTCTGCATTTCCCCCTTGTGATACTCGTTCGGTCCGAACACGTTGAAGAACTTGAGGCCTACCCATTGCGGCGGCATTGGTGCCCTGGCGCGAGCGCGCTCGACGACCGCGAGATCGAAGCGTTGTTTGCTGCGGCCATAGAGGTTGAGCGGGTGCAGTCGCGCGAGCGCCTCCGGGCGATCGTCATCGTCGAAGCCTTGTGAGCCGTCGCCGTAGGTCGCGGCGGATGAGGCGTAGATGAGCGGCGTGCGTGTGGACGTGCACCAGTCGAGCAGCCGCATCGGCATGTCGAAGTTCGCCGTCATCATCAGCTTCTCGTCCGTCTCCGTCGTCGACGAGATCGCGCCCATATGCAGGACCGCCTCCAGCTTGCGACCCTCGAGCCAATGGAATAGCTCGTCGGGTGAAACGATTCCGGAATAGCGGCGATGCTTGAGGTTGCGCTCCTTCGCCACTGAACCGAGGTGGTCGTTGACGGCAATGTCGGTCATGCCGCGCTCGTTGAGACTTGCGACCAAGTTCGAGCCGATGAAGCCTGCGCCGCCGGTGACCAGGATCATGAATGCCCCTCGCGCTGCGTTTTGCAGCCGGCGCGCGCTTCTAGCGGCAGGGCATTGCGCACGCAACGCGGCAAATCTGGACACGCTACAAAGCCAATGCTACGCGCTCGCCCGTTGAGGGAGCAGGGGATGGACGACGCAGAAGCGGCCTACGCGCGCACCCATCTCAAGGAGTCGCTGGATGCGCTTGCGGCCGCCAGCGACGACGCGGAATTTCTGAAGACACTCGGATCGATTGCCGACGAGATGGCGAAGGCGCTCAAGGCGGGCCGCAAAATTCTCCTATGCGGTAACGGGGGCAGCGCTGCCGACGCGCAGCACATCGCCGGGGAATTACTGTCGCGGTTCGAGAATGACCGTGCGCCGCTGCCGGCGATCGCGCTCACGACGGACACATCCGTGCTGACAGCGATCGGCAACGACTACGGGTACGATCAGGTATTCGAGCGGCAGGTGAAAGGCCTCGCAGCCGAAGGCGATGTACTAATCGCGATCTCCACCTCGGGCCGCTCACCCAATGTGTTGAGGGCGCTCGATGCGGCGCGCGCCCAGGGCGTCGTCACGATCGGGTTCACCGGCCGCTCAGGCGGCGAGATGAAGAGCCGTTGCGATGTATTGTTGGCAGCGCGCTCCGATCGCACTCCGGTCATCCAGCAGATCCACATCACTGCAGCGCACATCGTGTGCGGGCTCGTGGAGCGCCGCCTTGCCGGCGGCAGCCGCTAGTGGCAGCCGACGAACGCAAGCCCGCCGTCTTTTTCGACCGCGACGGCGTGCTCAATGTAGATCATGGTTACGTTGCGAGGCGCGAGGACTTCGAGTGGGTCGAGGGCGCGATGGCCGCAGTTCGGTCGCTGAACCAGGCGGGCTTCTACGTTTTCATCGCCACCAATCAATCGGGAATCGCGCGCGGGCTCTACGCGGTGGATGACATGCACGAGCTCCACAAGTTCATGATTGAAGATCTCGCGCGGATTGGTGCGCACATCGACGACATTCGCTTCTGCCCGTTTCATCCCGAGGGTTCTATTGCAGCATTCCGGCGCGCGTCCGATTGGCGCAAGCCGGGCCCGGGCATGATTGTCGATCTCATGCAACGATGGCCGATCAATCGTGAACGCAGCGTGCTGATCGGCGACAAGGAAGCCGATGTCGAAGCCGCGCGCGCAGCCGGCGTTCGCGGCCTGCTTTTTCCCGGTGGGAATTTGGAAGACTTCGTGCGGCGCGAGGTGCTGCAGGAGCTATGAGCGCCGCGCCCGGACCGAGCTCAGACGGAGACGACAGCCCGATCCTGCTCGTGCCCTATGTGTGGATCGGCGACTTCGTGCGCTGCCATTCGGTCGTGAAGCTGATCAGGTCGCGGACGCCCGAGCGTGCGGTAGACGTGCTCTCGTCGACGCTGTGCGCGCCGCTGCTCGACTATATGCCGGGTGTACGCAAGGGGGTCGTGTTCGACATTCCACGTCGGACGCCCGCGCTCGCACTGAACTGGCGGCTGTCGAGAATGCTGAAGGCAGAGAGGTACGGGAAGGCGATCATCACCTCGCGCAAATGGAAGGCGGCCCTTGCACCCGCGCTCGCGGGCATTCCGGAGCGCGTCGGTTTCGTGGGCGAGTGGCGCTTCGGTTTGCTCACGGACGTGCGCTACGGCGAGAACGAATTGCCGCGCATGATCGATCAGTGCGCGGTGCTCGCGTTGCCGCGAAGCGAGCAGCGGCCCGCGGACTGGCCGCTGCCCGAACTCGTCGTGCCGGAAAGGGACATCGCGCAGTGGCGCAAACGAAGTGGGCTCGGAAGTGAGGGGCGTGCGGTCGTTGCGCTCTGTCCCGGTGCCGTAGGCGCGGGGAAACGCTGGCCGGAGTCGGGCTACGCGGAGCTCGCGCGCCGTCTCACCAATGACGGGGTCTCCGTCTGGGTGCTCGGCGGACCAGGAGAGAAAGAGATCGCTCGCGTCATTTCCGGCGACGGCAAGTTTGCACGCGATCTCACGGGCCATGATCTACGCAATGCGATCCTCGCGCTCGCAGCCGCCGATGCGGCTGTGTCGAATGACTCCGGTTTGTTGCATGTAGCTGCGGCGATCGGCACGCCGGCGGTCGGCCTGTTTGGGCCAACCAGCCCGTGGCACTGGGCGCCGCTCAATCCGATTGCCGCCACACTCGAGGCGCCATGGCGCGACGGCGCGAAGGACGTGCGGCTGCGCACTACCAAGGATATCCCGGTGGATCAGGTGCTCGAGGCGACGCGCGGTGCGCTCGCGCGGCCAAAGCGGTGAGCCGGCCCATGGCGCAGGAGCGCTCAGGTCCGCTCGCCGGGATTCGCATCGTCGACATGACGACCGTGGTGATGGGCCCTTTCGCCACGCAAATCCTCGCCGACTACGGCGCGGACGTGATCAAGGTGGAACCCCCCGCGGGCGACATCCTGCGATACGCGCCGCCAATGCGGAATCCGGCGATGGGTGCAGCGTTCCTCCAGGCGAATCGCAACAAGCGCAGCATCGTGCTCGACATCAAGAAGCCGGCGGCGCGCGATGCGCTGTTGCGCTTATGCAAGACCGCCGACGTGTTCATCCACAACGTGCGAACGGCCGCGATGAAACGGGCTGGACTTGGCGAGCGCGACGTCCGCGCCGGCAATCCGCGGCTGATTTATGTGAGCCTAGTCGGCTATCGCGAGGACGGGCCGTATGCAGGACGGCCCGCCTATGACGACCTGATGCAGGGTCTTTCCGGAATTCCTGCGCTGCAAGCACAGATCAGCGGAGAAGAGCCGCGCTACATGCCCCTGACGGTCATCGACCGGATCATGGGGATCAGCGCTGCACACGCTGTACTTGCCGCGCTTGTCCATCGGGAGCGGACCGGCGTCGCGCAGGCGGTGGACGTGCCGATGTTCGAAAGTGTCGCGCAGCTCGTGCTCGGCGATCACATGGGCGGCCGAACTTTTGAGCCGCCCATCGGCGAACCCGGCTACGTGCGTTTGCTCGCGCCTGATCGCCGGCCGTATCGCACGAAGGATGGCTACGTATGCGTGCTCATCTACAACAATAAGGAGTGGGAGACATTCTTCCGCGCGATTGGACGGAGCGAGCAATTCAAGTCCGATCCGCGCCTGTCTGATCACGCGGTGCGCACCCGGCACTACGGCGAGGTGTATGCGATGCTTGGCGAGATCTTGGCGACGCGGACAACGGCGGAATGGCTGGCGCTGCTCGGCGAGAACGATATCCCCGCGGTTCCGCTCTATGATCTCAACGATCTGATCGACGACCGCCATCTTGACGCGGTGCGATTTTTCCACCGGATGGAACACCCGAGTGAAGGACCGATCCGGCTCACGGGCATTCCGAGTCAATGGAGCGAGAGCTCGCCCGCGATCACACGTCACCCTCCGCGTCTCGGCGAGCACAGCATCGAAGTGCTGCGCGAGGTCGGACTGAGCGAGGCAGAAATCGAGGCGTTGCGCACGGACGGCGCGACGATCGACGGGCGCTAGATCGTTCGTTCGATTGCCGCGATCACCTCGCGGACCTCCGGCATGCCCTTTTCGGCGCCGACCATCTCCACCTTGGCCGGACCTACGGGGATTGCCGTGTGCGACTTCAGAATGGTGAAGACGGCGACGACGGGTACGCCAAGCGCGGCAGCGACGTGCAGGAATCCGGTATCGACGCCGATCACGAGCTTTGCCCCGGCAATCAGATTGCCGACCTCGAGGATCGGCTTGAGATCGGGAATGCGCGCATTGGGTATCGCGGCGGCGAGACGCTCGCTGCGCGCTCGCTCCTCCGCGTTGCCCCAGGGGAGTACGACTTCCAGTCCGCGCGCGGCGAGCGCCTTGCCGACCTCGAGCCAGCCCGCCTCGAACCACTCCTTCGTCTTTTTTGCCGTCGCATGAAAAATGATCGCGTAGGGCTTCGCCGTATTGCGGCGAAATCGACTTCGATCGAATCCGTACTCCGGAGCTCCTACGGGCTCGTAGCCGAGAGCGTGACCGGTGAGCGTGCGGTTGCGCGCGATCACGTGCAGATCCCAGCCGACCTTATGGGTCACGTCATACAAGCGTGCGGCAAACGGCTCGCGGATACTCGCCGAGTCGTATCCATGGCTTTCACCGTGGGCGAGTCTCGCCATGACGGCTGTCCGCACGAGGCCCTGCGTGTCGATGACCTTGTCGAAGCGGCGCGTGCGGAGGTTGCGCAATGCCGCGCGGATTTGGCTCCAAGTCGCCGCACTGAGCGGGCTGCGGCGCCAGCGGCGGACGGCGATCGGAATGATCTCGTTCACTGCGGGATGCAGACGGGCAAGCGGCGCATAGACCTCGTCCACGACCCAAGCAATGCGTGCGTCGGGAAAGTGGCGGCGGGCGTCGGTGACGGCGGGCATGTGATGCAACACATCGCCCATGGAGGACGTTTTTATGAACAGGATTTCCGTCATGAAAACCGCGCCTGCCTTGATCTAGGCCGCGCGACCGCATAGGCGGTTGAAGGGCCCGGCGCAAGCTGACACACTGGCCGAGAGGCGGATTCGCCATGGCACCCACGCTCGCAACGCTCAAAATCAAGCTGTTCACTGACGGCGCAGAGAAGGCGCAAATCGTCGAGATGGCGAAGCTCAAGCACATCGCGGGCTTCACAACAAATCCATCGCTACTGAAAAAGGCAGGTGTGAAGGACTACGAGTCATACGCGCGCGAGTTGGTTGCCGCGGTGCCGGACAAGCACATCTCTTTCGAAGTCATCTCCGACGACATCGAAGAAATGGTCGCGCAGGCGCGCCTGATCACGACTTGGGGCAAGAACGTCTATGTCAAGCTCCCGGTGATCAACACGAAAGGGGAATCGCTCGTCGAGGCGATCCGCGTGCTCTCGGGTGAGGGCGTGAAGATCAACGTCACGGTCGTGACGACAATCGCCCAGGCAAAACGCGCCACGGCCGCGCTCTCCGGGGGACCGGGAGGCTGCGTATCCGTTTTCGCCGGCCGGCTTGCTGATCTCGGTCTCGACTATCGGCCGCTCGTGGAAACGGCGGTCGCCGCTGCGCGCTCGACGAAGCAGGTGGAAGTGATCTGGGCGTCGACGCGAGAGGTGTGGAACGTCATCGAAGCGGATCAGATGGGCGCGCACATCATCACGGCGCCCGCCGACATCTTGAAGAAGCTTGCCGCGCTAGGAACCAGGACGGCCGAGCAACTCTCGCTCGATGGTGTGAAGGCGTTCTACGACGATACGCAGGCAGCGGGTCTGACGCTGCGGGTTCCCGGCTCGCGCCGTACGGCCGCCGAATAGGCGTCGCTGTAAACCATTGTCACGATTTGTGAGGCGGGGTCGGACAGCCTCAGGTCGCACCGACTCATGCGCCGTGCTAGGAAATCGGCGCAGGGAAGGGGTAGTCCGTACATATGTCGGCGACGGTTGCGCACCGCGGGGACGCGCTGAACCGTGATTCCGTCCGAGTCGGAATCATCGGCGTCGGCATTATGGGCTACAACCACGCGCGAGTTCTCGCCGAACTGCCGCACGTCGAACTCGTCGGTCTTGGCGATCCCGACCGCGACCAGGCGCTTCGCGTCGCAAGTGCGATTGGCTGCCAGGCGGTCGCCGACCACAATACGCTGATCGGTCTCGGTATTGATGCCGCGATCATCTCTGCACCCACACACCTGCACCATGCGATCGCGCTGGACTGTATCAGTGCCGGGTTGCACGTGTTGGTCGAGAAGCCGATTGCTTCAAGTGTCGAAGAGGGTCGTCAGATCGTCGCCGCCGCGCGCCGCGCCGGCGTTACGCTCATGGTCGGCCATGTGGAACGCTTCAATCCGTCAGTGCAGGCGATCAAGCAGGCGCTCGCCGGCGAAGAGATCCTTTCCATAGCGATCACACGCGTCGGCCCATTTCCGCCGCGCATGTCGAATGTCGGCGTCGTCATCGACCTCGCCGTGCATGACATTGATCTTATTCGCTGGTTCACGGAATCGGACATTGTCGACGTGCAGCCGCAGCTTTCGAGCGCACGCGCCTCGCGCGAGGACATCGCGCTCTTGCAGTTCCGTACTGCCTCCGGTGTTCTCGCGCACATCAACACGAATTGGCTGACGCCTTTCAAGGCGCGCACGGTGCACGTCGCGACGCGAGACAAATACGTGATCGGTGACTTGCTGACGCGCCAGGTGACGGAGTGCTTTGGTTTTCAGCCCGACGGCAGCTACTCCATGCGGCACCTTTCAGTCGGGCATGCCGAGCCGCTGCGAGCGGAACTGATCGCCTTCATCGACGCGATCCGCGAGGAAAAAATGCCGGCGGTCACAGGTGAGGAGGGCGTTGCGAGCCTTGAGGTTGCAATTCGTTGCCTCGATGGCCGGTACGAAATGGCGCCTAAGGCGCGGCTCGTCGGTTAAGCTTGCGTTCTCAAATGAATCAGCACGCTCGGCTCGATACCGCCCCGATCCCGTTCATCGATGTGGCCGCCCAGCGCCGTCGGCTCGGCCGGTCGATCGACGACGCGGTCGCTCGCGTGCTCGCGCACTGTCAGTTCGTGATGGGACCTGAAGTATTCGAGCTCGAGCGGCAGCTTGCGCGGTATTGCGGCGCGCGAAATGCGATCTCGTGCTCGAGCGGGACGGACGCGCTGCTTCTCGTGCTGATGGCGAAGGGTATCGGCCCGGGCGACGCGGTGATCTGCCCGTCCTTCACATTCTGCGCGACGGCGGAGGTAGTGGCGCTGCTTGGGGCGACACCCGTCTATGCCGACGTCGACGAAGCAACATTCAATCTGAGTGCAAACAGGGTCGTGCAGGCGGTAACGACCGCGCGTAAGCTCGGAATGAAGCCGAAGGCGGTGATTCCCGTCGATCTGTTTGGGTTGCCCGCGGACCACGATGCAATCGCAGAAGTTGCGGCGGCGGAAAAGCTCTTCGTGCTCGACGACGCGGCGCAGGCATTCGGCGCCAAGTACAAGGGCCGCCCGCTTGGCACGTTCGGTCTTGCAACGGCAACGAGCTTCTTTCCGGCAAAGCCGCTCGGCTGTTACGGCGACGGAGGTGCGATCTTCACGGACGACGACGCGCTTGCAGACGTGATTCGAAGCATGCGCGTCCACGGCCACGGCTCCAACAAGTACGACAACGTGCGGATCGGCATGACGGGCCGGCTTGATACCATCCAGGCCGCGATTCTCATCGAGAAGCTGAAGATTTTTCCCGAGGAGATCGAAGCGCGCGCCCGTATCGCCCGGCGCTACAGCGAAGGGCTGGGCGACGTCGCCGTCGTGCCCGGATCTCCGGCCTACGCGACCTCGGTCTGGGCGCAATACACCGTCCGAATCGCGCCGGGCCGGCGCGATGCCTTTGCGGCAACGCTCAAAGCTGAAGGGATTCCGACTGCGGTCTATTACCCGAAGCCCCTGCATCGACAGGTTGCCTATCGGGACTTTCCGGCGGGCGAGGGCGGGCTCGCTGTGAGCGAGCGCCTTGCCGACGAGGTGATCAGCCTGCCCATGCATGCCTATGTCGATCAGCCGGTGCAGGATCGCGTGATCGCCGCGGTCCGCCGCGCGCTCGCCCGTTGAGGCCGACTCGCGCTAAGCCCTTTCCATGATACGGCGGATTGCGACCGTCGGCGGCTGGACGCTGGTTTCGCGGGTGACCGGCTTCATTCGCGACGTGGTGATGGCAGCGATTCTTGGCGCCGGTCCGATCTCCGACGCCTTTCTTGTCGCTTTCCGCCTTCCCAACCATTTCCGCGCGATCTTCGCCGAGGGTGCATTCGCCGCCGCGTTCGTGCCGCGCTACGCGCGTACGATCGAGGAACAGGGGCTTGGGGCAGCGCGCGCATTCGCGGATCGGCTCGCGGCAGTAATGATCGGACTACAGGTCGTGCTACTCGCCGCGGCGCTCGCGTTCACGCCGCAGGTCGTGGGGCTGCTCGCGCCCGGTCTTGATCCCGCACGATTCGAACTCGCCGTCGCGCTGACGCGCATCACATTTCCGTATCTTGCGCTGATTTCGCTCGAGACGCTGATCGCGGGTACGCTGAATGCCAATCGACGCTTCGCGGCCGCCGCAGGCGCGCCGGTGCTGCTCAATCTCTGCATGATCGGCACGCTGCTGATGGCCGGTCTTTTCCCGACGGCGGGGCACGCGGCCGCTTGGGGCGTGCTCGCGGCCGGTGTGCTGCAGGCGCTCTTCGTCGCCGCCGACGCCGAGCGCGGCGGCTTCGGCATTCGGCTCAGGATGCCGCGGTTCGACGAGCCCACACGGAAATTCCTGAAAGCACTCGGCCCTGCGATCGTCGGGGCAGGGGGTGTGCAGCTTGCGCTGTTCGCCGACACCATCATTGCGACATTCCTGCCGGCGGGCGCGCTGTCCGCGCTTTATTACGCGGATCGCATCAATCAATTGCCGATCGGCGTGATCGGGATCGCGGCAGGCACTGTTTTGCTTCCCGAAATGGCGCGTCGACTGGCGGCGGGCGATCCGGCGGGTGCTGCGCAGGCGCAGGGCAGGGCGATCGAACTCACGCTATTGATGTCGATCCCATTCGTCGCGGGCGCACTGGCGATACCGGAGCTCGTGATGCGTGCTTTGTTCGCGCGGGGCGCCTTCAGTGCCGGCGATGCGCTTGCCGCGGCTGCGACGCTCGCCGCCTACGCGACCGGCCTCCTGCCGTTCGTGCTGATGCGGAGTTACATCGCTCCGTTCCACGCACGCGGCGACACGGCCACGCCGGTGAAGGCCGCACTGATCGCCGTCGCCGCCAATGTGCTGCTAAAAATCGCTCTGGTCGGAACGCTGGCGCAGGTGGGGCTTGCGCTCGCGACCTCGGCCGGCGCCTGGATCAATCTTGCGTTACTTGTGTTGTGGGCGAGGCGCCGCGCATTCGAGAATCCGGGCGTTCCGGCGGAGCGCGTGATGCGGCTCGTCATCGCGGGAGTCGTGCTCGGCTCCGCACTGTTTTTGGGCGAGCGCTATCTGCGACCGGTATCTGACAGCTTGCCCGCGTTGCGAGAAGAAACGCTGCTTCTGCTTCTGCTGATCGGCGGGGGCATCATCTATCTTGCGCTTGTCGTCACGCTCGCAGGCCGCGAATGGCTGCGCGAGCTTGCGCGCGACACGGGCGGTCCTGCCGCGCCGCCCGAGCCTCCCGAGGCAGACTAGCTCAGTTCTTTCGGGGGTTTCCCTCTGGCGGGAAGTTGCGTTATGCACTGCGGCCCCGCCAGGTTGTGATGATGACACGCTCGCAGACGTTACGGCTCGGTGCCGGCGCACTCCTTTTCACCGCGCTTGCGGCGTGCGGCGACAGCGGCCCGCAGAAAGCAGGTGCGCAAAAAGGTCCACCAGCCGCCCCGCAGGTGACGGTTGCGCCGCCCGCAAAGCGGACGGTCGTGGATCGCGACGAGTACGTCGGCCGTTTCGTCGCCGTCGATTCGGTGGAGATCCGGGCGCGCGTGTCCGGCTATCTCGATGCCGTTCACTTCGCTGACGGCGCGCTCGTCAAACAAGGGGCGTTGCTGTTCACGATCGACCAGCGGCCGTTCAAGGCGGCCCTCGATCAAGCGAAAGCCGATCATGAGCGGGCGAAGGCGCAAGTTGATCTCGCCAACAGCGATCTCACGCGTGCACAGGACCTGATCGACCGCAAGACGATCTCCGAAGCTGTCTACGAACAGCGCGTGCAGGCGAAACGCGCCGCTGACGCTCAGTTGCAGGCGGCGGAGGCAAACGTGCGCGTGGCTGCGCTCAATCTCGAATTCACCGAATTGCGCGCGCCAGTGGACGGACGCATCGGTGACCGTCGCGTGTCGAAGGGGAATCTTGTGATTGGCGGTTCGCAGCCCTCGACGACGCTGCTCGCGACGATCGTTTCGACCGACCCGATCCGTTTCGAGTTCTCGTTCGATGAGGCAGCATTTCTGCGCTACTCGCGGCTTGCGGAGGACGGAAAGAATCCGGAGTCACGCGGCAGTACCACGCAGGTCGAACTGCGGCTGCTCGACGAAGCGGACTTCAGGCACAAGGGCACGATGGACTTCGTGGACAACGTGATCGATCGCGCCTCGGGTACGATCCGCGGCAGGGCCGTGATCGCCAATCCGAACGGATTGTTCACGCCCGGCATGTTCGCGCGCGTGCGTGTGCCCGCGTCGGCGCCGTTCGAGGCACTCCTCGTCCCGGATTCGGCGATCGGCACCGAGCAGATTCGCAAATTCGTGTACGTCGTCGATAGCGAAAACACCGTGCGACAAAGATATGTCACGCTCGGTCAGCTCGACAACGGATCGCGCGTCATCCTGAAGGGGGTCGAAGCGAACGATCGGGTGATCGTGAATGGTCTGATGCGGGCGCGTCCCGGCATCAAGGTGACGCCGGTTGCGGAGGGCGAGCGTCCGACCGCCAGCCCGCCGGCCGCAGCCAAGTAGGGCGTTGCGATGCCGATTTCGCACTTCTTCATCAATCGTCCGATCTTCGCGTCGGTCGTATCGATCATCATTGTGCTGCTTGGCGCCGTGAGCTTCGTGAGCCTGCCGGTCGCGCAGTATCCCGAAATCGCGCCGCCGACCATCAACGTTTCCGGCCAGTATCCCGGCGCGAACGCCCAGGTCGTGGCAACCACGGTCGTTGCTCCGATCGAGGAGCAGATCAACGGCGTCGAGGGCATGCTCTACATGTCCTCGAATTCGACCGCTGACGGACGTTTCACGATCTCGGTGACGTTCGATCTCGGCACCGATCTCGACCAGGCGCAAGTGCAGGTGCAGAACCGCGTCGGTATCGCACAGCCGCGTTTGCCGCAGGACGTGCGCAACATCGGCGTGACGGTGAACAAGAGTTCGCCCGACCTGATGATGGTCGTGCATCTCATTTCGCCCGATCGTTCGCGTGACATGCTCTACATCTCGAACTACGCGAACCTCGAGATCAAGGACGTGCTCACGCGTGTCGACGGTGTTGGTTCGATCACGGTGTTCGGCAGCCGCGACTACGCAATGCGCGTGTGGCTCGATCCGCAACGGCTGCAGACGCTCGGACTCACCGCGAACGATGTCGTCGGCGCCCTGCAACGGCAAAACGTGCAGGTTGCCTCGGGCGTACTCAATCAGCCACCGGTGAGCGATCCGCGTGCATTCCAGATTGCGGTCACGACGCAAGGCCGGCTCGCCGACCCGGCCGAGTTCGGCAACATCGTCGTCAAGACGACGAGCGACGCGGCCGTGTTGCTGCGAGACGTGGCGCGCATCGAGCTCGCGGCTCAGGACTATGGGACGAACTCCTACCTCACCAGGGACCCGGCCGTCGCGCTCGCGATCTTCCAGCGGCCGGGCTCGAATGCCCTCGCCACCGCAGACGGTATCCGTGCGACCATGCGGGATCTCGGCAAACGATTCCCGTCCGGCGTTGAATACAGGGTCATCTACGACCCCACCCAATTCATTGCGGAGTCGGTCAACGCGGTTGTTTGGACGATTTTGGAAGCGATCGCACTCGTCGTGCTGGTGATCGTGCTGTTCCTTCAGACTTGGCGCGCCGCGATCATCCCGATCATCGCCATTCCGGTATCCTTGATCGGCACCTTCTTCGTGATGGCGGCATTCGGATTCACGTTGAACAATCTGACGCTGTTCGGCCTGGTGCTTTCGATCGGCATTGTCGTCGACGACGCGATCGTCGTGGTCGAGAACGTGGAGCGCAACATCGAGAGCGGGCTTAGCCCGCGCGATGCGGCGCACAAAACGATGGACGAGGTCGGCGCGGCGCTGGTCGCGATCGTGCTCGTCCTCGCGGCGGTGTTCGTCCCGGCAGCGTTCATCACCGGCATTTCCGGGCAGTTCTACCGGCAGTTCGCGCTGACGATCACGAGCGCAACAGTGATCTCGCTCATTGTCTCGCTGACGCTGTCGCCCGCCCTGTGTGCGCTCGTGCTCAGGCCGCATTCGGAAGAACGGCTGCCGCTCTGGGCGCGACCGATAGGGGCGTTGTTCGGCGTCTTCAACCGGGGATATCGAGGGTTCGCAGGCGCTTACGGCTGGGTGGCCGGACGGGTGGTGCGCATCGTCACGATCATGCTGCTCGCCTATGTGGCCGTAATCGCGATTGGCCTGAACGAGTTCCGGCGTACGCCGCTCGGCTTTATCCCGCAACTCGACCGCGGCTATCTGATTGTAGCGGCCCAGCTTCCGCCGGGTTCCGCGCTCAACCGCACTGATGAGGTGATGCAGCGCGTCGCGGATATCGCGCTCAAGGTGCCGGGCGTCATCGCGGGCGTCAACATCGTCGGGTTCTCTGGTTCGAGCTTCTCGGTCGCGCCGAACGCCGGTGCGTTCTTCGTCGTGCTCGAACCGTTTGCCGATCGCGCGGGCGATCCACGCAAGACCGCAAGCGCGATTCAAGGACAGCTGTTCGGGCAACTTTCGTCGATCCAGGAGGCGTTTGTTGTGGTCGTTGCGCCGCCGCCAGTGCAGGGAATCGGTAACGCGGGCGGCTTCCGTATGATGATCGAGGACCGCGGCGGGCGCGGTCCGGAAGCGCTGCAAGGTGCGGTCTACGCGATGATGGGCCGCGCGGCTCAGACGCCGGGCGTCATCAACGTGTTTTCGTTCTTCGAGACGTCGACACCGCAGATCTATCTCGACATCGACCGCACCAAGGCGCAGCTCCTCGGAATCAATATCGCCGACGTGTTCTCGACGCTGCAGATCTATCTCGGTTCGTCATACGTGAACGACTTCAACCTGTTCGGTCGCAGCTATCGCGTGATCGCGCAGGCTGAGGCCCGCAACCGGCTCGATTCACGCGACGTGCTCGCGTTGCGCGTACGTAACGTGCAGGGCGAGACAGTGCCGCTCGGCTCGTTCACCACCATTCGCGACATCGCCGGGCCGTACCGCGTGCCGCGCTACAATCTCTATCCGGCGGCCGAACTCGACGGAGCTGCCGCGCCCGGATACAGCCAGGGTCAGGCGATCGAGATCATGCAGCGGCTGGCAGCGGAGACCCTGCCGGACGGGTTCAGTTACGAATGGACGACGCTCGCCTTCCAGCAATTGCGCGCGGGCAACACGGCGGTGTTTGCGTTTCTGCTCGCGGTCGTCTTCGTGTTCCTGGTGCTGGCCGCGCAGTTTGAAAGTCTGACGCTCCCCCTTTCGGTTATCTTGATCGTCCCCATGTGCTTGATCGCGGCGATCACCGGCGTGATATTCACCGGCCAGGACAACAACATTCTCACACAGGTCGGATTCATCGTCCTGATCGCGCTCGCCGCGCGCAACGCGGTTTTGATGGTAGAGTTCGCGAAACAGCTTGAAGATCGAGGTCGTGACACGATCTCGGCCGCGGTTGAGGCAGCGAGGCTCCGGCTCCGGCCGATCGTGATGACGTCGATGGCATTCATCCTCGGCGTGGTGCCGCTCGTGTGGGCGACAGGCGCCGGCGCGGAGCTGCGCCGGGCGCTTGGTACGCCGGTGTTCGCGGGCATGATCGGCGTGACCTTCTTCGGCCTGATTTTTACACCGGTCTTCTACGTGCTCTGCCGGCGGCTCGCCCGGCTCGGTCGCAGGAGTGCGCCGCGCGCATCGCGTGCGCCCGCCGAGTAGCATCAAGCGATTGTCGCTTTTGTTCATGGTCTCCGGACGAGCGTGCACGTACCGAAGGGGCGTAATATCGCGCACGACTCAAGAGGCGAAAGATGCGGACGCAAGTTGCCATCGTCGGCGCTGGGCCGTCGGGCCTGCTGCTCGGTCAGCTTCTGGGCAAGAACGGCATCGACAATATCATTCTCGAGGACCGCAGCGCCGAGTATGTGCTCGGGCGGATCCGCGCTGGCGTGATCGAGCAGGGAACGGCCGACCTCCTCGACGAAGCCGGGGTTGGAGCGCGGATGCACGAGGAGGGTCTCGTGCATGAAGGCACGCAGATTTGCTTCGGCGGCCGCCGGCATCGCATCGACTTCCGCGCCCTCACCGGGAAGACGGTCACGATTTACGGACAGACGGAAATCACACGCGACCTGATGGATGCGCGCGCCGCGAGTGGCTCGCCGACACTCTACGAGGCGCACGATGTCAGCCTGCACGATTTCGGCAGCAAGCGCACGCGCGTACGGTATGTGAAGGACGAAAAGGAAGGCGAGATCGAATGCGATTTCATTGCTGGCTGTGACGGTTTCCATGGGGTGAGCCGCCAGAGTGTTCCAAGCGAAAGCCTGCACACGTACGAGCGCGTCTATCCGTTTGGTTGGCTTGGCATGCTCACGGACACGCCGCCGGTGTCGGAGGAGCTGATCTACATTCATCACGAGCGAGGCTTTGCGCTGTGCTCGATGCGTTCGCCGACACGCAGCCGCTACTACATCCAGTGCAGCCTCGCCGAGCACGTGGACGATTGGCCCGATGCGCGGTTCTGGGGCGAGTTGAAGCGGCGACTGGATGAGGAAGGGAGGGCGCGGCTGGTCACCGGCGTCTCGATCGAGAAGAGCATCGCGCCTCTCAGAAGCTTCGTCGCCGAGCCGATGCGGTTCGGACGCCTGTTTCTCGCCGGCGATGCCGCGCATATCGTGCCACCGACCGGCGCGAAGGGGCTCAATCTTGCCGCGAGCGACGTGCGCTATCTCGCGGAGGGCCTGGTCGAGTTCTACCGGGGGAGGTCCGCGGCCGGCCTGGACAGCTATTCGGACCGGGCCCTCGCGCGGGTCTGGAAGGCCGAGCGCTTCTCGTGGTGGATGACGACGCTCTTGCACCGCCTGCCGGATTCCAGCGGCTTTGACCGCAAGGTTCAGCTGGCCGAGCTCGAATACCTGGTGAATTCGCCGGCGGCGGCTGCCGCGATGGCGGAGAACTACGTCGGCCTGGCGTACTAGTTGCCTCTTGGGAAAGCGCCCAACCCGCGGTGCCCCCAAGCATTTTCATCGACGGCTATTCGTAGTAATTGCCTGTCTACGCAGGGGGAAAAAACATGCGCCCACTCAAGTTCGGCATCGGTCAACCTCACCTTCGGCTCGAAGACCCGCCGCTCGTAACCGGCAAGGGGCGTTTTGTAGCCGACTTGATCCCGGACGGCGCATTGCGCGCGGTGTTCGTGCGCTCGCCACACGCACATGCAAAGTTCAAGTTCACCGACCTCACCACCGCGCGGAAAATGCCCGGCGTCCAGCTCGTTCTTACGCATGAAGAGGTCGCCGGCCTCGCGCCGTTTCCCTGCCTCGGCGCGCTGATCTTGCACATGCATGGCGGTCCGAAGATCTGGGTTCCGCCCTATGACGCGCTCCCGAAAGACAGGGTGCTGCACGTGGGCGAGGAGGTGGCCTTCGTCGTTGCGGACACGGTGGAGCAGGCGCGCGACGCAGCGGAGGCGGTCGGGATTGAATGGGAGCAATTGCCGACGGTCGTCGACGTGCGCGCGGCGATCAAGAAGGACGCGCCGGTGCTGTGGCCGGAGCACGGCAGCAATATCGCCTTCACGCTCGAACTCGGGGAGAAGGACGCGACGGAAAAAGCGTTCGCGTCCGCGAATCGCGTCGTGAAGCTCGACATCGTCAATCAGCGCCTCGTTACGAACTACATGGAGCCGCGCGGCGTCGTCGCCGAAGTGGACAAGTCCGGACGGCTTGAACTCGTAATTTCAAGCCAGGGCAGCCACGCGCAGCGTCACTACCTCGCCGAGATGATCCACATGCCGAAGGAGAACATTCGCGTGCTTGCGCACGACGTGGGCGGCGGCTTCGGCACGAAAGGCGCGCCGTACCGCGACTACATCTTGTCCGCGGTCGCAACGCAGAAGCTGCACAAGCCGGTGGCATGGATTTCCGACCGCAGCGATCACTTCCTCAGCGACTCGCAGGGCCGGGACAACTACACGGTTGCGGAGATGGCGCTCGATCGGGATGGCCGCTTCCTCGCTCTTAAGGTCGACATCCTCGCAAACATGGGATCGTATCTTTCGATCGTTGCGCCGTACGTGCCGTTCCTCGGCATGACGATGTATCCGGGCTCGTATCGAATTCCACACGCCTATGTGAAAGCGCACGGAGTGTACACGCACACGCACACGGTCGATGCATATCGCGGGGCGGGTCGACCCGAGGCTGCCTACCTGATCGAGCGGCTGGTCGACGCGATCGCGCGCGAGACGGGTGTTGCGCCCGACGAAGTGCGGCGCAAGAACTTCATCGATAAGACCGAGATGCCGTACGAGACGCCGACCCACAAGAAATATGACAGCGGCGACTTCGCGGGGCATCTCGCGCGTGCACAGGACGTGGCCGACTGGAAGGGCTTCGACAAGCGTGCGAGTGAAACGAAGGGGCGCGGCAAGGTGCGTGGCATCGGCTTGTCGAGCTACATCGAGGCTTGCGGCCTGACGGCGCCGGAGGACGGCAAGGTGATCCTCGAGACTGATGGTACGATCACCGTGCACATCGGCACGTTAGCGCAGGGTCAGGGTCACAAGACCACCTATGCGCAGATCGTCTCGCAGGAGGTCGATCTTCCGCTCGATCAAATCCGCGTCGAGCAGGGCGACTCGGACGCCCTCGACAATGGTGGCGGAACCGTCGGCTCGCGTTCGATGCCCACCGGCGGGCCAGTCGTGCAGGACTGCACGCGCACGATCGTCACGAACGTGAAGGCGGCGGCCGCAAAGGAGCTCGAGGCGGACGCGGAGAAGTTGGAGATTTCTGACGGCGTCGTACGCGTTTCCGGCACGAACCGCACGATTTCGCTTGCCCAGCTTGCGCAAAAGATGCCGCCCGAGCAGCGCGTGGCGGAGGTGAAGAATTACATGCCGCCCGGCTACACCTTCCCCAACGGCACGCACGTGTGCGAGGTCGAGTTGGACCCGGAAACGGGTGAGGTCGTCATCGTGCGCTACACGGTGGTGGATGACTTCGGAGTAACACTCAATCCGCTGCTGCTCGAAGGACAGGTGCTCGGTGGCATTGTGCAGGGTGCTGGTCAGGCCCTCATGGAAAATACGGTTTATGGCGAGGACGGCCAGCTGCTCACTGCGAGCTTCATGGACTATGCCATGCCGCGCGCAGACCACTTCCCGGCCATCCACTTCGAGACGCGGAATGTGCCGTGTACCGCCAATCCGCTCGGTGTGAAGGGCGCAGGCGAGGCGGGCACGATCGGCGCGACACCGGCCGTCATGAACGCGGTGATCGACGCGCTGGATCGCGGATTCGGCATCAAGAAATTTGATATGCCGGCGACACCGGAGCGAGTGTGGCGGGCAATTCGCGCTCGAGCGAATTGAACCGAACGCACTTTCGAGTATTCTCCCTCGCATCGCCGGGCTAGCCCCGGCGATGCCTTTTGCGGGGGCACGTCCGCGCAGCGCGAGGCGAGCAACGTGAAGTTCGGAGTCGGTCAGCCGCATGTGCGGCTCGAAGACGCGTCGCTCCTGACGGGGCACGGCCGCTATCTCGCGGACGTCGTGCCGCACGATGCACTGCGCGCGGCCGTCGTGCGCTCGCCGCACGCGCACGCGCGCTTCGCAATCAAGAATCTTGATGCGGTGCGTGGGCTTGCCGGCGTGCGGCTCGTGCTCGTGGCTGCGGATATCGCCGAATTTGGCTCGCTACCGTGCCAGGGTACGATCAAGCCCGTGGACGAGGAACAGATGTGGGTTCCGCCCTATCCGCTGCTCGCAAACGAAGAAGTGCGGCACGTGGGCGATGCTGTCGCTTTCATCGTGGCCGATACGCTCGACATGGCGCGGGACGCAGCCGAGGCGCTCGAAATCAATTGGGAGCCGCTGGCTGCCGTGGCGGATCTCAAGGAAGCCGCTGCAGAGGGGGCGCCACAGGTCTGGGCCGAGCGGCGCGGCAACGTCGCGTTCACGGTCGAACACGGCGACCGCGTCGGCACCGAACGCGCGTTCGCGGGCGCGGCAAAGGTCATCAAGCTTGAGCTCATCAACCAGCGCCTTGTGGCGAACTACATGGAGACGCGTGGCGCGATCGCCGAACCCGCGTCCGGCGGCGAGCCGTTGAAGCTCACGGTCAGCACGCAGGGCAGCCACATCATCCGCAATGCGCTCGCCGACAAGGTGTTCAAGATTCCGCACGACCAGCTGCGGGTGGTGACGGGCGACGTAGGCGGCGGATTCGGCGCCAAACTGGGACCGTATCGCGAGTACGCGCTCGCGGCGGTCGCGGCGGAGCGGCTCAACCGGGCGGTCGCCTGGGTCGCAGACCGTAGCGAGCATTTTCTCGGCGACGCACATGGACGCGACAACGTCACGGTCGCGGAGATGGCGCTCGACAAGAACCACCGTTTTGTCGCTATGCGCGTGGATACGATCGCCAATCTCGGCGCGTATCTCTCGTTCTTCGGTCCGTTCATCCCCGCGAACGGGGCGACGATGCTCCCGGGCGTCTATGCGATCCCGATCATGCACGCGCGCATTCGCGGCATCTACACGCACACCTTGCCGGTCGACGCCTATCGCGGCGCGGGCCGGCCGGAAGCTGCCTACGTGATCGAGCGGCTCGTGCACGCCGTCGGGCGCGAGATCGGCGTCGCGCAGGACGAGTTGCGAAGGATCAACTTCATTCCGCCCGCCGCGATGCCGTACAGGACGGCGACCGGGCGGACCTATGACAGCGGCGAATTCGACGGGCATCTCACGCGCGCGCAGGAACTGGCCGATTGGAGGGGTTTCGACAAGCGTGCCAGGGCGGCCGAGAAGCGGGGACGCGTTCGGGGAATCGGTATCTCGAGCTACATTGAAGCGTGCGGCGGGGTCGCGGGCGAGACGGCGCGGCTTCGCATCGAGCGCGATGGGTCGGCGACGCTCCATATCGGCACGCAGTCAAACGGGCAGGGGCACGCCACCGCGTATGCCCAGTTCGTTGCGGATGAGCTCGACCTGCCGCTTGAGAGGATCGTTACGCACCAAGGCGATACCAGGGACCTGCCGAGCGGCGGAGGCACCGGCGGGTCGCGCTCATTGCCGACTGGCGGACCATCGGTGGGAATGGCCGCGAAGAAACTCGCGGGGCAGCTCAAGGAGCTCGCATCAGAAGACCTCGAAGCGCCGGTCGACAAGCTCGAAATCGTCGATGGTGCGGTTCGCGTTACCGGGTCGAACCGACTGATTACATTCGCCGCGCTCGCCGAAAAACACGAAAAGTCGGAAAAGCTGGTTGCGCAAGACATCTATCAGCCGCGCGGACCGACTTATCCGAACGGGACTCATATCTGCGAAGTGGAACTCGATCCCGAATCTGGCGGAATCGCAATCGTCGGATATTGGGTGGTCGACGACTTCGGCCTTACGATCAATCCGCTGCTGCTCGAGGGACAGATCCACGGTGGTATCGTGCAGGGCGTGGGGCAGGCGCTTTCCGAGCAGGCCGTCTATGACACGTCAGGTCAGTTACTCACGGCAAGTCTCATGGATTACGCGCTGCCGCACGCGCGCGACATGAGCATGATCCAATTCGAGACACGCAACGTGCCTTGCACGAGTCATGCGTTGGGCATCAAAGGCGCGGGCGAAGCGGGCACGATCGGCGCCTGTCCCGCGGTGATGAACGCCGTGGTCGATGCGCTGGACCGCGGCTTCGGTATCACTTCGATCGATATGCCTGCGACGCCGGCGCGTGTCTGGCAAGCCATTTACAGTCGGGTTGGCCGCAGACGCTCCTAATCACAATCCCGTCAGGCCGTCGCCAAGAGACGGCGGCGTCGACTTCGGTGGAATAGGATTTTTGATCCGGTGTTTGCATGACGATGGCCTTGCGGCCGTCGTTCTGATTTCAAAGGGAAAAAGCATGTTTCGCGCCGTTCTGACCGTGGCCGTGATTCTGGGCGTGACTGGTATCGTTCTCGCGCAAGTCGACCCTGTCGCGCTCCGCAAGGAGCTCATGCGTGCCAATGGTGCGCACGGCTATGGGACCTTCCCGAAGATGCTGCGCGGCCAGGAGCCGTACGATCAGGCGAAGGTCGACCAAGCATTCGCGCAGTTGATTGACGTGGCGAAGAAGCTTCCGCCGCTTTTCCCGGCGGGGACCGAGGGAGCGACGCGGCCCGGCAGCGACTATTTCGCCTCGCCGAAGATCTGGCAGAACAAGAGCGACTTCGACGGGAGGTTTGCGAAATACGCTGAAGAACTGCCGGCGGCGAAGGCAAAGGCAACCAGCCTTGAGGGTCTCAAGGAAGCTTTCGCGATGGTGCGGAGAAACTGCGACAGTTGTCACGACGACTACATGGTACGAAAATAGTGCTGCTTTTGGCGTGAGCGACCAGGCGAGAGCGACGGATCAGCGGTTAGCCGAACTCATGCGGCGCCTGTTCATCCTGATCCTCGCGGCGATCGTCCTGGGCGGGCCAATCGTGCTCGGATTGACCGCGGCGAAGACCGTGCCGGCATCTCTGTTCGGGCCGCATTCGCCCAATCTCGAAAATGGCCGCTGGATGTTCTTTGCCGGCGGGTGCGCGGCGTGCCATGCGACTGCGGGCCAGGACGATCCGATGCGTCTGGGCGGTGGGCGCGAGCTGAAGACGAAGTTCGGCACGTTTCGGGTGCCGAACATCTCCCCGCATGCGCGCGACGGAATCGGAAGCTGGAATGAAGCTCAGTTCGCCGGCGCCATGCTGAAAGGGTCGTCGCCCGACGGCCGGCATTACTATCCGGCATTTCCCTACACTTCGTATCAGCGCATGCGGATCGCTGACACGCGCGATCTGTTCGCCTTCCTGAAGACCCTTCCCGCCATCGAGGGGAAGTCCCTGGGGCACGATTTGCCATTCCCCCTCAGTTTTCGCGCGGGGGTTGGACTCTGGAAATATCTGTATGTGGATGGAAAGCCGTTCCAGCCGGACCGTGCGAAACCTGAGAGTTGGAATCGCGGAGCATACCTTGTGGAAGGGCCCGGTCATTGTGCCGAATGCCATAGCGCGCGGGATTTTCTCGGCGGCATCATCAGCGCACGGCGCTACACCGGCGGTCCGAATCCGGCAGGTGAAGGGTCGGTTCCGGATATCACGCAGCAGTCGCTCGCCAGATGGAACGAGGAGGATTTCGTTGCGCTCCTCGAATTCGGCGCCAGGCCGCAACACGGTGACGTGGCCGGCGACATGCGCTCGGTCGTGCGCAATACCTCGCAATTGTCGGCTGACGATCGCAGGGCCATGGCGAGCTACCTGAAATCGCTCCAGCCTGGATCAGGGCCTCGCAACTAGGCGTTCGCGGTTCGAACGGCCTTTCAGCCGCGGCTCCACCGTGCTTTTCTGCGCGCCCAGCCCGGAGCGAGTCGGGCTCCGCCGCGATCGAATGAATCCGCTCTTCGGCATTTTGCTCTGCATCTGCTCCACCATGGGCTTTTCGCTCATGGGCGCGATGGTGCGCTACATCGGCGATCGCGTGCCGGTCGGCGAGATGGTGTTCGCGCGAAACTTCGTGGTGCTGGTGCCGTTGGCGGTCGGGCTTGCGATAAGGGGCGAGCTGCGCAAGACGATCCGCACGAAGAACCTCGCCGGTCACGTAACGCGCAGCTTCGCGAACATCGCTTCAATCTTCTGCAATTACGGCGGCTTGATCCGCATCCCGCTCGCCGAGGCGACGGCAATCGGCTTCGCAACACCCCTGTTCACCGTGGTGCTTGCGGCACTGTTCCTGCGCGAGACGGTTCGGCTATGGCGTTGGAGCGCCGTGTTCGTCGGTTTTCTTGGCGTCCTGATTATGCTGTCGCCGCACCTCGGCGGGCCGTCGCACGACTCGGGCGCGGCAGTTGGCGCTGTGCTCGTGTTGATCAGCGCGTTGCTGATCGCGGTGGTGATGACGCAGCTGCGGCATCTCGCCAAAACCGAGACCACGGCTGCACTGGTGTTATTCTATTCGATCTTCGCGTCGATCGTGGGCCTTGCCACGCTCTACTGGGGTTGGGCAATGCCGTCGCCGGCGGATTTCATCGCCTTGATTGGGATCGGCGTGTTCGGCGGCCTCGGTCAGTCACTCATCACAGAAAGCCTGCGTCACGCGCCGGCTTCGGTTGTGGCGCCGTTCGGCTACGCGTCGATGTTATGGGCGACGCTGATCGGCTATCTCTGGCTCGGCGAGTTGCCGGCCGTGATCGTGTTCTTCGGGGCGGCGATCGTGATCGGCTCCGGTCTTTTCGTCATCTGGCGCGAGCACCAGCTCGGCCTCGATCGCCGGCGCAAGCAGCAGTTGACGACGCCGCCAGTAGGGCCGCCCACTGGGTGAGCAGGGGTGCGCGGCCAGACGGCATGCGCTAGACGGTGGGCGATTTCGCGCGTGGTCCCATGAATCAGCTTGTCGGCATCGCCCTGGTCTTGGCGTCGATCTTCGCATTCACCCTGATGGGTGCGGTCGTGCGCTATCTCACTCAGACCGTTCCACTCGGCGAGGTGGTTTTTGCGCGGAGTGCAGTTGCGGTGGTTCCAATCCTGATCATGCTCATCTGGCAGCGGGAGTTGACGACCGCGCTGCGAACGAAAAATCCGATTGCACACTTGACGCGCAGCGTCACCGGAGCAGTCGCGATGTTTCTGAATTTTGCGGCGCTCGCCTTCCTGCCGCTCGCGGAAGCAACCGCGATCGGATTCGCGACGCCACTGTTCACGGTGGCGCTCTCGGCACTTTTGCTCGGAGAGGTGGTGCGCGCGCGGCGCTGGAGCGCAGTCGCCGCGGGCTTCATCGGCGTCCTGGTCATGATCTATCCGAACGTCGGCGGTGCGACACGCGGGGCGGGCACCGCGCTCGGGACAATGTTCGCGATCGCCGGCGCCTTCGCGGTCGCGATTGCGATGACGCAGGTGCGCCATCTGTCGCGTACCGAGACCACGGCTTCGCTCGTGTTCTATTTCTCGATCGTGTGCTCGCTGTCCGGGCTCCTGACACTGCCGTGGGGTTGGACGCTGCCGACGCGAAGCGAGCTCGCCTGGATGATTGCAATGGGATTGCTTGGCGGCGTCGGGCAACTGCTGATTACCGAGAGCTATCGGCACGCACCCGCATCCGTGGTCGCGCCGTTCGCCTACTCGGGCATGATCTACTCGATCGTGATCGGGTACGTGTGGTTCGGCGAAGTGCCGACGAGCGTCGTCCTTGTGGGCGCGGCAATCGTGATCGGGGCCGGGCTGTTCGTGATCTGGCGCGAGCACCGGCTCGGGCTTGATCGCACCGAGGAGAAGCGAGCGGAAGGCCCGCCTACAGGTGGTCCCACGGTCTAGGCGTCAGAACGCCTTGAAGGTAATGATTGTCCGGGTGTCTTGGATTCCCGGAATGGTCTGGACCCGCTCGTTGATGAAATGGCCGATGTCGGTGCCGTCCTCGACGTAGAACTTCACGAGAAGATCGAACTCGCCAGCGGTGGAGTAGATTTCTGACGCGATTTCGGCGTCGGCGAGACGGTTTGCCACCTCGTAGGACTTGCCGAGCTGGCACTTGATCTGGACGAAGAAGGGGATCATTCGCGGCTCCGGCAAGCGGAAACGGACTGAGGGGACCAGAAACGCGGGCCAGAGGCAAGGGTGCAGCGTCAGCGGTAACGCGCGTCCAGCGCAATGTTTTTTTTTGCGATTTTGCGCCCCCAGCGGTCTCCGTTCGCGAGCAGCCTGGCTCCGCTGACAACGGTTGCCACTGCTTCTTTCGCGCCGGCGCTCAGTTCCTGAAACGTCAGCGTCGGACTTCGCTCGGTTCGGGACTTACGCTGGCGCGGGGACTGCCGACGCGCGCCACCGGAGTCCAACTCGGTGCGTCACTCGCCGGGAAGCTCTCGTCGGAGTTCAGCTCCACATCGTCGACTGGCGCCGACTTGCGACGAGGGAAAACAGGTTCCGATTGCGTGCGCTGGCTCGGCTTGCGGGTGACGTTAATGGTCATGGCCGCCTCCGATCGATTATCAAACGTGGGGCGCGATCGCGGCGGATTCAAGCCTTAGCTGCATTCGCGGCATGGGCGCTGCGCGGAATTTTCGCATGCGCAGAAGGAACCCTCTGCTCCAACTGACGTTCCGCGCTCAGAGGGCGATCGCGAACGCGGTCGCAGGAGAGGAGGCTTGTATGAAGGTCTCAAGGGCAATGACCAAGGACGTCAAAATCGCGAGCCCGTCCCAGACGATACGAGATGCCGCTCAGGCGATGGCGGAGATCGATGCCGGGTCGCTTCCGGTCGGCGAGAACGACCGGTTGGTCGGCATGATCACGGATCGGGATATCGCCGTACGCGCCGTTGCAGCGGGGCTCGGCCCCGACACACCGGTGCGGGAGGTGATGAGCGCGGAAGTGAAATATTGTTTCGATGACGAGGACTTGGAGGACGTTGCGGAGAACATGGGCGACATCAAGGTTCGGCGTCTGCCTGTGCTGAACCGCGAGAAGCGTATGGTCGGCATCGTGTCGCTCGGCGACATCGCGCGCCGCGACGACGACAGCGCCGGCGATGCCATCCGGGCAATCTCGGAGCCAGGGGGCGAGCACTCGCAGGCGGCGCCAAATTAGTCGCAGCGCAGCGCAAGGGACCTCAATGACCACCGAGGCGATACGGGACGCAGAGCACCCGCCGAGCGGTTGGCGCCGGTGGGCGCTCTCAACGGAGCCACAAGGACATCGGCACGACGTGCCTTGCGTTTGCGATTGGCGCCGGGCCGCCGCCCTATCATCGATTTGAGAAGTTGCCGCACATTCGCTGAACCGGTGGTCTTGCAAGGCCGTCGGCGCTCCCATAGATTTCTGTCGCAATCTCGTTGGGGTGTCCGGATTTCCGGGCTGAGAGGCGTCCCGCCAACCCATCGAACCTGATCCGGTTCACACCGGCGGAGGAAAGCGAGATGCGCCGATCCTGCGAAATTTTGCGCGCCGCCCGTCTCCGGCATTTGGCGGCCGGCCGATGAGTAACGACCTCCTCCCGCGCGCGGCCGCGCTCATCGAACACCTGCGTGAACGGCGCCCACGCGTCCACTGCATCACAAATACCGTGGTTCAAGAGCTGACGGCGAACGTGTTGCTCGCGGCCGGCGCGATCCCCTCCATGACTACCTCGCCAGAGGAGATCGGACATTTCGTCGCCGGCGCCGACGTGCTGCTGGTCAATCTCGGTACATTGGATCGCGATCGGCGCGATGCGGTCGAGATCGCGCTTGAGGTGGCGCGCGATGACGGCATTCCGTGGGTGCTCGACCCCGTGCTGATCGATCGCTCGGAGCCGCGTGCGGAAATGGCACGCAATCTCGCGATGAAGGAACCGCGCGTCGTACGTGCGAACGCCGCCGAATTCGCCGCGCTTGCGCAAGCGGAGGCGACCGCAGAAGTGCTCGAAAAATTCGCCCTCGATCATATCACGGTGGCCGCCTGTACCGGACCGGTCGATCTTGTAACCAGTGGCGCCAAGCGCGCACGGATCGAGAATGGACATCCGTATATGGCCCAAGTGACCGGAATCGGATGCGCGGAATCCGCGCTGGTTGCTGCAATGGTGGCGATCGAGGACGACGAATTTCTTGGCGCGGTTGCAGGACTCCTGGGCATGGGTATTGCGGGCGAGCTTGCGGCCAAGCGGGCGAGGGGACCGGGGAGCTTCGTGCCGGCTTGGATCGACGTGATTGCTGAGCTGGATACGGAGACCGTGACGCAACGTGCGAGGCTCGCATGAGCGTCGATCTCACGCTCTACGTGCTCGTCGACCCGTCACGCGCTGAAGGCCGTCCGCTGGATGCGATCGCTTCGGCGGCGGTGCGGGGCGGCGCGACCGTCATTCAGCTGCGCAACAAGACCGGGGAAACGCGCGAGATTGTGCAGCAAGCGGCTGCCGTCAAACGCGCCCTCGAGCGCAGCGGTGCGCCGCTGCTCGTGAACGATCGAGTAGACGTGGCGCTCGCGGCCGGTGCCGACGGGGTACATCTCGGGCGCGAGGACCTCGACCCTGTGGCGGCGCGACGTCTATTGGGACCGCGGGCGATCGTCGGCGCGACAGTGCGGTCTGACGCCGACGTCGCGGCACTTGTGCCGGGTGCCATCGACTACGTTTGCATCGGTGGGGTTTTCGCGACGACGAGCAAGGGCAACCCCGATCCGCCGGTCGGTGTGCATGGCCTCGCGCATCTCGTGCGTCTCGTTCACGAACGCGCCCCGGGACTCCCGGTCGGCGCGATCGCCGGAATTGACGAAGGTAACGCAGCAGAAGTGATGCGAGCAGGTGTGGATGGCGTCGCCGTCATGTCGGCGGTAACCGCCGCCGCGGATCCGGAGGCCGCGGCACGCAGACTCCGGGCGATCGTCGACGCGGCGAAGCCGAAGCGGGGAGCGGCATGATTCCAGTCGCACTGACGATCGCCGGCTCGGATTCGAGCGGTGGAGCGGGAATCCAGGCCGATCTCAAAACGTTCTCGGCGCTTGGCGTTTATGGAGCATCGGTGATCACGGCACTTACTGCGCAGAACACACTGCGCGTCTCGGCAATCCATGATGTCCCGCCCGAATTCATCACCGCAGAGATGGACGCGGTCTATGCCGACCTGAGCATTGCTGCGACGAAGATCGGTATGCTGTCGCGGCCGGGGGCGATCGAGGCTGTGGCGGCGGGACTCGACCGGCACGGAGCGAAGAACGTGGTGCTCGATCCCGTGATGGTCGCGGCGTCGGGTGCACGGCTGCTGGCGGAGGAAGCCGAGACAACGCTCAAGCGCCTGCTGCTGCCGCGCGCGCTCGTGATAACACCCAACCTGCATGAAGCGGCTGCGCTGATGAATGCGGCAGTCGCAGAAAATGAAGACGAAATGCGCAGCCAGGCGGAAGGAATCCGCGCGCTCGGCGCGCACACGGTGCTTATCAAGGGGGGACACGGAAAGGGATCAGAGTCTGTCGATCTCTTCGTGGATGAGCGGGGCGCACGGCGGCTCGTAGCGCAACGCTTTGCGACCATGAATACGCACGGCACCGGCTGCACGCTCTCATCGGCGATCGCCGCGTTCCTCGCGCGCGGCATGAAATTGTTCGACGCGATCACGCTGGCGAAGAGCTACGTCACGGCCGCGATCGCTGCGGCGGATCAGTTGAACGTCGGCCATGGTCACGGTCCAGTGCATCATTTCCACGCCATGTGGAGGCGCATCCAAGACGGAGACGGCGATGAAAAAGCTTACCCGGCGTAGCGCGCTCGGCGCACTTGGTGCTCTTGGGACACTCGCTGCGCCCACGGTTGCCAGGGCGCAGGTGCTGAAACTTCGTATGGTGACATCGTGGCCGCGGCGACTGCCGGGGCCGGGGGTTTCTGCGGAACGCGTTGCCGAGCGTATCAAGTCGCTGTCCGGCGGTCGGCTGGAAGTGCAGGTCTATTCGGCAGGCGAGCTTGTCCCGGCCTTTGAGGTGCTCGACGCCGTCGGCGGCGGCGTGGCCGACCTTGGGCACACCGCCGCCTTCTTCTGGCAAGGGAAGATGCCGGCGGCGAATTTCTTCACGACAGTGCCGTTCGGCCTTACGCCCGACGAGCACGTCGCCTGGGTCGAGCATGGCGGCGGACAGGCGCTGTGGGACGAACTTTACTCACCGTTCGCCGTCAAGCCGTTCATGGCCGGAAATACCGGCGTGTGCATGGGCGGCTGGTTCCGCCGCGAGATCAAGTCAGTCGAGGATCTTAGAGGCCTGAAGCTTCGCTCCCTTGGTCTCGGTGGCGAGGTGTTCCGTCGACTTGGCGCAACGCCGGTGAGCATGCCGCCGGGCGAGGCGTTTCCGGCCCTGCAGTCGGGCGTCGTCGACGGAGTCGAATTCACGACACCGGCCTCCGACATCGCGCTCGGTCTGTGGCGTGCCGCGCCGAACTACGCCTACCCTGGGTTCAACAAGCCGAATGGCACGGGCGAGTGCATCGTCGCGCGACGCGTGTGGGACAAGCTCGACGCGGAGCGGCGGGCGATTGTCGCGCACGCCTGCGCCGCAGAGGCCGCGTTCGCCCTGTCGGAATTCGAGCGCATGAATGCCGAAGCATTGGAGGTGCTTGTCAGCAAGAATGGCGTGAAGCTGTTCGCTTTCCCAGCGGACGTGGTGCGTGCGGCGCGGCCGCACGCGGACGCGATCCTGTCCGCCGTCGCGCGCGGCAGCGACATCGCCAAGCGCATCCATGAATCCTACGTAGGATTCCGCGCACGCAACTCGCTTTGGTCCAAGGTCTCGATCCGCTCGGTGCTCGAGGCGAGAGGTTAGAAGCGGAGATTGATGCCGAGGGTAATCCAATCGGCACGCTCGCCGGTCAGATTTCGCCCATAGATTAGGTCGAAGTCGATCTTCTCGTGCGGTGTGTAACGCATGCCGGCCTGTGCACTCGTCTCGCTGTTGAAGCCGAAAACTTCGGCGATCAGCGTGACTTTCGGCGACAGGGACAAATCCGCGCCTGCGCCCCAGGTGAAGAGCGTTCGGGTTTCGATCAGGTTGCGAAGGACGCCCGCGTTCACATTCAAACGCAGGGTGTCGGAGATTTGAAACGATACGGGCAGGGTGGCGAAGGCTGCAGCCATCTCGTGTTGCGTGAAGCTATATGCGCCGCCGCCGATGAATCCGACGCCGATCTTTCCCTCACCGAGCGGGATCAGTGACGTCTTTCCTTTCAGAATGAGATCCGTTCCCCACTGGTCGCCCGAGCGGAATCGGACGAGCTGAGCGCCGATTTCGACGGGCCGGCTGAACTCGACCACGCACGCCGGGGCGGCTACGCCGATGAAATCGCGGTTGGCGGCAAAGGCTGTCCAGGTTTCGGTCTTGCACTCGCCGGGCGACCCGATCTCGGAATCGTCGACGTTGAACGCGCCGCCCGCGGCGAATGCGTCGCCGATGCCGGCGAGCAACGCCAGCGCCGCCAGGATATGTGACGCAGGAGTGGAGAGCAGTCGACGAACCGATTTCACGAATTACACCGCTGACCGTGGTTGCTCCGAGAATAATAGCGTCCTCATCCGACGCCTCGCGCCGGTACGGAGCAGCCTACTTCCGGAACGCGATCACCTTCTGCTGCTGCTCGCCAAGGCCGTCGATGTGGAGTTTCACAATGTCGCCCGGCTTGAGCCAACCCGGCGTCTGCCATTTCGGCGGCTTGTGTCCGAGCGCAACACCCGGCGGCGTGCCCGTTGTGATCAAGTCGCCCGGCTCGAGTACGAAAAACTGCGAGCAGTACCAGACGATGTGCGACACGCCGAAGATCATGGTCTTGGTAGAACCGTTCTGCCGCGTTTCGCCGTTCACCGTGAGCCACATGCTGAGATTTTGCGGATCTTTGATCTCGTCCTTGGTCACGAGCCACGGACCGATCGGACCGAAGGTCTCGCAACCCTTGCCCTTCATCCATTGGCCACCGCGCTCAGCCTGAAAGACCCGCTCAGACACGTCGTTGCAGATGCAGTAGCCGGCCACGTAATTCATCGCTTCCTTTTCGGAGTCGATGTAACGCGCGCGGCGGCCGATCACGATCGCGAGCTCGAGCTCGTAGTCGAGCTTGGTCGAATCCTTCGGCACCATGATGGAGTCGTTTGGCCCGACGATGCAGTTCGGCGCCTTCGAGAAGATGATCGGCTCCTTCGGGATGGCGGAGCCGGTCTCTGCAGCGTGATCTGCGTAGTTCAGGCCGATCGCGATGAAATGGCGCGTTCCGCCGATGCAGGGCCCGAGACGCGGCTTGCCCTTCACGATGGGCAGTTTTGCGAGCTTCGCTTTCCTGATCTTGGCGAGGCCATTCGCGAGCACCTCTCCATTAATGTCTGGGACAACTTTGGAGAGGTCGCGGATCTTGCCCTCGGAATCGAGGATACCGGGCTTCTCCCGGCCGGCGGGGCCGAAACGCACAAGCTTCATGGAAATTCCTCTATCGGGTCTTCGATCGGCGGGGTTCGCATCATGCGCGGTCGGGAAGCCGCCGACAAGCGGTGCCAGGTACGGGCGGGTCACGGTGCCAAGTGTCCGGATCGATACAGGGCTCGCGCGCGCCCTGTGCACGGCGGGGCGTTCCCCTGTGGCACATTCGCGCGCCGCCTGAGGAGGCATCTTCGTTGCCCGAAATGGCTGCTGCCCTTCATCCTGCTTGTGTCAGTGCCTCGCGGAGGTCGACGCGCTTGCCGCGCCGTTCGGCCGACCGCGTTTCTCGCGCTGGTGATTTGGTGTCTGTTCGGCGTGATGATTGCGCATGCGCTGCGTGACGCACGCAGGTGAAAAATTTTTCAGATGTCGCTCGCCACACTGCTCACGCTCAGCATTGTCTTTCTCTTCATCTGATCGTTAAGCACATGGCTGGTGTGTCTGTGCCCCGGAGCAGGCGTCATCGGACCGTTACACGATTCTGCTATGCGCGAACCATGCTGGATCGGTTGATGAATGCTCACGCGGCGGTGGCTGCGAGTGAACCCGATTCGGCCGCCCGCCGCTTTCGCAGTCTGTTCATCTCCGACGTACATCTTGGATCGCGCGGTTGCCAGGCGGATCTCTTGCTCGATTTTCTGCGTCACAACGATGCGGAGACAATCTACCTGGTCGGCGACATCGTCGATGGATGGCAGTTGCACTCCAGCTGGTACTGGCCGCAGACACATAACGACGTCGTGCAGAAGCTGCTGCGCAAGGCGCGCAAGGGCTCTCGGATCATCTATATCCCCGGAAATCACGACGAATTCCTGCGCGACTATCTCGGCACACATTTCGGCGGCATCGAGGTCGTCGAACAGGCCGTGCATGTGGGCGTCGACGGCAGGCGCTACCTCGTCGTGCATGGGGATCTATTCGATGTCGTGATCAAGCACGCCCGGTGGCTCGCCCGGATCGGTGACGGCGCCTACGAGGCGGCAATCTTCGTCAATCGCCTATTCAACGGCGTGCGCCGCGCGCTCGGCCTGACCTATTGGTCGCTGTCGCAATGGGCCAAGCTGAAGGTGAAGAACGCCGTCAACTTCATCGGCGAGTTCGAGGCGGTGCTCGCGGCGGAGGCGCACCGGCACGGCGCGGAGGGCGTGATTTGCGGCCACATCCACCATGCAGCGATCCGGTACGACGACGTCGTCTACATCAACTGCGGCGACTGGGTGGAGAGCTGCACGGCGATCAGCGAGCACTACGATGGATGCTTCGAAATCATTCACTGGACCGAGCAGGCGAAGCAAGCCACCGCGCTCGATGCGGCGCGCATGGTCGCTTGATGCGCGTACTTGTCGCAACCGACGCGTGGCACCCGCAGATCAACGGCGTGGTGCGGACTCTCGAGGCGGTCGCGAAAGCCGCGGAGCGCCTTGATGCAAGCTTCACTTTCATCACGCCCAATGATTTCACGACCGTGCCGCTGCCCAACTATCCGGAAATTCCGCTCGCGGTGCCCAATCCGCGGACGATCGCCCGTCTTGTGCGGGCGGCAAGACCGGACGCGGTCCATGTGACCACGGAGGCGCCCGTCGGCTATTTCACGCGGCGTTATTGCCTCGCGCACGGAATTCCGTTCACGACGAGTTTTCATACGCGGCTGCCGGATTACGTATCGGTGCGGTTGCCGATTCCCGCGCGCTGGACCTGGAACTGGATGCGCCGCTTTCACAACGCCGGTAGTGGCGTGATGGCGGCGACGCCGGCGCTCGCGACTGAGCTTGCCGGCCGCGGTTTCAGGAACGTTATGCTGTGGCCGCGTGGAGTCGACACCGCGCTGTTCAGACCGCGGGCGGATGCCGATCTCGGCGTTCCGCGACCGGTGTTCATCAGCATTGGACGGATCGCGATCGAGAAAAATCTCGAAGCGTTTCTTGCGCTTGACCTGCCGGGCACGAAAGTGGTCGTCGGCGACGGACCAGCGCGGGCGGAACTCGAAGCAAGGTTTCCGCAAGCCCTATTCCTTGGTGCGCTGGAAGGAGAGAAGCTCGCGAATGCATTTGCCGCGGCGGACGTGTTTGTATTTCCGAGCCGGACCGACACCTTCGGGCTGGTATTGCTCGAGGCGCTGGCGAGCGGGCTTCCCGTAGCGGCGTTTCCAGTGGCCGGGCCGCGCGACGTGATCGGCGATGTACCAGTGGCAGTGCTGGACAACGACCTGCGGTCGGCGGCGCTCGCAGCGCTCAATATTCCGGGCAATGGCTGCCGCGACTTTGCTCTTCGGCACAGTTGGGACGAAAGCGCCTGCTGCTTCCTCGACAATGTTGCCAGGGCCGGAACGATCATGTCATCCCCCTCAGGCCGGCGCGTGACAAGCCGCGAACAGCGTCCTAGCGTCGCGGCGTGACCGCCGCAGAGATCGTTCCGAGCTTGCAGGTTCCTGACGCTGCCGATGTAGCGGACGCTGCGCGCCTGCTCGAGGGTGTTGCCGTGCGCACGCCGCTCGTGCGCGCACCGGTGATCGAGCGCGGTAAGGCGAGGGTGTTCCTCAAGATCGAAACCCTGCAGCGGACCGGCTCGTTCAAGTTCCGCGGCGCCTACAACGCCATCGCGCGTATTCCTCTGGAGCGTCGGCAGGGTGGAGTCGTCGCATACTCCTCGGGCAACCACGCGCAAGGCGTGGCGGCTGCAGCGAAGCTTGCCGGCTTGCCTGCGGTGATCGTGATGCCGCGCGATGCGCCCGCGCTGAAGCGGGAGCGCACCGCCGCTCTCGGAGCTGAAGTCGTCCTTTATGACCGCGAACGTGAAAGCCGCGAAGAGATCGGTGGCCGCATAGCGCGCGAGCGCGGGGCAACGCTCGTTCCGCCGTACGATCATCCACATGTGATCGCCGGACAGGGCACCGTCGGGCTCGAGATTTGCGAGGATCTAGAACGCCTTGGGCTTGCACCGGATTTGGTACTTGCGCCGGTCTCCGGCGGCGGACTGATCGCCGGTATCGCTCTCGCCGTGAGGGAGCAGCACGCCGCGGCTCGCATCGTTGCTGTGGAGCCCGCAGGCTTCGACGACCACGCACGCTCATTCATCGCTGGCCGGCGCGAGCGCAATGCCAAGCTATCGGGTTCGATCTGCGACGCGCTGCTCGCACCGACGCCCGGCGAGATTACGTTCGAGATCAACCGGCGCTTGGTCGGGGAGGCCGTCTCGGTCAGCGACGAGGAAGTCCGGGCCGCGATGCGTTTTGCGTTTCAGGAGCTCAAGCTGGTCGTCGAGCCCGGCGGCGCGGTCGCGCTCGCAGTACGGCTCAGCGGCAAGATCGAAGCGGCTGGCGGGAACGTGGTGATTGTGCTTTCCGGCGGAAACGTCGATCCAGCGACGTATGCGGCGGTGATCCGCTGACGACAGCTTACGCGAACAACGCCATCCGGTCCGCAAGCGAGAGCATTTCCATGCCTTCGGCCTGTTGTGCGGGCTTCTGGGGCTTGCCCTCGGGCTTTGTCGGCTGCGGTGCGGGGCTCGTCGAGCCATTCGGGGCGCCGCCCGTATCGGAGCGCGCCTGGGGGGTATCCAGCTTGGGCTGCGCGTCCGGCGAAGTGTCGAAGACCTCAAGGTCGTCAAGATCGAACTCGCCGAGGTTGCGCGGGTCGTGACCCCCTTGCTGGTGAGTCTCGCGCCAGAACACATCCTGTTTGCGTTCCCGGCCGATGATCTCGTCCACCCCATGCTGCTGCAGTCCGTCACCGGTCGCGGCAGGATGGCGGGCCGGCGCGAGGAGCCGCGCGTCGTCCGGCGGGACGAACTCGAGATCGTCGAGCCGCCAGATCTTGATCATGGCGTCGATGCGCGCTTCGAGGAAACGTAGCACCTCGATCACCTTGCGGATGCGCTGGCCGGTGAGATCCTGAAACGAGCAAGCCGTGTAGACCTCCGTTGCGTTGGCATCGAGAAGGTCGCACACGGCGGCGTCGACGCCCTGCTCACGCAGGGTCCACGCGATCTCCTGCACGCGCTCGGTCGACGCGAGAACTTCGGAGGTTGCCTTCTCGGTGGCGCCTACGATGGCGTCGAGCTCCGTCGAAGCCTGATCGAAATGGTTGCTGGCGTTTCGCGCGGGCCGGATTGATGCGATTTCCGCTTTCGTGCGGGTGATCGCGTTCATCATCTCGACGAGGTCGACGCGCACGCGGTCTGGTTCGGGGCCCTCGTTGCGCTGTGCGATCATGCGCTCGAGCTTCTCGATCGCCTCGAGTACGAGTTTTGTGTCGGCTTGGCGGTTGCGCCGCGCGTGCTCGGACATGAACCAGCGCCCGCGCGCCGTCTCGAGCACGGCGGCGGCGATCATCTCGTAGTCCGCATCCGTGAAGGGCGCGGGAGCGGGCGGCAGCGGCATAGGCCCCTTAGGGTCGGATTTGACGACGCTGGAACGAACCTGCCCTCGAATCTTCAAGGAAAAGTTTACCCTGATGGCGGGCCGAGGCGAAATCGCGAAAAGGCGCGCCAAATCGGCCGCGGAAGAGCCCTGGACAGCCGATTTCGCCTGGCGACTAGGCGGTCCTGCCGTCTAGCGGCAGGGGCGGACCATCGAAGTGAGCTCCCGGCCGCTCAAGATCACGAGTTCGCGCCTCAGGCCGCCGCGGTTCGTGATCCATTTGCGAACGACGTCCGGGTACACACCCCACATCGTGGCGGTGCCTTCGGGACTCGGCAGCGGACGGCCGTCTCCGCCGGGCACCCAGGCGGCGTGGAAGCCGAGGCGCGCCCTCGGCGTCACGCACACGCGGTCGGGCGGGACAATGCCAAGCACGAGCGTGCAAGACGAGTAGCAATGTCCGTCGATGACGATGCGCTCGCCGCTGTCGCGAAGCCGGGCGAACACCTGCATGTGCTGGGAAATGATGCCGCCGGGGTCGTTCCGGATACGAACGTCTGCCGACACGGTGGTTGCGCTCAGCGTCGCGAGCGCGACGCCAATCAGAATTGATTGTCTCATGGATTGCTGCCGCTCCCCCCTGACGGCGAGGTGACCCCGACTGAAATTACTTGCCCCGTTCGCATAGGGAAGATTCAGATCGGGGAAAATGCAAGGCCTTTCGGCGCGGAACTCGTCTTTGCGCGAGAATTTTTTTTCAGGGAACTTCGATGGTGGAACTTGCGGGTTCAGCCCCAGAGAGAAGAGACGGGCGGGTGCACGAGCGCTCCTTCGTAGCGGAGCCCGTCGGGCCGATCGCGCGTGAGCAACAGCGGACCGTCGAGATCGACGAAGCAGGCGCGGCTCGCGAGTAGTAGTGCGGGGGCGACGCAGAGCGAAGTACAGACCATGGAACCGACCATGATCGTGAGCCCGGCCCGGTTTGCCTCCTCGGCAAGCGCCAACGCCTCGGTCAGGCCGCCTGCCTTGTCCAACTTGATGTTAATGGCGTCATACTTGGCCACTAGACGGGCAAGGCTGGAGCGGTCATGCACGCTCTCGTCGGCGCAGACCGGCACCGGCCGCTCAATCTGAGCCAGGGCAGCATCATCGTCCGCGGGAAGGGGTTGCTCGATAAGCTTCACGCCGGCCGCGGCGCAGGCGGCGAGGTTCTCGGCAAGGTCCGTCGCGCGCCAGCCTTCATTCGCGTCGGCGATCAGCGTCGCTCCGGGAACCGCGGCGCGCACTGCGGTCAGCCGCTCCCGATCGCCAGGCGCGCCGAGTTTCAGCTTGAGGATTGGCAGCGCGGCCTTGCGAGCAGCGTCCGCCATGGCTTGCGGCCGATCGAGCGAGATCGTGTAGGCCGTGACGACGGGACGTGGCTGCGGCAGGCCAGCCAGGTCCCAGGCGCGGCAGCCGGCGCGCTTCGCCTCCCAGTCCCACAGGGCACAGTCGAGCGCGTTGCGCGCCGCGCCCGCGGGAAGGATCGACTGCAGTGCATCGCGTGTGAGCCCAGCCGTCACGCGCGGGCCGATCCCTTCGATCGCCGCCACCACGCCTTCAACGGTTTCGCCGTAGCGCGGGTAGGGGACACATTCGCCGCGGCCGGTCACGCGCCCGTCGCTGACCTCGGCGACGACCACGACCGCCTCGGTCTTTGCCCCGCGGCTGATCGCAAAGGTGCCGGCGATCGGCCAGCGCTCGACGTGAACTGTCAGGCGAGTACCGGAAATGTTCATCCGATTTGGAGTTCCGTCGAAATTCGCTTCCGCGAAGCCCACGGACTGCAGACAAGTATGGTTAACATGCCGTTCACGAAATGCTCGACGGGGCCGCGGGGCTTGAGTAAGACCAAGGTGCGGGGCCGCCCCGGGGCTGGCCCAGCCGAAGTCGGATGTTTCCGACTTCGGCCAATCTTTTGAGTGGCCAAACTCGGGCAGGCCCGAGTTTGGGGGGCCTTCGTTATTCCCCGAGGTAGCGCACCAGTGGCGGCCGAGAGCTCGCTTCTGAAAGTACACTTGGACGGCGGTCGGCTGGTGATCGACGCGGCCGGCGGATGGGTGGCCGCGCGGGCCACCGAACTCGAGGCTTTAGTCGAGGCCCTCTATTCGAAGCGCCTTCCAGTCGACCGCGTCGAAATCAACCTCACCCACCTTGAGCGGCTCGATACGGTCGGCGCATGGCTGATCGAGCGCATGCGCCGCGCCGCGGGTGACGCGCGCTTGCGTGCCGAGATCGTCGGTATCGATCCACGCTTCAAAGTGCTGCTGGACGAGGTGGCGATCTCGAACAAGGCGCCGCCCCCTCCGCATCCGCACAAGCGCGCCCTGCATGACGCACTGGAACATATCGGGATTGCCGTCGCGGAAGTTGGCAAAGACTTCTTCGCGGTCATCCACTTTCTCGGCGAGGTGATGATCGCGGGTGGGCGCGTCGCGCTGGCTCCGCGGCGGTTGCGCTTTACCTCGATCGTCCATCATCTTGACCGCGTCGGCTACCGCGCGGTGCCGATCATTCTGCTCATCAATTTCCTGATCGGCGCGATCCTCGCGCAACAGGGCATCTTCCATTTCCGCAGGTTCGGCGCGGAGACGTTTGTCGTCGACATGGTCGGCATCCTGGTGCTGCGTGAAGTAGGTGTTCTGATTGTCTCGATCATGCTCGCGGGCCGCTCGGGCAGCGCCTACACGGCCGAGCTCGGCTCGATGAAGATGCGCGAGGAAATGGACGCGCTCCGGGTCATGGGCTTCGATCCGGTCGAAGTGTTGATCCTGCCGCGCCTGATCGCGCTCGTGGTGGCGCTGCCGTTACTCACGGTGCTCGGGAGCCTTTCCGCGCTCGTCGGCGGCGGGCTCGTGTCCTGGGTTTACGGCGGCTTTCCGCCGGAAGTGTTCATGGACCGACTGCGCGAGGCCGTGACCCTCGACACGCTCGAGGTCGGCATTCTGAAGGCGCCATTCATGGCCGCGGTGATCGGTCTGATCGCCTGCGTCGAGGGGCTCCGCGTCGAGGGGAGTGCGGAGTCGCTCGGCGAGCACACCACCAACTCCGTCGTGAAGTCCATCTTCCTCGTGATCGTGCTCGACGGCTTCTTCGCCGTGTTTTTCGCTGCAATCGGGAAGTGAGCCGTGGCAAAGTCGAAACACAACGGTCACAACGGAGCGGGCGCGCAAACCGTGATCCGCGTGCGAGGGCTCGAGGTCGGCTTTCGCGGCGAACTGGTGCTGAAGGGCGTCGATTTCGAAATCAAATATGGTGAGGTGATCGGTCTCGTCGGCGCGTCGGGCGGCGGCAAGTCAGTGCTTACGCGATCGCTGATCGGGTTGCTGCCGAAATGGCGCGGCTCGATCGAGGTGTTCGGCAAGGACGTCGACCGGATCGAAGAGAGCGAACGGCAAGCGATTGAACGGCGCTGGGGTGTGCTGTTTCAGGGCGGGGCGTTGTTCTCGTCGCTGACCGTGCGGCAGAACGTGCAATTTCCGATGCGGGAGAACCTGGATCTGTCTCCCCGGCTCATGGAGGAAATCGCGCTCGCCAAGCTGGAGATGGTCGGGCTGCATCGCGACGTGCTCGACAAGATGCCGTCGGAGCTGTCGGGCGGCATGGTGAAGCGCGTTGCGCTGGCACGCGCCCTCGCGCTCGATCCGGAGATCCTGTTTCTCGACGAGCCGACTTCCGGCCTCGACCCGATCAGCGCCGGCGATTTCGACGCGCTGATCATGGCGCTGCAGGAGACTTTAGGGCTTACCGTTTTCATGGTAACCCACGATCTCGACAGCCTTTACACCGCCTGCGACCGCATCATCGCGCTCGCGGACGGAAAGGTGATCGCCGAGGGGCCGATCGAGACGATGCTCGAAGCGCAGCATCCGTGGCTTCGGGCCTACTTCCACGGAAAACGAGCGCAGTCGAGGGCGGGCGCGGAAGCCTGAAGCAAAACGGTCGGAAAGGCGTCATGGAAACCCGGGCAAACTACGTACTCATCGGAATCTTCACGCTCGCCGTCGTGTTCGGCGCGTTCGCCTTCGTGTGGTGGATCGAGCGAGTCGGCGATATGGGCGGCCGGTCCAGCTACGAGATCGTGTTCGACAGCTCGGTCTCGGGCCTGCGGCCCGGCGCTCCGGTCAATTTCAATGGCATCCGTGTCGGCGAAGTGACGGCACTCAAGCTCGATCGCAACGACCCGCGCAAGGTCTCGGTCACGGTGAGCCTGGCCACGGGCGTCCCGGTACGCGCCGATACGCGCGCGAGTCTCGAATACCAGGGCCTGACCGGCATTGCTTCGGTCGCGATGACCGGCGGCCGGACCGATGCGCCGCCGCTCGTTGCGCAGGCGGGAAATCTGCCGCGCGTCATCGCGGAAGGCGGCCAGATGGCGGATTTGATGTCGGGCGCGAAGCAGATCATGGGCCGCGTCGACTCGATCGCAGCGCGCATCGACCGGTTGCTCGGCGACAATGAGGAGCGGCTCGATCAGGCGATCAAGGACATCTCCACCTTCACCGGCGTCCTTTCGGCCCGTTCGGAAGACGCTGATGCGCTGATCTCCAATGCATCGCAACTCGCGGCCAAGCTCAACAAGATGGCGGACCGCTTCGACGGCGTGCTCGCCGCGGTCGAAGGTTTCACCGGCAACAAGGACAACCAGGGCTTCATGGCGAACGCGTCGGAAGCGGCAAAGTCAGTGCGCGAGCTCGCGGACAGTCTGAAGAAGGCGGCGCCGACGACAATTCGCGAATACCACGCGCTCGCGGTCGACGCGCGGCGTACGGTCGGCGAGATCGAGCGCGTCGTGCGCAATCTCGAACGCAATCCGGGGCAATTCCTGTTTGGCGGCGGCGCGAGCAGCGCAGGGGGCGTTCCCGAATATAATCCGCGTTAATTGATTTTCGTACGAGCCCGTGAGGCCGGGGGGTACGTGTGTCAGGTTCCGAGTATCGCCGTGGGGCGCGTATTCTGCCCGCGCTCCTGATCGCAATTGCGCTTAGCGCGTGCGCCGGCGACAGCTCCTTGCAGACGTTCGAGCTGGCGTCCCCGCAGGAGTACGGCGAGGTCCGCCCCGCGCGCGGATCGATCGCGGTCGCGATACCGACGGCACTGCGGGCGCTCGACAGCGAGCGGGTGGTGGTGCAGCCGACGCCCGGCGAGATCAACTATCTCGGCGGCGCTCGCTGGGCCGACCGGCTTCCGCGTATCGTGCAGGCCCGCATTGTGCAGGCCTTCGAAAACAGCAAGCGGGTACGAGCGGTCCCGCGCGGTAGCAGCGACCAGCTGCGCAGCGACTTCGTGCTCGATACCGAACTGCGGGAGTTCGGGGTGCATGTGGGCGATAGCCCGATGGCGCTCGTTGAAATATCGGCGCGGATCCTGAATGAACGCACGAACCGGGTCGTGGCGACACAGGTGTTCATCGCCCGCGCGGAAACGTCGTCGGTCGACGGTCCTTCGGCAACGGCCGCGATCAATCATGCGTTCGGCATCGTCCTGATCGATCTTGTGCGCTGGACCGCGACGAAGATTTGAGACGGTCATTCCGGGGCGCCGCGAAGCGGCGAGCCGGAATCCAGACGCGCGCACGGCATCTGCTTCTGGATTCCGGGCCCGCGCCACCCAAGTCGGCCTTGGCCCGACTTGGGCAATATTAGTTGCCGATCTCGGGTAAACCCGAGATCGGTGGCGCGTCCCGGAATGACAGCGAAGGTCAAAACAGCGTTATCCGTCTCCGCTGCGATGCGACGCATGTTAGCTTTTGCGGGCGGGCGCCAAAGACGAGGAAGCATTCATGCGACTGATCTGGTCCGGCATCGCGGCTGCGGCCCTACTATTTGCGGGCGGCGCCGCGGCCCATCACGGTTGGGGCAGCTACGACGCGAGCAAGACCATCGTGCTCGACGGCCCGGTCCTGGAGTCGAGCTACGAGTTTCCCCATGGTGAGATGGTGATCGAGTTGCAGGGCGTGCGCTGGACCGCGACGCTCGCGCCGCCTTCGCGCATGCAGTCGCGCGGGCTCGCGCGGGAGGACATCGCGGTCGGCAAGCGCGTCAAGGCTGAGGGTTATCCGAGCACGGCGCGGAAGAACGAAATGCGCGCCGAGCGTGTCACCATCGGTACCCGTGTGATCGAGATGCGCTGATGGAAGCGGCCGAGCATTGGCCGCAGTGGGCGGTCGCGCTCCAGAACTCCGGGCTCGGGATCGTGATCCGCCATTCCACCTGGGTCTACCCGTTGGGGAACGTGATCCATGTGCTGGGTGTAGCGCTGCTCGTGGGTTCGATCCTCGCGCTTGATTTTCGCTTTCTCGGGTTTGGGCGCCGGCATGTACCGCTGGAAGCGGCCTCACGGCTGCTCACCCCGATCGCGGTCGGCGGTATCGTGCTGCTCGTTCCGGGCGGGCTGATCCTATTCATCGCCGACGCAGGGCCGCTCGCGGCCAATTCGTTGCTGCAGATCAAGCTTGCGCTCGTGGCGCTCGGACTCGCCAACGCAGCCCTGTTTCGGCTGTGGTGGAGCGGGAAGATCGGCGGCTGGGACGCCGAACCGCCGGGTGCTAGCCGCGCGCAGGTGCTCGCCTCGATCGCGATCTGGATCGCGGTGCCGACGATCGGAAGGTTGATTGCGTATTTGTAGACCCAGAGTCTGCTCGACTTAATGGGTCCCGGGTCTGCAGCGCATCACTGCGTGCTGCGCTGCGCCCGGGACACGTCGACAACTCGACAGACGAAAATGGCCGGGACAAGCCCGGCCATGACAGTCTTGGCGACCTGAGTTCGTTTCTAATCCGAGTCGCTGCGCGTCAATTCAACCGCCCGGCCGCATGCGCCAGCAACGTGTAGACCTTGCCGGTGTCGGACGTGAGGTACGTCTTCGACAGCACCTGGCCGCGGTCGTCGCGTGAGACCTGCTCGAGCAAGCGCTCGAACTCGTCAATGTAGCGATCGACGGTCTCACGGAAATCGTCGCTCTTGCGATAGCGGCGGCGGATCTCGTCGAAGGTCTTCTGGCCCTGCGCAGTGTAGAGTCGACGGGTGAAGACGTTGCGTTCGCCGCGCTGATGGCGATCCCACAGGTCGACCGCGGCGTCGTGGTCGATCATGCGCGCGATATCCACGGATAGTGAATCGAGCGACTCGATCGCGTGCAGGGGTGAGCCGTTGCCGCGTTCCTGTTCCTCGTCGCGCGCCGAGCGCACGAGAAGATCGGTGAGCCAACCGCCGCGTTCGCCCTCGTCGCGTTCGCGGGCAGGGGCCTCCCGCGAGCGGCGTGTTTCCGCCTGACGCGGACGGCGGAATTCGATCGGTTCGCCGCGCGGCTCGGCCGCGCGCTGGCGCGGCATCTCGGCGATCTGTTCGCGTCCGGCGTAGCGGGTCGCTTCCGCGCGGCCGGCCTCCATCAGTTCGGTGTCGCGCGCGTGACGGCCGACGATTTCGTTCAGCTCGGCGAGCGCCTTCAGCTGATCGGATACGACCCGGCGCATGGCTTCGGCGCTTTCCCGGGTTTCGTGCGGCAGTTCAAGCACGCCGCGCTTCAACTCGACGCGGGTCTGCTCAAGCGATCCCTGCACTTCCTGCGCGACCTCGCGCACTTCGCGCGCGGTCTCAGTGAACCGCTCCTGCAGCTCGGTGAACATCTGCTTCATCTCTTCCATCGACTCTTCATAGGTCGACTTCAGGGCGGTGGCCGTGCGACCGCGCTCCTCGGAATAGGCATTGCGGATGGTCTCGTGCTGCTTGTTGATTGTGAGCGTGATCTGGTTGGTGGAATCGGCGACGTGGCGCGCGATCTCGTGGGCGCGCGCTTCCGCAGCCTGCAGCGACTCCTGCAGAAGGCGGTTGAATGCGGCAAGCCGCTCACCGATCTGCTGCGAGCGGGTGCCGAAGTTCTCTTCGATCGCGGCCGTGCGATCGGCGAGCATGTTGATGATCTGCTCGAGGGCGTCGCGGCGGTCCGCCAGCGACTGGTCGATGCGGCCGTGCGTCTCGGCAAGCGTATCGGCAACCGAGGCGATATAGCGGCCCTGGCCCTCGAAGCGTTGGGTGAGGGCGGACAGGTCGCGCAGGACGCCGCTGCCAATGTTGCGCAGTTCGTGCATCTGGCTGTCGATCCAGTCGACAGTGGTGCGGGTCGAGCTGACGGTGTTTTCCAGCGCGGATTGCAGACCGCTCACACGCTTCGCCACGTTGCTTTCCAGTGGCTCGAGCGTCTCAGTGACGTTCATTAGCAGTTGCTTGAACATCGTGTTCGACTCGCGGAGCTTGTCGAGCGAGCCCATCACGTTCTCGCGTAGCGCGTCGTGTGCGGCGACGATTTGCGTGGTTTGTTCCGCGAAGCCGCGGACCGCTTCGCCCATGCGATCGACGAGCGTCTTCGTCATCTGGTCGCCGATCTGGATGAGCGAGCGCTCCACCTCCGCCGCGCCGGTGCGCAGGTTCTGCGTGACCTCGTCGACTTTCGTGGCCAAGGCGTCGGTGAGTGCAAGGCCGCGGGTTTCGATCGTCTCGGTAATGCTGACGAGCTTGTTCGCGACCTTGTCCTCGAAGCGTTGGATGCGGGTGTCCAGGGTCTCGGTCATCTCGAGGGCGCGCTTGCCGAGCGTCTGGTCGACCGCCTCGGCACGATCGGTGATTGTGACGGCGATTTCCTGTGCCTTCGTGGCGAAGTATTCGCCCATGCCGGCAACGGTCTTGTCGACGGCCTCGCTCGCGACTTTGGAGCTGTCGGAAATCGTGCGGGCGAGTTCGAGCGTGCGGTTGGCGAGCGTCTCGTTCAGGGCCTGCGTCCGGGAGTCGATTGTCTGCTCGATGCGCTGGATACGGCTGTCGATCGCCTCCGTCGTCTCGCGCATTTTGCCGCTCGTGCGGTCGTCGAGTCCGGTGAGCGCCGTGCGCGTCTGTTCGTTCAGTACCTGGATCGACGCGTTCATCTGCTCGACGAGGCCGGTGCCGTAGACCTTCACGGTGTTGTCGAAGCCCTGCAGCCCTTCGGTGAGGCGGCGGGCGAGGGTCGTGCTTTCGACCTCGATGCGTTCGGCGATCTCGTTGCCACGCTGGGCGATGCCGTCCTCGGCGGCCGTCAAACGGGCGGTGAGGACGTCGTGGACCTCGTTGCCCTTGCTGACGATCACGTCGGTGATCTTCTCCATCGAGGAGTTCATGGCCTCGGTGAGGCGTGCTGAGCGCGAGTCGAGGCTGTTTGCGACCTCGATGCCGATCTGCGCCAGCCGGTCGGATAGTTCGGTACCGCGGCCGGTGAATGTTTCGATCACAATGTCGCTTGCCGCGGCGACCTGGGCGCGGGCGGCTTCGGCCTGGGCGAGGAAGTTCTCGCTGACGCGATTACCTGCCTCGTTCAAGGCAGTATTGATGCGGTCGGTCGCCTCGGTGAGCGTGCTGTCGATGCGGTTGGTTACGCCCTCAACGTCGAAACTGAAATTTTCATGAGCGCCGCCGATCGCCTCGCGCAGGCGCGTGCCGTGGGAAACGATCGCGTCGCGCTCGCTTTGCAGTTCATCAACGAGCGCGCGGACGCGCAGTTCGTTCTCGTCGTAGGCGCGCTCCAGGGTTGCTACCTCGTTGCGCACCATGGTTTCGAGCTCGGACGCACGCGCGATCGCGCGTTCGATGCCGTCGCCGAGTGCTGCAACCTCGCGGCGGATCGCCTGGCTCACGCTAACGATTGCGTCGGTGGAGACGCCTTCCGGCTCGGCGAGGCGCAGCGTCACTTCGGTCATGGCTCGGGAGACGAGGCGCATTTCCTGGGTGCGGCGAACCATCGCCGCAAAAATGAAGAACAGGATCGGCGGGAGAACGAGGGTCGCGAAGAACAGCCAGAAATACGGAAGGTCGACGAGATCCATCAAGCCGGTCGTCTGGGCGATGTCCTGATAGGCGCGCGAGTAACCGATGAGCAGCGCCATGACGACCCACCACGCGCCGGCGACGGCCGCGATGATGTAGGGGAGGCGCGATGGGCGCGCGTTGAGCGCAGCAAGAATTTGTCCGACGGTCTGGCGGTCGTCATTCGCCGGAGACTGTGCGACGCGTTCGAAGCGGCGGCCGGGTGTGCGGCGACGTACGGGCGGCTCGTCGAGGATGGTCGCGGGCGTGACCGGCGTGACATTCACGTTGCGGCGTGTGTCGTCGGCGCTCGCCAGTTTCCCTTCGTTCGTCGCGGAGTCGCTCTCGGAATTCTCGCCACCGATCTGCAGCGCTTCCTCGATCGCGGACAGCGCCGCCTGCGTCGGGTCCTGGGACTTCCTGGGAGTCTTCGCCATGGTCGACCGCGCCTCCGGGCCGTACGCTGAACCACGATCGGCGGTACGCCGCTCGGGCCGAAAGCAATGGCCGGATGATCACTGGCGAAAGCCCCTCGGGCAGCCCCGCCAACGTGCCTAATTCGTAGCATTGGCACCCGGCGCACACTTTGCCGGGACACCCGTCCACCGCTCGATTATCCTATCCCGGTCGACGCGGACGGGAAACGTTGATCGGTCGAGCCTTCGAAACATCGTTAACGAGTTGTTCACCATGGGAACCAAGACGCCAGCAGGGCTCGCGGGTGGTGGTGCCACGATTTTGCCAGAGTCTGCGGGCGGTCCGAGCGCCGCCCAGCGGCGCTATCTGGAGCGCGGTTTGCGCGAAGCCGGGGGAAAATTGCCGCTGTTCGACGAGGCGGGCCGCGAGATTCCGCGGCGCACGATCGAATCGTGCATGGCCCATGGCTGGGCCGAATTGTGGGGTTCAAATCCGGTGAAACCGGACTGGCTCGTGTGTCGTCTGACCCCGTTGGGCTATCGCGTGCTCGGGCACGAGCCGCCCGTACAACCGAAATGAAATAGGGGCGCTCAGGCCTGCGGTTCGGGCGGTTTTTCCGGGTCGTGTGGCTTTCCGGTCGCGCGGAAGCCGGGATCGCCCAGGTTCATGTTTTCGACTTGTGCCGCAAGGGCCCGCCATTGCTGGGCGAGCTCGAGCCAGCGTTTCCGCATGTCCGCGTCATGGTGGGAATTGGCGATGCGAATGCACTCTTCGGCGCGTGCCCGATAGTCCGCAGGTGTCATGGCCCCCCACGCAACAACCAACCCTTTCGCCCAGCCAGCCAATCCGCCAACAACGAGCGGCAGGAGCTTGTTCCTGCGGAACTCACAGAAAGTTGTGGAACCCCCTGTGACTTGCGGGAAAAACTCCTCGGCACAAGGAGTCTCCGAGCCTCTTGAACCTCCGTTTACCGTGAAATGGGAGATTGCCCCGGTCCGAACGGAGGCAGCTCCATGCGGAGCCGAGGCAACAATGCGAAGGCGGTCGTCGCCCATGACGCGGGGGCGATCGATCTTGTGCACCTCCGGCAGGTGACGTTCGGCGACGAGGTGCTGGCGCGCGAAGTGCTCGGCCTGTTCGACGCGCAGGCGGAGCGGCTGCTCGCGACGGTCGTCTCCGCGCGGGACGAGAGGGCGCGACGCGAAGCCGCGCATACCCTCAAAGGTGCCGCACTCGGCGTCGGTGCACGTGCAGTGGCGGACGCGGCGGCGGACTTGGAGGCGGTTGCCGGCGATCCGGAGCGCTTCGGAGGGGCGCTCGCGCATCTTTCCGCGCTCGTTGCGGTGGCACGCCTCGCGATCGCGGGATTGACGGCGCGCAAGTGAGCCGCCTGCAGGCTCGCCTTTCATGGGGTGTGCATATATAGGGTGCGTCCCCGAACATTTTCCCGGAGTGAATGCCGAAGATCACCTATATCCAGCACGACGGGACTGAGCGAACCGTCGATGCGGAAGTCGGCTCGACCGTCATGGAGACGGCGATCCGCAACAGCGTGCCGGGCATCGTCGCCGAATGCGGCGGCGCATGCTCGTGCGCAACCTGTCACGTGCACGTGGACGAGGCATGGAGCGAGAAGGTGGGTCCGCCTTCGCCGATGGAAGAGGACATGCTCGACTTCGCGTTCGACGTGAAGCCGACCTCGCGGCTTTCCTGCCAGATCAAGGTCACCGAGGAGCTCGACGGGCTCATCGTACGCACGCCGCAGCAGCAGGGGTGACTCACCCGCTCGCGCGATCCTGAGATCCTTCAGCAGGTGGTGGTCCAACTCGCCGAGGTGAAGCGATCGGATCTTCTGCAGCTGGCGTCGTCGACGGATCTGGCAGCGTGGCCTTGGCGGCGAGACACAGCCCCGCGACCAGAGCGAAGAACAGGAATCTCACGGCAAGACCTCGCTCGCGAATGCGCTTCATGGAAATCGTCGTCAGCAGTCCGAGTGTCGATTGCGGCCGGCGCGCAGGCGCCTCCGCCATGTGCCGTCGCGGTCTAATGCCCAGCTGAGGCGCGGGCCGACTTCCAAAACGTTTTCGATATGGCCGCGGCAGTAGAACCAGTTGGCCACGGGTCCCGGCAACACGGCGATCGCGGCCGCACCCGCGAAGGCGGCGACGAAGAGGATGGCGAGGATAGGCTTCTTCATCGCGCGCCGAGATTTCGCCGCGTGTCTCGCTCAGCCGCCGAACTTGTAGCTCAGGCGAGCGACCAACGACTGAACCGTGGACCTGACCGAAAAAATTTCGGGGTCGTCGTCGCCGGGAAGAATTCCTCGGTACTCCGCGGAGCCGAAGTCGTAATGATTGAACTCGACGCCCAATATCCAGTTCGGAGCGAGTGCATATTCCCAACCGGCGCCGATCGTCCATCCGGTGCGCGTCCTGTCACCCGAGAAAACTGCAAGGGGGGAAGCGTCAGCAACGATCTTGATGTGACTCCGTGCGGCTCCGCCCTTGGCGTAGAGAAGGTGCCGATCCACTGCCAAGCCGAGTTTCGCTGTCGCTGACCTGATAGATGAGACCCTCGTTCGCTCTCTGTCGCTGCTGATGAACGGGCTGACGATTGTGTCGTTCATCGAGCCGGCGGCGCCGGAGAACTCGGCTCCAAGAACGAGGGGGCCGCTTTGCCAATTGAGGCCGACCTGGCCTCCAGCGAGCGCTCCCCGCGGGAGCGTGGGAAATTGATCGCCTGGAGCGAGCGCAAAGAAGCCAGCGACAGCGGCGGTCCAAGTGGAAGCGCCCCAGCCGTATCCCGCATTCGCGCCGACGTAAAATCCGGACCAATCGAACACTGGCGCGGTCGGCGATTGCGCGAGGGAGGGCGTGCTGCAAAGCGCAGCGGCAGCGACGCTCGCCAGAAGAAGATTTTTCATTTCGAACGCTCCGCCGCGCGGCGGCGCCATCGATTGATGAGCAGGAGGGTCGCCACGAACCGCGGCGACAATGGCATCGCATCGATCGACGCCGCTTCCTGCAATCGGAGGAGGAGCGCAGGAAATCAGCGCGAGAAATCGACGGACGGCGGCGAAAACCGTCCACGCGATGCGCGGCTGCAACACCTAAGCGAGGGGAAAAGTCAGCTGACGAATGGGCTCGAATGGCTCGCGATCAGTTTGACGAGATCCGCCTGCCGCCGGACGCCCGTTTTCTCGAACAGGCTTTTCATGTGGGTTCGCACCGTCGTCGGTGAGATGCCGAGCGCATCCGCGATCGCCGGCACGCCACCCACATCGATCACGCCCTGGAGCACGCGAAGCTCGGCGGGGGTGAGCTTGTAACGTGTCGCGAGCATCTTCATGAGTGACGGCGACTCGAGCTGCACCTTACGCACGAACACGGCCGCTGTCGCGCCATGTTCGACGCCCTCGCGGCGCCGGTCGCCCGAGGTCAGGGGCAGGACGTGCGCGGTCCACTGCTCGTCGTTTGCGGATGAAAGCGGGATTGCCACACCCTCGGCGCCTACCTCGGTGTCGCCGCCAGGGGTGGCGGCAAAGATGTTGCGCAGCGCCTTGTCAGCTGCCGTGTCGACAGCTGAGAGCCGGCCGCCCGCGTCGCGAAGAATCTCTCCCTCCGCAATAATCGTTTGCGCGGGAACGTTTGCGAATCCGATGCGGGCGTGCGCGTCGACGAGGATCACCCCGTCTGCGAGGCTGTCGAACAGAGTCGCGAACGATGACGCTTCGCTCTTGCGAAGATCGATCACGTTACCGATGAGGACTGCCCGGCGAATATGCGGAACGAGCAGCCGCATCCGCATGCGCGCCTGGTCATCAACCGGACCTTCCTGTTCACCGCGAAAAACGACACAAGCCGCGACGCTCGTCGCGGTTTTGTCCAGCGTCGCGCCGACGTGGTCGATCAGACCCTGAGGTCTTATCCATTCCTTGTAGAAGCGCGATTCAAACAGCTCTTCAAAAGTGATGAAATCGACAGCGCTGTAGACGTCCTCAACATTGAACACTAGCTGTCCGACCGTCGTGGGGTCGTACTTGATGTATTTCTCCCAATAGCTCTGGAGGTAGCGTTGCTGCAGACCCCAGTTGTAATGGGAGGCCCCGGTCACGCTGCGTGCATTCTTCGAATAGAGCGCCGAGGCCGACCCGCCGACGAATTTGGCAATGTCTCGCAGCGCGCTGCGCCAGAGCGACGGATCGAGCACGACGTCGTAGATGTCGCCGATCAGTCGTGACAGGCGTTCGGCCTCCACCGTCATGGGCTCGATCTCC
>DATBJU010000105.1:0-1680 GCA_036556265.1 Xanthobacteraceae bacterium | reverse complement strand
CTCATAGCGGCTCGGCGCGCGGGACACCAATGCTGGAAGAACCTCACTGAGCGGAGCGTTACGGTCATAGTCGACCTTGAAATCGAGCAGCGTATTGAGCAGCGTTCCCCACTTGCCCTTGGTCACCCCCACGGAAAACAGAAAGAGGACCATATGATCCGTCGTGCGTGACGGCACGATGCCGTGGCGGCCGAGGTAGGCGGTAACGATGTCGGCAGGAATGCCGGACGTGTCGAGCTGACCATCCGCCTTCATGCCCGGGCAGACGATGCCGAACTTGATCGGATCCAGCATGCACCAGCCTTCCGGCAGGTTCTCGAAACCGTGCCAGCTTTCGCCGGGGTGCAGAATCCAGCAGTTCGGATCCGTGGCGAGCCACTCTGCGGGCGCTTCGTGAAACGGCACACGCCGGTTGGACTTTGAATCGCGCACCTCCTCGGCATTCCAGGGCGCGAAGAACCAGTCCTTCTTCGCGAGAAATTCCTGCCGGATGCGCGCGACGGCGAGGCGACAGGCTACCGCCTCATCGATCGTCTCCTGGGTCAGCGTCTGCCCGCCAGGGCCGTCCATCATGGCCGCCGCCACATCGTTCGACGCGATAAGCGCGTAGAGCGGGGATGTGCTTGCCTGCGCGCAGTACGCTTCGTTGAAGCGGCCATGATCGATCGCGCTGCGGCCGTCGCGGATGTGGATGTAGGAGGTCTGCGACAGTGCCGCCAGCAGCTTGTGGGTCGAATGCGTCGCGAAAACTGTAGGCCCGTCTTTCGGTCCAGTGGCCGGGTCGCCCCGCATGGCATAGCGATCGCGATACATCGGGTTGAAGCGCGCGTAGCCGTACCACGCCTCATCGAAGTGAACGCGATCGACGCTCTTCGACAATCGCGCCTGGGCCTCTCCGGCGTGGTAGCACATGCCGTCGTAGGTGCAATTCGTGAGCACGGAATAGACGGGGCGCTTGGCCACGGCGGCCTTGGCCAACGGATTATCGGCGATGCACTTGGCGATCGCCTCCGGCTCCAGGCGCTCCGGAGGAATCGGACCGATGATGCCGTAGCGATTGCGCGTCGGGCTCAGAAAAACCGGGATCCCGCCCGTGATGGCGAGACCCTGCTCGATCGACTTGTGGCAATTGCGATCGCAAAGCGCGATCTCGTTGTCGCCGACGCACGCGGACATGATGGCGCGATTCGACGCCGACGTACCGTTGGTCACCGTATAGGAGCGGTCCGCACCGAAGATGCGGGCAATGTTGCGCTCGCTCTCGCCGACCGGGCCGCTGTGCCCGAGCAATGACCCGAGTGCGCCCCGCTCGATCCCCATGTCGGTCCGAAACAGGTTCTCGCCGTAGTAGTCGAAGAACACCCGGCCCACGGGTGACTTCAGGAAGGCCACGCCGCCCTGGTGGCCAGGCGCGGCCCACGAGTATTCCCGCTCGCGATCGTAGCGCGCCAGTGCGGCCGCATACGGCGGCAGGAGCCCATCGAGGTAGCGGGCGATCGCGGCTTCCACGCGACCACTGATGAAAGCCGCGGTGTCATCGAAGATCCAGACGAACTCGTCAGCGAGCGTGGCGACCTCGACACTCACGGAACCCGCGAGTTTGCGGCTCGCCAACAGAAAGATCGGGATCTTGGCATTGCGTGCGCGTACAGCACGCAACAACTCGGTGGCCTGCTCGCG
>DATBJU010000104.1:0-30667 GCA_036556265.1 Xanthobacteraceae bacterium | reverse complement strand
ACGTGAACATGCGGTACGGCTCGGCGACCCCGCGTGTCACGAGATCGTCGATCATTACCCCGACGTAAGCCTCGGCCCGGTCAAACGTGATTGCGCCCTGCCCGCCCGCGCGCCGCGCCGCGTTCAGGCCCGCCACCAGTCCCTGCGCAGCCGCTTCCTCGTATCCGGTCGTGCCGTTGATCTGACCCGCGAGAAATAACCTTGGCACGCGCTTCGTCTCAAGCGTTGCGTCGAGCTCACGCGGATCCACGTAGTCGTATTCAATTGCGTAGCCGGGCCGAATGATCTCTGCACGCTCGAGCCCGGGTATCGTCGCGACCATCGCGCGCTGGACGTCCTCCGGCAGTGAAGTCGAAATTCCGTTCGGATAAATCGTCGGATCATCGAGACCCTCCGGCTCCAGGAAAATCTGGTGCCCGTCGCGATCGCCAAACCGAACGATCTTGTCTTCGATCGATGGGCAATAGCGCGGGCCACGGCTTTCGATCTGACCGGAGTACATCGGCGAACGATGCACGTTTGCTCTGATCAATTCGTGCGTCGTTGCGGTGGTTCGGGTAATGCCGCACTCGACCTGCGGATTTTCGATGCAGTCGGTGAGGGCGGAGAACGGCTCCGGCGGCTCGTCGCCCGGCTGCATTTCGAGGCCGGCCCAGTCGATCGTCCGGCCATCGAGCCGCGGAGGGGTGCCGGTCTTGAGCCGACCGAGCGTAAAGCCGAAAGACGCGAGCGCGCTGGACAATCCGAGGGCAGGGGCTTCGCCAACGCGTCCGGCCGGAATTTTCCTTTCGCCAATATGGATCAGCCCGCGAAGGAATGTCCCCGTTGTCAACACGCACGCGCCAGTCGAAAGCGCACGGCCATCCGCGAGCAGAATGCCCACAGCTTTTCCATCGCGCACGATAAGGTCGTCCACTTCGCCTTCGACCACGACGAGATTCGCCGTCGCGCGAATCGCTTCCTGAATCGCCCTCGCGTACAGCTTGCGGTCCGCCTGGGCGCGCGGCCCGCGCACAGCAGGCCCTTTGCGCCGATTGAGCACTCGAAACTGGATGCCGCCTCGGTCGGCGGCTCGCCCCATGATTCCGTCGAGCGCGTCCACCTCCCGGACGAGATGCCCCTTGCCCAGGCCGCCAATCGCCGGATTGCACGACATCGCACCCACCGTATCGAAGCGATGGGTCACAAGCGCCGTCCGCGCGCCGATCCGGGCGGCAGCGGCCGCGGCTTCGCAGCCGGCGTGGCCTCCGCCGACGACGATAACGTCAAATGGCTCCATGCGTTTGCTCCGGCAGGCGCCCGTTTAGCGAACCGATTCGGGAGCGTCAAAATTGACAGGCGAGGGGGACGTTTCACGTGAAACGTCCCCGAAACGAATTCGCCGGTATCCGGGCGGCCGTTGTTTCACGTGAATCATTTCGCCGCCGTTAACCTCTGTCCAGCGTTTTCACGTGAATCAGCCGCTAAGGATTTCTTTACCGACTCACTTGCCGACGCAGAAGTTTCGGAAGACCTCGTCGAGCACGTCCTCGACGTCCACGCGCCCAGTGACGCGCCCGAGGGTCCGAGCCGCAAGCCGCAGCTCTTCAGCCACAAGCTCCTCTTGACCCGCCACGGCCGCGGCGACGGCAGCATCCAGCCGCACAACCGACTCTTTCAGCGCGTGCCGCTGCCGCGCATGCGTGACGAGTGCAGGCTCACCCGCAAGCGTCCGCGCTTCAGTGGTGAGCAGTTTCAACAATTGATCCACCCCCGAATCGGTTTTTGCGGAGAGCACCAGATTGCCTGCTTCCCTTAATCGACGTTGCGCGACCGAATCGATGAGGTCGCTTTTCGTGCGCACGACGACTGTTTGCACAGCAGCTGTCGGAACAGGGCCGGCGGCCGTGTCGGCCGCCTCGACGAGCCAAAGTACAAGGTCCGCCGCCTCAGCCCGTGCGATCGCCCGGCGCACGCCCTCAGCCTCAATCGGATCGTGCGTCTCTCTCACGCCCGCCGTATCGACGAGCACGACCGGGACGCCGCCGAGATCGAGCGCAACTTCGATCGGATCGCGCGTCGTACCCGGGATGTCGGTGACGATCGCAACCTCGCGCCGAGCGAGGCGATTGAGCAGCGTAGACTTGCCGACATTGGGCGGGCCGGCGATCGCGACGACGAACCCCTCGCGCAACCGTTCTCCGCGACCCGCGTCCGAAAGTGCGCTGCGGATTTCAACCGCCAACGCACGTGCGATGGCGACTGCCGGCGTCAGCAGGTCTTCCGGGACGTCGCCCTCGTCGACGAAATCAATCGATGCTTCGAGTACCGCAAGCGCCGAAATCAGTTTTTCGCGCCACGCCTCGACGCGGCGCGAAAGTGCGCCGCGGAATTGCGCGAGGGCCTGGCGCCGCTGCCCTTCAGTCTCCGCCGCAATCAGATCGCCGAGCCCTTCCACCGCGGCGAGATCAAGCTTCCCGTTGACGAGCGCACGTCGGGTGAATTCCCCCGCTTGCGCGGGCCGAAATCCGCCAACGTTTCCAAGCACTTGAAATACCGCCGCGATGATCGCGCGTCCGCCGTGCAGATGAACCTCGGCAACGTCCTCGCCTGTCTCGCTCGCCGGCCCCGGAAACCAAAGCGCGATCGCGTCGTCGATGATTTCGCCACTGGTTGGATCGCGCACGACAGCGTGGGCAGCGCGGCGCGGCTCAGGAAGCTTTCGCGCGAGCATCTCAAGCGCGAATCGCGCGCGCGGTCCTGAGATGCGTACGACGGCGATCGCCGCCGGCAACCGCCCGCTTGAGAGCGCATAGATCGTCTCGTCGCTCGCGCCCATCTCCGCTCGAACCCATGCCGCCCGTGTTAGTTTGCCCTTGAAAGGTGCGACCATGCCCGAGAACCGGCTCGCGGGCGAGACGAGCCCTTACCTGATCCAGCACAAGGACAACCCCGTGGACTGGTGGCCCTGGGGCCCGGACGCCTTGGCCGAAGCCGAGCGCACGGGCAAACCAATCCTGCTCTCGATTGGTTATGCCGCCTGCCACTGGTGTCACGTCATGGCGCACGAGAGCTTCGAGGACGTAGCTACGGCTTCGGTCATGAACGATCTCTTCGTGAACATCAAAGTCGATCGCGAAGAGCGTCCCGAGATCGACGAGATCTACATGAACGCACTTCACCTGCTTGGTGAGCAGGGCGGCTGGCCTCTGACTATGTTCCTAACACCCAAGGGCGAGCCGGTCTGGGGCGGCACCTACTTTCCGAAACAATCCCGCTACGGCCGGCCCGCCTTCGTCGATGTCCTGCACGCGGTATCCCGCATATTCCGCGAGGAGCCGGACAAGATCGAAAACAACCGCAGAGCCATCGTCGCCCGTCTCGCCGATCGCCCCGATCCCGCCAAGGTCGCCATTGGTCCGGACCAGCTCGATCAACTCGCGATCCGCTTCGCCAATCTGTTCGACCCGACACATGGAGGCCTGCGCGGCGCCCCCAAATTTCCCCAGTGCTCGATCCTCGAGTTGCTTTGGCGCGCCGGCGAGCGAACCGGTGACCATCGATTCTTCGAAACGGTCGAGCACACCCTGGAACGGATGTGTGAGGGCGGAATCTACGATCACGTTGGCGGCGGCTTCTCCCGCTACTCCGTCGACGAACGTTGGCTTGTCCCCCACTTCGAGAAGATGCTCTACGACAACGCTCAGCTCATCGAGCTCCTGGCTCTAGCGCACATCCGCTCCGGCAACGCGCTCTTTCGCACGCGCGCGGAAGAAACGGTCGCCTGGCTTGCGCGCGAGATGTCCACTGCCAATGGCGCATTCTCGTCCAGCCTCGATGCAGATTCCGAAGGAGAGGAGGGCAAATACTACGTCTGGTCGCTCCGTGAAATCGAAAGCATCCTCGGCCACGACGACGCGACCTACTTTGCATCACACTACGACGTTACGACCGAGGGCAATTTTGAAGGCCATAACATTCTCAACCGGCTGAGCCCTACCCAGCGTGCCGACGCCGACGAACGCCGCCTGAACGAACTGCGGCGGAAACTCCTCGCTGCTCGCACCAAGCGCATTCGCCCAGGCCTTGATGACAAAGTGCTCGCGGACTGGAACGGGCTGATGATCGCCGCCCTCGCGAACACGGGCGCGTTATTCGACGAGTCGGATTGGACCGATCGTGCGGCACGCGCGTTCCGCTTTGTCGTGGCATCCATGAGCAGGGGCGATCGGCTCGGCCACAGCTGGCGCCACAACCGGCTCGTCTTTCCCGGCCTATCATCGGACCACGCCGCAATGATCCGTGCGGCGATTGCCCTCCACCAGGCCACCGGCTCACGCGAGTATCTTGATCGCGCGGTGGCCTGGACCGCCGCGCTCGACCGACATCACGCCGACGAGTCAAGCGGCGGATATTTTCTTACCGCCGATGACGCCGAAGGCCTGATTGTTCGCCTCGCAGTGACCAGGGATGACGCTCTCCCAAATCCGAACGCGGTGATGGCGCAAAATCTCGTCCACCTCGCCCTGATCGCCGGTGACGACAAGTATCGAGCGCGTGCCGACCGCCTGTTCGACGGTGCATTTGCTGGCGCCGCGGAAAACCCGTTCGGCCACGCCGCCCTCTTGAACTCACTCGACCTGCGCCTGCGTAACCGGGAGATCGTAACCACCGGCGGACGCAGCGAGGATTTCGCCCGGGCCGCGCTGAAGCTCTCCTTTCTGGCCCGAACCGTCCTTCGCGCGCCGAGGGCCGACGCTTTGCCTGCTGGCCATCCGGCCCGCACCAAGCTCGACGCTGCGCCGCCCGCTGGTGCCGCCTTCATTTGCGTGGCCGAGAGCTGTTCACTTCCAATCACCGATCCGGGTCAGCTTGTTGCCACCCCGAGGTGACCCTCGAAAAAGCGAAATCGCCAGGCGCTGCCCGGCGATTCCAAACAATCGGTAAGCCGCAAGAGCTCAGGCGTTCATCGACTCGAAGAAGTCCGCATTGGTCTTCGTCTGCCTGAGTTTATCGAGCAGGAACTCGATTGCGTCCACCGTGCCCATCGGGTTCAGGATACGCCGCAGCACGTACATTTTCTTCAGTACGTCCGCCGGCACGAGAAGCTCCTCTTTGCGCGTCCCCGAGCGCGTTATGTCGATCGCGGGGAACACACGCTTGTCCGAGACCTTGCGATCGAGAATGATTTCCGAGTTACCGGTGCCCTTGAACTCCTCGAAGATCACCTCGTCCATTCGACTGCCAGTATCGATCAGCGCGGTCGCGATGATTGTCAGCGAGCCGCCCTCTTCGATGTTGCGCGCCGCGCCGAAGAAGCGCTTCGGCCTCTGCAACGCATTAGCGTCGACGCCGCCCGTGAGCACCTTGCCCGAGCTCGGCACGACCGTGTTGTACGCACGACCAAGCCGTGTGATGGAATCGAGGAGGATTACAACGTCCCGCCCATGCTCAACGAGCCGCTTCGCCTTTTCAATCACCATCTCCGCCACCTGCACGTGACGCGAGGCCGGCTCGTCGAAGGTTGACGAAACCACTTCGCCCTTCACCGAGCGCTGCATGTCGGTAACTTCCTCGGGGCGCTCGTCGATCAGAAGCACGATCAAGTAGCACTCCGGATGGTTTCCGGTAATGGAATGGGCGATGTTCTGCAGGAGCACGGTCTTGCCGGTGCGGGGAGGGGAGACGATCAGCGCGCGCTGGCCCTTGCCGAGCGGCGCCACGATATCGATGACCCGAGCCGAAAAATCCTTCTTGGTCGGATCTTCGAGTTCCATCTTGATCCGCTCGTCGGGATAGAGCGGCGTCAGATTGTCGAAATGTATCTTGTGGCGCGCCTTGTCGGGGTCCTCGAAGTTGATCGAGTTCACTTTGAGAAGCGCGAAGTACCGCTCGCCGTCCTTGGGGCTGCGGATGTGGCCCTCGACTGTGTCGCCCGACCGCAGCGAGAAACGGCGGATCTGCGACGGTGAGACGTAGATATCGTCCGGACCGGCGAGGTAATTCGCGTCAGGCGAACGGAGAAATCCGAAGCCGTCGGAAAGCACCTCGACCACACCCTCGCCGACGATGTCGACGTCCTTGGAGGCCATTTGCTTCAGGATCGCAAACATCAGCTCCTGCTTGCGCATCGTGCTGGCGTTCTCGACCTGGTGCTCCTCGGCGAGCGTAAGAAGCTCCGCCGGAGTCTTGATCTTGAGATCGTGTAACTTGATTTCCCGCATTGGGATTGCACCTTGCGGACGAACCGAAAGCATCGTCCGCGGAAGATCAGGGGATGGAGCCGCAGGTCTGTGGATGGCGGAGCTTCGGGCCCCGGTCCGGCGCACCGGCCGATCCGTAAACGGAGCGGCGTGCTGGCGCGCGTGCGCCTGCGTTAGGGAAGGTACCGCGAACATAGGGAACGGCAGAGTCCGACGCAAGTCCCGCCCATCAAAACGGCTTAACGATGACGAGGACCACAATCAGGATCATGAGGATTGTCGGAACCTCATTAGCGATCCGGTAAAAGCGCGCCGAGCGGCGGTTTTGATCCAACGCGAAGTCCTTGACCCACTTTGCATTTAGTCCATGCACCACGGTAAGCGCCGCCACTCCTAGCAGCTTCACTTGTAACCACCCCGCCGAGAAGACCCCCGCCGTATGCGCCAGCCACAGGCCCGACGCCCACGCCACTAGCATGGCCGGTGTCGCGATGAACCGCAGCAGTCGCCGCTCCATCAGCTTGAAAGTTTCAGACTGCCCGGATCTTGCTTCCGCCTCGCAATGATAGACAAGCAGCCGCGGCAAATACAGAAGCGCAGCCATCCAAGAAATTACCACCACGACATGCAGTGCCTTGATCCACAGCTCGAGCATCAGGCCCCTCGTCTTACACGCTCGACCATCCGCTCAACGTGTTTGATTGGTGTTTCCTTCAGGATGCCATGACCGAGATTGAATATGTGTCGCGCACCGTGGAAGTCCTCAAGGATCTGATCGATCTCACGATCGAGTGCCGCGCCGCCCGCAAGCAACGTTTCGGGCCCGAGATTTCCCTGCAATGCACACCCACCGCCAAGCCTTGTCCGAGCGATCTTTCGATCAACTTTTCCACCGAGACTGACACAATCCGCCGAGCACGCCTCGACAAGCCGAGCAATCTCATCCAGCCCAACGTCCCTCGGAAACACGATGACACGCGCGTTCGGAACGGCCGCCCGCACCATGGAAACGATCCACGCGGTAGGCTCGACGCACCATCGATTGAACTGCGCCGGATCGAGCACGCCCGCCCAAGTGTCGAAGATTTGTACGACGTCTGCCCCTGCCCGCAGCTGACCGATCAGGTGCGCGGCGGTTCCCTCCGCCAACAACCTGATCAGCTTTTCGAACAGTGTATTGTCCCTCCGCATCAGTTCTCTTGCCGCCCGTTGATCGTCAGCCCCACGCCCCGCAATGAGGTAGGTCGCAATGGTCCAGGGCGCACCCACAAAGCCAATCAACGCAACTTCGCGCGGTAAGCTCCACCGCACCCGTGAAACCGCCTCATAGACCTTCTCGGCTATCGCTTCGTCGAGCTCACTCCGCATCTTTGCGAATGTCATCGCATCATTTACGGGCTCGAGCTGCGGTCCGTCCCCTTCTTCGAACCACAAGGGTACACCGAGCGCATGCGGTACAATCAAAATGTCCGAAAACAGAATTGCCGCATCGAGCCCAAAACGCTTTACGGGCTGCACGGTCACTTCAGCCGCCAATAGAGGATCAAGGCAGAGTTCTACAAAACCGCCAGCCTTCGCCCGCACATCCCGATACTCGGGGAGATATCGACCTGCCTGCCGCATGAACCAAATCGGCGGCACATGCGTTACCGAACCAGCCAACACCTCAAGAAGCGGACAGCGAGGTGCTACACTTTTCACTTCAAATCCTTATCTAGAATCTGTTTTTAGTTATTAGGTAGCCTGATTGCGCCCACCCAATGCGTACACATTACATCCACCATACTTCACCCAACCCGGTACATCTCCGATCCTTGTTATTCCAGCAAGTAACGTCGGCTGGATAATTATCCCCGTTTCTCACGTCCAGTACGTGAAAGATTTCATGCGCCCGACGAATGTGGACGAAAATTGACTTGTCCCGGCGTGGCCTTGCCTCGTTGTCTTGCTCGTGGCCTTCTCCACGCCGATTCACAAGCCGGTGGACAAGTAATGAAGAAATCCGCCCCAACACGAAGCTATTTCCACCTGCACCTGATTTCCGACGCGACCGGAGAAACACTTCTCGCGGTCGGCCGCGCAGCCGCGGCCCAATATGCCACTGTGTCGCCCATCGAACACGTTTACCCCTTGGTCCGAAACCAGAAGCAGCTCGACGCCGCACTCGCCGAGATCGAGGAAAGCCCTGGCATCGTCCTCTACACTCTAGTTGACCGCGATCTTGCGACGCGTATCGAGACGCGCTGCCGGAAGCTTGGGCTACCGTGCCTGTCGGTCTTGGGCTCGGTGCTGGCCCTGTTTCAGAACTACCTCGGCGCCGAAACAACCCCGCGCGTCGGCGGCCAGCACACTTTGAACGCGGAATACTTCCGTCGGATCGACGCTTTGAACTTCACGATGCTGCACGACGACGGCCAGCACTCGGAAAATCTCGAGGAGGCCGAAGTGGTGCTCGTCGGCGTTTCGCGCACGTCGAAGACGCCAACCAGCATCTATTTGGCTAACCGGGGAATCCGAACTGCCAACGTTCCGCTCGTCCCTGGGATCCCGCTTCCGGAACAGCTCGAGACCCTCCGGAGGCCGCTCGTGATTGGATTGGTCGCGAGCGCAGAGCGTATTGTGCAAGTGCGCCAGAATCGGCTGCTCGGGATCAATGCCCCGCAACCCGACTCTTCGTACGTGGACCGCCAGGCAGTTTCCGAGGAGGTTGCCTTCTCCAAGCAGCTTTGCGCGAAACACAGTTGGCCGGTGATCGACGTCACGCGTCGCTCGATTGAGGAGACGGCGGCGGCCGTGATCGCGCTGCTGCAAGAGCGCCGCCGAGTCGCGGCGGTTGCTCCATGAGCCTTTGGCGCGGAGCGCCGCTGGTGCTTGCTTCGAAAAGCGACGCGCGCCGCAAGCTGCTGGAGGGAGCGGGCATCCCGGTCGTGGTCGATGCCGCGGCTGTGGACGAGCGAGCAATCGAGGCGCGATCGGTGGAAGCGAAGTCGGACCCCGAGGCGGCCGCCCAGTTGCTCGCGCGCGAAAAGGCGCTTGCTGTGGCACGCCGGCGAGAGGGCATCGTGCTCGGCGCCGACCAGACACTTGCCCTGAGCAACCGGCGCTTCTCCAAACCTAACTCGCGCGCTGCCGCTCGCGAGCAGCTTTCCGTACTTGCCGGGCGCACCCACGTGCTGCACTCGGCGGCGGCGCTCGCAAGCGAAGGTAAGATCATCTTCGAAGCCGTATCCACTGCGCGCCTCACCATGCGAACCTTGTCCGAGACGGCCCTTGACGCCTATCTCGACGCCGCCGGCGAAGCCGTGACCAACAGCGTCGGCGGCTACCAATTGGAAGGCCTTGGCGTGCATTTGTTCGAGAAGGTCGACGGCGATCACTTCACGGTGCTTGGCCTGCCGTTGCTGCCGTTGCTGGCCTACTTCCGCGAGTCGGGGCTACTTCCGTGAGCATCCGCCGCGCCTGTGTCATTGGGCATCCCGTCGCGCATGCGCGGTCTCCGCTGATTCATCGCTATTGGTTGGCCGAGCATGGGATTGAAGGCGACTACGCGCGCGAAGACGTCCCACCGGAGAAGATCGACGCTTTCTTCGCGAACTTTGCAAAAAGCGGGTACGTAGGCGGCAACATTACACTTCCGCACAAGGAGGCCGCCTTCCGGTCACTTGCCCGCGCCGAGCCGGTCGCCGCCGCGCTCAAGGCAGTGAATACGATCTGGCTGGAAAATGGTCGCCTAGCGGGTACCAATACCGACGTGCACGGTTTCCTTGCCAACTTCGATGAGGCCCGGCCCGACTGGAGCGATGAAGCGGAGCAGGCCGTAGTGCTCGGTGCTGGCGGCGGAGCGCGCGCGGTCGTCTACGGGCTGCTGCAACGCGGCGTCAGCCGGGTCGTCGTGGTCAACCGCACTCCCTCGCGCGCCAAGGCGGTCGCAGACGAGCTCGGCGAGCGCGTAACGGCCGCCTCGTTCGACGACCTGGCCGGCTGGCTCCAGGATGCGGACATCCTCGTCAACGCGACAAAACTCGGGATGACCGGCCAGCCGCCACTTGAGATCGACCTCACACCCATGCAGGGCGGCGCGACCGTCTACGACATCGTATACGTCCCTCTCGAGACGCCGCTGCTTGCCGCGGCACGCGCCCGCGGTCTGCAAGGGATCGACGGGCTCGGCATGCTCCTTCACCAGGCGGTGCCCGCGTTCGAACGCTGGTTCGGCGTCAGGCCGACCGTATCGCAGGGACTGCGCGACGCACTGCTCGCGGATCTGGGCGCGCGAAAGTCCGAATCATGATCGTGATTGGCCTGACGGGCTCTGCGGCCATGGGCAAATCCACGACCGCGGCGATGTTCGCCGAGGAAGGGGTGCCGGTGTTCGATGCCGATGCTGAAGTGCATCGCCTGTACGACGGTGAGGCCGCCGCGCAAATTGACGCCGCCTTTCCCGGAACAGTGAGCGACGGTTGCGTCGATCGCGAGCGCCTGGCCGCCAAAGTCGTCAATGACATCGGCGCGCTGAGACGGCTGGAGGCTATCGTGCATCCGATGGTGCGCGCCGCGGAAGAGAAATTCCGCGCAAAGGCGAGCGCCCGTGGTGCAGCAATTGCTGTGCTCAACACACCCCTTCTGTTCGAAACCGGAGGTGACCGAAGGGTTGACGCGGTCGTCGTCGTGACCGCGCCGGAGGGCGTACAGCGGGCGCGCCTATTGGCCCGGCCGAACATGACAGAGGAAAAATTTCGCGCCATGCTCGCCCGGCAATTGCCCGATTCGGAGAAACGCCACCGCGCCGACTTCGTCATCGATACGAGTCGCGGATTCGACGCGGCCCGCGCCGAAGTTCGCAAGATCATGAAGCAGTTGACCGAACACGGCGCGCCGAAAAAGTCGTAGGGAGAACTCATGCGGGAGATCGTGCTCGATACCGAGACTACCGGCCTCGACCCGTTCCAAGGCCATCGTGTGGTTGAGATCGGCTGTGTCGAACTGGTCAACCGCATTCCGAGCGGCGCCATCTTTCACGCTTATCTCAATCCCGAACGCGACGTGCCGTCCGAGGCGCGGTCGGTTCACGGCTTGACCGCGGAGTTTCTCGCCGACAAGCCACTCTTTGTCGAGATTGTCGACGATCTCGTCGCATTCCTAGGTGACGCTTCGCTTGTGATCCATAACGCGGGCTTCGACCTTGCGTTTCTCAATGCGGAGCTTGAACGCGCGAAGCGCCCGCTACTGACGCGCGACCGAGCAGTGGACACGCTTACAATCGCGCGCCGTCGCCACCCCGGCGCGCCGAACCGGCTTGACGACCTGTGTACGCGTTACGGCATCGACAACAGTCGCCGCTCGAAACATGGCGCGCTGCTCGACGCTGAATTGCTGGCCGAGGTGTATGCCGAGTTGATCGGGGGGCGACAGGCGCGTCTTGTGCTTGTCGAGCAAACCGTAACCGTCGCCGCGGCCGTTCGCATTGTTCGCCCCCGGCCGGCACCACTCTTGCCGCTCCTGTCGGGCGACGAACAGGCCGCGCACCTCGTTTGCGTGGCGGATCTGGGGCCCGAGGCGATCTGGCGCGACTACCTGTCAGGCGCGGAAGTCGGCGCGGCCCGCAATCGGTGACGGCGAGTAACAACCGTCAGTTTGGCTTCGGCGGTTGCGCCGGCTGCTCGGCTTGCTGAGCCAAGCGTTGCCGGTAGAGTGCTGCGAAATCCACCGGATCCAGCATCAGAGGCGGAAAGCCGCCGTCACGCACAGTGTCGGCGACGACCTGGCGCGCAAACGGAAACAGAAGGCGAGGACATTCGATCAGAACAAGCGGATGCACGCTCTCCTGCGGAACATTTTGGACTCGGAACACGCCCGCGTAGATCAGCTCGATCGCGAACAAAACCATATTGGAGTGCTCGGCCTTGCCTTCGATTGACAGCTCCACTTCGAAGTCTGTGTTCGATAGCGGCTTTGCGTTCACGTTGATCTGAACGTTCAGTGCGGGCGGCTGGTCGGTCTGGAGCGAGAAATTTGGCGCGTTAGGGTTCTCGAACGACAGGTCCTTGATGTACTGGGCGAGTACGTTAAGGGACGCGTTTCTGTTCTCGCCAGGCCCTTGCGTGGGCGTGTTCATGCCGGTCTCCGCAGCCGATCAAGAAGAAAATCCGCCGGAAGTGCGGCGGCGGCCGTCGCTAACATGCTTCCGGGAAGGGGACAAGGAATAGCAGCGACGGGGATTTCTGGGCCATCGAACCACATCTGTTGGCCAAACGGACTGGATCGTCTAGTTTCGGTCCGGCGGACGCGCGTCTCGCCTTGGAAAGACTGCGCGCGCCCCCATATTGGAACAAGAGCGCGCCTGTGGCGGTTGGCCGCCCGTCGGGTGCACGCAGCAAACCGGCCGAGCGATAAGCCCCGTGTTCGACTTCTATACGATCATCTTTCTCGCGCTCGCCATCTTCATCTTCGCGCGCCTGCGGAGTGTGCTTGGCCAACGCACGGGGCGCGAACGGCCACCCTACGATCCCTATTCTGCGCGCGACGGCGCGAAGGCGGTCCCCGCGCGCGAGCGCGAGAAGGTCGTACCGCTTCCCGGCCGCAATCCCGAGCCGTCACCGCGGTCGGACGGCGACGCAACTTCGCCACCCGCGGAACGTTGGGCTGGCCTCGCCGAGGCTGGTTCCCCTGCCGCCACGGGGCTCGAGGCGATAGCGAAAGCGGACCACGATTTCGACGCGCGGCATTTTCTCGCTGGTGGCAAGACCGCTTATGAGATGATCGTTACAGCGTTCGCGGAAGGCGATCGTCGTGCGCTCAAGAATCTGCTCGCCAAGGACGTATTCGAGGGCTTTGCGGCGGCAATTGCCGAGCGCGAAGGGCGCGGCGAGACGATGGAGTCGCGTTTTGTCTCGATCGAAAAGGCCGAGATCATCGGTGCCGAACTGAAAGGCAAATCGGCGCAGATCACCATCCGCTTCGTTTCGCAGCTGATTTCTGTCACCCGTAACCGGGCCGGACAGGTTGTCGACGGCAGTCCCGAGCGCGTGACCGACGTGACCGATATCTGGACGTTCGCGCGCGATGTCGGCGCGCGCGACCCGAACTGGAAGCTGATCGCCACCGAGGCCCCATCAACCTGAGCCGCGATGACGCCCGCACGCACCGTTGCGCTGTGCGTACTCACCTTCGCTTTGAGCGCAGCCGAGGCCGCGGGCCCGCTTCGCATCCCGGACTCGCAACTCGAACTGGCGCTTTTCGCGGACCTTGACCGCTGGACCGAGGACGATCACGTCGCCGCCTTGGCCGCTTTCGCTAGGAGCTGCGATCCCATTCTCCGCCGCAGGAACGCGAAGATGGATGTGCGTCCATTCGAGCGCGCCCTGCGTGAGCCGTGTGACCGTGCAACGCGCATGAAAGAACCGGTCGCCCGTGAGGCCGCGCGCCTGTTCTTCGAGGAGAATTTCCGTCCGGTGCGCATATCCAAAGTCGGCGAGCGCGAGGGCTTCATCACCGGCTACTATGAACCTGAAATCGACGGCAGCCGTTCGGCGGGCGGGGGCTTCACGACGCCGATCTACCGCAAGCCGCCGGAGCTAGTGTTGCGCGCACCCGCGACGGCGAAACTGAAGCATCCTTCTCGGGCCGCGTCGTCCAAGCGGACGGCGGCGGGAACGCGCGTCGCCGGCCGAGTTGTTCCCTACCATGATCGTGCGGCGATCGACGCAGGCGCGCTTGCAGGCCGCGACCTGGAAATCTGCTGGGTCAATGACGAAATCGACGCGTTCTTCACTCACATTCAAGGCTCGGCGCGCGTGCGCCTGCGCGACGGCAAGCTCCTCCGCATCAACTATGCGGCGCAGAACGGACACCCGTATCTCGCCGTCGGTCGCGTTCTCATAGATCGCGGAATCGTGCCCGCAGACGAAATGTCGATGGACAAGATCCGAACCTTCATGGCCGAACACCCGGAGGAGGGGCGGGAGTTGATGCGAATGAACCGCTCGTACATCTTCTTCCGTGAGATTGATGAGCTTGGCACGGAGGAGGAGCCCATTGGCGCACAGGGCGTGTCGCTCACGCGCGATCGTTCGATCGCGGTCGACCGGTCTATTCACGTTTACGGGACGCCTTTCTGGATCGAAGCTGATCTGCCATTGAACAACGAAGGCGAGTTGGTCCCGTTCCGCCGATTGATGCTCGCCCAGGACACGGGCGGTGCGATCGTCGGGCCGGCACGCGCCGACATCTATTTCGGCGCAGGCGTTGAGGCGGGCACCGTCGCCGGGCGCCTTCGTCACAACGGCGCGTTCTACATGTTGGTGCCGCGCTCGCTCGACCCCGCGCGCGTTGCCGATGTGCCCCTTCCGCGGAAGCGGCCGAAGCCGTGAGCAACCGCCGCGCCCCGCCCGGGCTCGACCCGACCGACCGCGCCCTGTGGGAAGAAATCACGAAGTCGATCAAACCCTTGCGCACACGCCGGACGCAAGTCACGCCAGCCGAGCCCGCGTCGGGAGCCGGGCGAGAAGAGACGCCACGCCCGAAATTGCCGCTGGTTCGATCGACCGCCCCGACGTCGGCGCCGCCTTTGACAAAATTGCATCGCCGCGATCGCACTCGAGTTGCGCGCGGACACATCGAGATCGACGGCCGGCTCGACTTGCACGGCATGACCCTCGAGCGCGCGCGCCATAGACTCGAGACCTTTCTTGCTTCCGCGCAGAACCGCGGGGCGAGTCTCGTCCTCGTCATCACCGGCAAGGGAGGGACGGCGGGCGAACGCGGCGCCCTGCGACGCGAGGTGCCCCACTGGCTCTCTTTGTCGCAGTTCCGCACCCTGGTGATCGGCTTCGAGGAAGCCGCGCCCCGGCACGGCGGAGGAGGTGCGCTCTACGTGCGGGTTCGCCGGACGCGCCGCTAGAGGATGTAGCGGGAAAGGTCGGCGTTCTTCGCGAGATCGGCCACCTGCGCCCGCACGTAGGCTCCGTCGACGACGAACTTTTCTTCCGCCCGATCGGTCGCAGAAAAACTGATCTCGTCGAGCACGCGCTCGATTACCGTCTGCAACCGCCGCGCTCCGATGTTCTCGAGATTGGTGTTCACCTCGACGGCGACATCCGCAATCGCATCGATTGCGTCATCGGTAAACACAAGATCCACCTTCTCGGTCGCGAGCAACGCCACCGACTGCTTCACAAGGCTTGCCTCAGTCTCGGTCAGAATTCGGCGGAAATCGTCGCGCGTGAGCGGCTGCAACTCGACGCGGATTGGCAGTCGTCCCTGCAACTCAGGAAGGAGATCGGACGGTTTGGCCACGTGAAACGCGCCCGAGGCGATGAAGAGAACATGATCGGTTTTCACCGGACCGTACTTGGTGGCGACGGTGCTCCCCTCGAGCAACGGAAGAAGATCACGCTGCACCCCTTCACGGCTCACATCACCGCCGATCCGTACACCCTCGCGCGCGCAGATCTTATCAATCTCATCGAGGAACACGATGCCGTTATTTTCGACGTTGCGTATCGCGTCGCGCACGAGCGCGTCCTGGTCGAGAAGCCTATCGGATTCCTCGGCGAGCAGAAGCGGATGCGCGTCGCGTACGGTCAGTCGGCGCTGGCGGCGCTGGCCCCCAAATGCCTTACCGAGCATATCGCCGATCGAGATGGCGCCCACTTGAGCGCCGGGAATGCCGGGAATCTCGAACATCGGCATTCCACCGCCGCTCTGCACCTCGATCTCGATCTCCTTGTCGTCGAGCTCGCCGCCGCGGAGCCGCTTGCGGAATGTCTCCCGCGTTGACGGTCCGGCAGCTGGACCCACGAGGGCGTCGAGCACGCGCTCCTCGGCGGCAAGATGCGCTTTCGCCTGCACGTCGCGGCGCTTCTGCTCGCGCACGAGCGCGATCCCAATCTCGACGAGGTCGCGCACGATGGATTCGACATCGCGGCCGACGTAGCCGACCTCGGTGAATTTCGTCGCTTCGACCTTCAAAAAAGGGGCACCGGCAAGCTTTGCCAGTCGGCGCGAAATCTCGGTCTTACCGATGCCGGTCGGTCCGATCATCAGGATATTCTTTGGCAGCACTTCTTCGCGCAACTTTTCGTCGAGTTGGAGTCTGCGCCAGCGGTTTCGCAGCGCGATTGCGACGGCGCGTTTGGCGTCCTTCTGCCCGACAATATAGCGATCGAGCTCGGAAACGATCTCTCGTGGGGAAAAGTTGCTCATTTACCGACCGTCTCAACGACAACGTTGCGGTTGGTGTAAACGCAGATCTCGGCCGCGATATCCAGGCTCTTGCGCACGATTGCCTCGGCGTCGAGCGAGGAGTCGGCGAGCGCTCTCGCCGCGGCAAGCGCGTATGGCCCGCCGGAACCGATTCCGGCGATGCCATTCTCGGGCTCAAGAACGTCTCCGGTACCGGCGAGCAACAGGCTCACCTCCTTGTCGGCGACGAGCATCATCGCATCGAGCCGGCGCAAGTAACGGTCCGTGCGCCAGTCTTTCGCGAGCTCGACGCAGGCCCGCGCGAGCTGCCCGCGGTGCTCTTCGAGCTTCTTCTCCAGTCGGTCGAACAAGGTCAGCGCGTCTGCCGTGGCACCGGCGAATCCGCCGATTACCTCGCCGCCGCCGAGCCGGCGCACCTTCTTGGCGTTCGCCTTCACAATCGTCGGGCCGAATGTGACCTGGCCGTCGCCCCCGATGGCAACCGTCCCTTCCTTGCGGACGGAGACAATTGTGGTGCCGTGGAAGGATTCGATCGAATTTTGCGTCATGAAGCGCTCCGGCGGGTGCCACGTTATCTAGGCATTCACCGCATTGATGCAAACCATACGGCCGAGAACCGCGTCCGGTGTGTGGCGCGGGGGGATGCTTGCTGCTAAACCCGCGCCGTTCAAGGAGATCGTCATGCGCACGGGAAAAGTGACCCGCGCCACAAAGGAAACCGAAGTCACCCTGTCGCTGAATCTCGACGGCACCGGCCGCGCCGAGATTTCGACCGGCATCGGGTTTCTCGACCACATGCTCGAGTTGCTCGCGCGGCATGCGCGCATGGATATCGTGATCAAGGCCAAGGGCGATCTCCACGTCGACCAGCATCACACCACCGAGGACGTTGGGATCGTGCTCGGCAAGGCCGTGAAACAGGCGCTCGGCGACATGCGGGGCATCACACGATACGCTGACGTCCATATGCCGATGGACGAGACGCTTTCGCGCGTCGCGATCGATATTTCCGGACGGGCCGTACTCGTGTTTCGCGTCGCGTTTCCGCGCGACAAGATCGGCGACTTCGACGTCGACCTCGTGCGCGAGTTTTTCCAGGCGTTCGCCTCGAACGCAGGCGTGACCTTGCATGTCGAGACTCTCTACGGCGACAACTCGCATCACGTGGCCGAGTCCTGCTTCAAGGGGCTTGCGCGCGCCTTGCGCGCGGCGGTTGCGCTTGATCCGGCCGCGAAGGGTGAAGTCCCCTCGACCAAGGGCAGCCTCGGCTAGACGGAGGCGGAGGTGAAAACTTATCTTGTGTTTGAGCCTGCGGGCGGCAGCCGCAATGCGGATGCTGCGGACGTGCGGTTCGTGCGCGAGAAGTTCTACTGGAGCGCGCTGATTCTCGCGCCTGTCTGGCTGATCGGGCATTGCCTTTGGCTCGCACTTGGCGGTTGGCTGATCGCCGGGGCGTTGATCGCCGGGCTCGCCTATGGATTCGGCTTGGGCGCAACGGGTGAAACCGCCGCCTACCTGTTTCCTTCGCTGATCATCGCATTCGAAGGCGCTGAGCTGCGTCGACGCAAGCTGCTACGACAAGGTTATCGCGATGCAGGAACGGCGATTGGCTTTGACCTGGAAGATGCCGAGCGGCGGTTTTTCGCCAGCTGGAAGCAGGGCGCGGAGACGTCGCGGTCGGCCCACCCGGCCGCTCGGCCGTTGGAGAGGACCACCCCGGCATCCGTGATCGGGCTCTTCCCCGAGCCGGGGGGCGGACGATGACCGTCGCTGTGATTGACTACGGCTCGGGCAATTTGCATTCGGCGGCGAAAGCACTTGAGCGGGCTGCGCGCGAGAGCGGATCCGACGAGGCAATCCTCGTCACACGTGAGCCGCAGGAGATTGTGCGCGCCGGTCGCATTGTGCTGCCCGGCGTCGGCGCGTTCGCCGATTGCAAACGGGGTCTCGATGCTTTGCCTGGGATGATTGACGCGATGAACGAGGCCGTGCGCGGCCGCGCGCGACCATTTCTTGGCATTTGCGTCGGGATGCAGTTGCTCGCCGAGAGAGGGCTCGAGCACGGCGTCACGCAAGGGCTCGGCTGGATCAAAGGAGCAGTCGATCGCATTGCCCCCTCAGATGCATCGCTCAAGATTCCACACATGGGCTGGAACACATTGATCGCGCGCCGCGAGCACCCGTTGTTCGCCGGCGTAGCGCTCGGGCAGAATGGTCTGCACGCCTATTTCGTGCACTCCTACCAGCTGGCGCCGGCCGACAAGGAAGATCTCGTCGCCGACACCGAGTATGGCGGACCGATCACTGCGGTGGTTGCACGCGACAATATCGCGGGCACGCAGTTTCACCCCGAAAAGAGTCAGCGGCTCGGCCTTGCGCTGCTCGCGAATTTCTTGCGCTGGAAGCCGTGATTCTTTTTCCCGCGATCGATCTGAAGAACGGCGAGGCCGTGCGCCTTCAGCAGGGCGACATGAGCCGCGCAACGGTGTTCAACCGCGATCCGGCTGCGCAGGCGCGCGCGTTCGAGACGCTGGGCTTCGACTGGCTGCACCTCGTCGATCTCGACGGCGCGTTCGCAGGTAAACCGGTCAACGCGGTCGCCGTCGCTTCCATCATCCGTACGGTGAAGATCCCGGTTCAGCTCGGTGGCGGCATTCGTAGCCTTGCGACGGTCGACGCTTGGCTCGGCGAGGGAATCAGACGGGTGATCATCGGCACCGCCGCTGTGCGCGATCCGGAATTCGTGAAGCGGGCAGCAGTCAAGCATCCGGGCCGCATCGCCGTCGGTATCGACGCCCGCGGCGGCAAGGTCGCGATCTCGGGTTGGGCCGAGTCGACGCACCTCGACGTCGTTGAGCTCGCGCGCCGCTTCGAGGACGCCGGTGTTTCGCTGATCGTTCACACGGATGTTGAGCGCGACGGTATGCTCGAAGGGCTCAATTTCGAGGCCTCGATCGCGCTGGCCGAATCGACGCGTATCCCGGTGGTGGCGTCGGGCGGCCTCGCTTCGCTTGACGACGTACGCAAGCTCTTGGAGCCGCGTGCGAAAAGGCTCGCGGGCGCGATTGCGGGCCGCGCACTATACGATGGCCGCCTCGACGCGAAGGCAGCGCTCAGTCTGATTCGCGCAGCGCGGGCGGCGTGACATGCTCAAGGTCCGCGTGATCCCGTGTCTCGACGTGAAGGACGGCCGCGTCGTCAAGGGCGTGAACTTTGTGAACCTGCGCGATGCCGGTGATCCGGTGGAGGCCGCCAAAGCCTACGATACAGCGGGCGCCGACGAACTTTGTTTCCTCGACATCACGGCGAGTCACGAGGAGCGTGCGATTCTGCTCGACGTCGTCAGGCGGACGGCCGAGGCCTGCTTCATGCCCCTCACGGTCGGCGGTGGCGTCCGCACGGTCGAGGACGTGCGCACGTTACTCGCCTCGGGCGCTGACAAGGTCTCGATCAACACTGCCGCCGTGCAGAAACGCTCCTTCGTCAAGGAAGCGGCCGAAAAGTTCGGCGAGCAATGCATTGTGGTGGCGATCGACGCGAAGAAGGTATCGAAACCGGATGAGACGGCGCGCTGGGAGATCTTCACACACGGTGGCCGCAATCGCTCGGGCCTCGATGCCGTTACCTATGCCCGCGAAGTCGTCGGTTTTGGCGCGGGCGAGATCCTACTGACTTCGATGGACCGCGACGGAACGCAGCAGGGCTACGACCTATTGCTCACCCGTGCGGTGGCCGACGCAGTTCCGGTTCCGGTCATCGCATCCGGCGGGGTCGGCAATCTTGACCATCTCGTGGAAGGTATCCGCGACGGCGGCGCAACCGCCGTGCTCGCGGCTTCGATCTTCCACTTCGGCCGATTCACCATCCGCGAGGCCAAGGAATACATGGCGAAGGCAGGTCTGCCGGTCCGCCTCGATCCATGATACGCCGCCGGCGAGATGAGGGATTCCCGTGAGCACGAGATTCACACTTGATTCGCTCGCCGGCATAATCGCCGAGCGTGCCCGGGCCGGTGGTGAGCGATCCTACACGCGCAAACTGCTCGACGAAGGTGTGGAGAAATGCGCAAAAAAACTCGGCGAGGAGGCGATGGAAACGGCGCTCGCGGCCGTTTCCGGCGACGCGAAGGCCGTCGTCGCAGAATCAGCCGATCTCCTCTACCATCTCCTCGTCGTGCTTGAAGCGCGCGGCGTCGCGCTGACGGACGTCTATACCGAGCTGGAGCACCGTACAGCGCGCTCCGGCATTGACGAAAAGGAATCCCGGCGTCGGCCTTAATCGGCGCCCCGGCTGAGCAGGCATCAATGGAACAGCGCATCGAGGACGGCCTCTCGCCCTATCGCGTCTTCTCGCGATCCGAGTGGGCGGCACGACGCGAAGATACGCCGATGACGCTGACGCGTGATGAGATTGCCGACCTCAAGGCGTTCAACGATCGACTCTCCATGACCGAAGTGGAGGAGATCTATCTTCCGCTCTCTCGCCTGCTCTCGATGTACGTGGCCGCGATGCAGCGGCTGTTCCGGGCGATGCAGCGCTTTCTCGGCACTGAAGACGCCAAGGTCCCCTATGTCATCGGCGTCGGCGGCTCAGTCGCAGTCGGCAAGTCCACGACCGCACGCGTTCTCCAGGCGCTGCTCCAACGCTGGCCCAACACGCCGAAGGTCGATCTTATTACCACCGACGGCTTTCTGTTGCCGAACGCGGTCCTTGAGCGCGAAGGCCTGATGGAGAAGAAGGGCTTTCCGGAAAGCTACGACTTGCCGGCGCTGCTACGGTTTCTGACCGGCGTGAAGGCCGGGCAGCGACCGGTCGCAGCGCCCGTTTACAGCCACCACGTCTACGATGTGGTGCCTGGCGGACGCGCGGAGATTGATCGGCCTGACATCCTGATTGTCGAAGGGCTGAACGTGCTGCAGGCCGGCCGACCGCCAAAGGACGGCAAGGCGGTTCCGTTCGTCTCCGACTTCTTCGATTTTTCGATCTACATCGACGCCGAGGAGGCGGTGCTTGAGAACTGGTACGTCGAACGCTTCATGCGACTGCGCGAGACCGCGTTCCGCGACCCCAAATCGTATTTTCACCGTTACTCGAAGGTCGGGAACGAGGAAGCGATCGACACGGCCCTATCGATCTGGCGCAGAATCAATCTCGTGAACCTGCATGAAAACATCCTGCCGACGCGTCAGCGCGCGAGCCTGATCCTGAGCAAGGGCGCCGACCATCTAATCGAACGAGTAGCATTGCGACGGCTCTAGGCGGCGGATGCCGCCCGGTCCACGCCGCGCGCCGCACGTGCCGCGGACATCGCTTCTTCCAGCCGCTTACGGTCGACCGGCTTCACAACGAAGCCGTCCATGCCCGCCTCGCGGCAGGCGTCCTTGTCTTCCGGGAATGCATTCGCTGTAAGCGCCACGATCGGGACGTTTCCGCCGTCCTCGCCTAGGGCGCGAATGCGGCGCGTCGCCTCGATGCCGTCGACGCCGGGCAGGTGCAGATCCATGAGCACTACGTCGTAAGACGCGCCCATCGCGTGCGCCGTTGCGACCGCAGTCACGGCCGCGATGCCGTTCCCGACGACTGTCGGCGCATGGCCGAGTCGCGCGAGCATCGCCTGGACCAGGAGAGCGTTGATTTCGTTGTCTTCCGCGACGAGCACCATGAGGCGGCAGCCGTTCGGCTTTTGCGCATTCGCTGCGCCGGACTCGAACTCGATCCCCGGAACAAGCGGTGGAGAGAGCGCCGGTGCCGCGAGCCGCGCCGCCAGCGAAGCGGCGCGCACGGGCTTCACGAGGTAGCTGTCGAACCCTGCGGCCCGCAGTTCATCGAGTTCACGACGCTCCGCCGGCGAGAGGAGCACGTGCCGATGCTCGGCGAAACCCGCGGCAGTCCCCGCGATCTGTGTCGCAACCTCGAAGCCGAACGCGTGGTCGACGAGCACATGCGTCCAATGGCGTTCGGGCAGCAGCGTCTCTGCGAGGGCGGCGTCTGATGCGAGCGATACATTCGCGCCCCATGCGCCAAGCCGCCGGGCAAGCAAGGGACCGGCGACCGGTGAAGGCGATGCGACGAGGATATCGACGCTCTCGAGGTCCGGGGCCAGCGCGGGCGCGGGCGCCTCGTCGACGTCAGGCAAGTCGACCGCGAAGCCAAAGCGGGATCCCGCGTCGGTGCTGTCGAGCACGATCTCGCCGCCCATGCGTTCGACAATGCGCGCCGCGATCGCAAGCCCAAGTCCTGTCCCGCCGTGGCGCCGGGCGAGTGTGCCGTCGCCCTGCTCGAACTCCCGGAAAATGCGTTGCCGCGCCTCCGGACCGACGCCCGGCCCCGTATCGGCAATCTGAAAGCGGATACCGTCGCCGCCCGCCCGCTCGACCGTGACCGCGACGCCGCCGGTATCGGTGAACTTCACAGCATTACCGGCAAGATTGAGCAGCACCTGACGCAGCCGCGCTACGTCTCCGAATACATGATGCGGCACGTCATCCGCGATGTCCGCTGCGATTTCGATCCCTTTTGCCTGAGCGCGCGGAGCGATCAGTTCGACCACGTCGGTGACGAGCGCAGGCAGGTCGAACGGCACCGTTTCCAGATCGACGCGCCCCGCCTCGATCTTCGAGAAGTCGAGCACCTCTTCGATCAGTCCAAGCAGAGCGTCGCCGGATGTCTTCACCGCCCGTGCATATGTCTGCTGCTCCGGCGTTAGCGAAGTCTCGAGCAGAAGGTCGGCCATGCCGAGAATACCGTTCAGCGGCGTGCGGACTTCATGGCTGACGACTGCGAGAAATCGCGACTTCGCCCGACTCGCAGCCTCGGCCCGTTCGCTCGCTCCGGCGAGGGCACGTTCGGCGGCAACGCGTGTCGTTACGTCCCGGCCGACGCGTTGCGTCTCGACCACGCGGCCTTCGTCGTCGCGCACCGAAGCAACTTTCCAGGAAATCCAACGCGAGCCCTCCGGCGTCGCCACCTCCTGGTCGAAGCTGACCGACCCGTCCGGCAACGTGGTTCGTAGCCCTTCGGTCACCACTTGCAGCGGAAACTCGCCGCCCACGATTTTCCCCGCGGTTCGTCCCGCGAGCGCGCACAGGGAAGTGCTCGCATGCGTTACGCGACCGTATGCGTCTTCCCGCAAAACGAAGTCGCCCAGCGCGTCGACTAGCTCGGTAGCCCTGCTGAGTCTTTCCTCAAGCGACCAGATGCGGTCGTCGCGTGCTTCGATCGCCGCCTCAAGTCGGGCGATGCGAGTAGTATGGTCGCGCGCTTGGCGATGACGGTTGTAAAGTGCGACGAGCGCGAAGATCAGAAGCCCAGCGAGCATACCGGCGAGGCCGGTCGGGCCATTCTCGACGACTTCGAGCTGCGCGTCCGATGCTGCCGTGGCGACTTGCGGAATGAGAACGGCGGCGAAGGCGAGGATTATTGACGGCATGCACAGTCGCGCGAAGTCTTCGACGACCCGCCACATGCCGGTGCCGGTCTCGGCCATCGCCGCTCCCTGTCGCTTTTGGTTAGCGGACTATGGCCCGGTGGGACTTAACGGCGCTTCGCCCCGGGCGCCGAGTCAGGCACTGAATCGGCGGTATGGTTTACGATCAGCTTCCACGTTTCGTCGAGTTTTAGCGATCAGGCCGCGACGGCCATGCGATCGTGTAGCGCGCGATAGGCGAGTGCTTCGGCGAGATGCGGCCTACCGATGCGTTCCGCGCTGTCGAGATCGGCAATTGTGCGAGCGACCTTCAGGACACGATGATAGCCGCGGGCGGAGAGCCGCATCGCGTCCGCGGCGTCGCGCAGAAGCTTCAGTCCGTTGCCGTCGGGTGCCGCGATTTGCTCAAGAAGGTTCGTCGGAATTTCAGCGTTCGTCCGCAAGTTGACTTGCTCCAGATTGCGGAAACGCTCGCGCTGCACGTTGCGCGCTGCGGCGACGCGTGCGGCCACTTCGCGGCTTCCTTCCGACGGCGGCGGGAGCACAAGATCCGATGCCGACACCGCCGGCACTTCGATGTGCAGGTCGATGCGATCGAGGAGCGGGCCCGACAACTTCGCCTGGTAGTCGGCGGCGCAGCGCTCATTCGGTCCGCGCTTGCAGTTGAAGCCCGGGTCGTAGGCGCGGCCGCAACGGCATGGGTTCATCGCCGCGACAAGTTGGAAACGGGCCGGATAAGTGATGCGGTGGTTAGCACGCGCGATCATCACCTCGCCGGTCTCAATCGGCTGGCGCAGCGAGTCGAGCGCCTGCGGCTGGAATTCCGGAAACTCGTCGAGAAACAGAACTCCGAGGTGGGCGAGCGACACCTCTCCCGGCCGCGCCCGCAGGCCGCCGCCCACCATCGCCGCCATGCTCGCCGAGTGGTGCGGATTGCGGAACGGACGCCGTGCCGTTAACGCACCGCCTTCGATGGCGCCCGCGACCGAAGCGATCATCGAGACTTCGAGCAGTTCCGACGGCGTGAGCGGCGGCAGAATGGTCGGCAGTCGTGCGGCGAGCATCGACTTGCCCGCCCCGGGCGGGCCGATAAGAAGGAGATTGTGGCCGCCCGCCGCGGCGATTTCGAGCGCACGTTTCGCGCTCTCCTGACCGCGGATGTCTGAGAGGTCGAGCACGGTCTCCGGCAAGGTCCGGATTTTCGGTTCCGGCCGCGAGAGTACCTGCGTGCCACGCAGGTGATTGGCGAGCTGGATGAGCGAGGCGGGCGCCAGAATCTCCATCTCCGGGCTTGCCCAGGCCGCTTCGGCACCGCAGGCCTTCGGGCAGATCAGCCCATGACCGAGCGAGTTCGCAGCGACAGCCGCCGGCAGTACGCCCGCGACCGGCGCAAGCGAGCCGTCCAGACCAAGTTCGCCCAACACGGAAAAACCGCTGAGCGCGTCCGGCGGAATCGCGCCGATCGCCGCCATGAGCCCGAGCGCGATCGGCAGATCGTAGTGGCTTCCTTCCTTTGGCAGGTCCGCCGGCGCAAGATTGATCGTGATCCGCCTCGCCGGCAGAGCGAGGCCCGACGCGATCAGGGCCGCGCGCACCCGCTCCCTCGCCTCGGAAACGGCCTTGTCCGGCAGGCCTACGAGATTGAAGGCAGGCAGTCCCGGCGCGACCTGGACTTGAACGTCGACCGGCCGCGCCTCGACCCCCTCGAACGCCACCGTAGCGACGCGCTGGACCATGGCCCCTCCAAAATCAAAACTAGCGTACAAGTTGTATTCGAGGCAATAAGGTCCAAGAGCCAGATTTGCGCATTGCTACTTGGCGGCGTCGCTCCTGCTTTGCATGGAAAGCGATTCGAGCAGTCGCTCGAGGCTCGCGACAAAGACGCTGAGTTCGAAGTTCTGGGGATCGTCGTGCTTGTTGCGAATCCCCTCATCGAGCACGGCGTGGAATGCGGGGATCATCCAAAAGCCGGCCCGCACGCTCGCCACCACGTAGATCACCGCCAGCGCATCGTACTGCGCATCCGTGAAGCCCGGCTGCGGTGCGAGGAAATCGTTTCGCCGCCCAAACTTCGGATCGCGTCGCCTCGGCTGGATCATCTCGACGTGCAGAAAGAGCCCCTTCAGGGCCGAGCCGAAATTGGTCGCCATCTCGAATTTGGTCGCACGCCACGGCACGGTGAAGTCGTGCGCGAGCATGATCGCTCCGGCACGATTGATGAACGCGTGTGCGCGTTCGATCTCATTGCTGCAGCGATAGCGTTCGAGACTGTTGAGCTTCACGTCGTCGTCGAGGTTGCGAGGCCAGGGCAGCGCGCCATAGTTCGGCGTACTCGTATCGTGAATGACGAAATAGGTCGCGAGCCGAGATTGGCCATCGTTATCGCGCGCGTGCGACACACGGCGCATCAGCGATTCGGCGAGCGGGTCGTCGAGCCCGCGACTGGTCAGCCAACTGCGCAGCGATCCGTGCGGCGGCAACCCGGACGACTGCCCCACCTTCTCGGCGAGCACGGCAGGAAGCTCGTCGAGCGGCGGGCCAAGACGGCCCACCGGGCGCACGGGAGTGAGCAAGCATTTAGCCTGTTCGGACGGCTCGCCCTTGAAGGAGAGCCGTTCCGGCTCGAATTCGCACGGGCCCATGTTCTTCAGCGTTACCGGCGGGACCGGTTTGAAGTAGCACTTGCCGAGCGCGAGTGCGGGGCCTGCTCCCATGCTAAGCAGCGCCGCGCCGAGCGCGCTCGCACGGATACCAACCAAGATCGCCCCGGACTTGGCGCCAACTCGCAAGACTTCAAGCTCCCTGTGCCGATCCTAGCGGGCCTGTGCGCCGGTTCCAAACGACCATTGCGTAACTTGCCCGCGGGCCGGAAATTAGCGAAACTGCGAACGGGGAATGCGAGGGAAGAAATCCGATGCGATGCGTCGGGCATGCGCTCCACGCCGGGGCGATCGTCGCCGTTGCCCTTACCGGAGCCGATGCTGCCGCTGCCGAAAAGCTCGGTATTCCGTCCAGCACGACCGCGAACTACCTGTTCATGTCCGCGTCCGATCCTTCCGCCGTTCCGGTGCAAGTCCCCGGTAACCTTGAATTCCCCTCCGTGAAGAAGGACCGCCATTCGGTCGTCGTTATCGGCCACACCATCGGCGGCTGGTACGGGCCCAACGAAGACTGGTTCGCGGGCGAGCTGCGCAAGGCCGGCTTCGCCACCCTGACCTACGACAGCTTCACCCCGCGCAAGTTCGGCGACGTGACCCACGGCAAGGAGCCGCGCACCAATCCGTCGGTGATCAGCGACGCCTTCGCGGCCCTCAAGGTTCTCGCCGCGCATCCGAAAGTGGACGCGAAGAAGATCGCCTACGTCGGCTTCTCACTCGGCGGCGAGGTCGCGCACGTGACGGCGTTCGAGCGGCCGCGCGCCGTACTTGCGCCCGACGCGAAGTTCGCGGCGCACGTCGGCTTCTATCCTGCTTGGATCTTCGGCACGGCGGCGGGGCCGAACGCCTACACCGGCGCGCCGGTGCTGCTCCTGCTCGCCGAGAAGGATGAGCTCACGCCACCCTCCAAGGTGAATCCCTATCTTGCCTATCACGAGAAGGGCGGCAGCAAGGCGCCGCTCGAAGTGGTCACCTACGCCGGCGCCTATCATTCCTGGACCAATCCCCGCGTGCCGCAGCCGAAGTTCTTCCCGAATCACGGCAACGCCCGCAAATGCCCGATGATGCTACTCGGGGGTGGCCCGCCGCGCCTCCTGATCGACGGCGCGGAGAAGCCCTTCGACCGCCCGCTGTTCGACAAGTGCCGGGCCGCGAGTGTCGGCTACACCCAGGGCTTCAACGCGCAGGTGCGCGCGAAGTCTCTCGCCGACACCGTCGCCTTTCTGAACAAGCACATCGGCAACTGAGCAGGGGGCGCAGCTAGCGCCGCTTCGCCTCGATCCTGTCCCAGACCATGGCGGCAATATCGGGCCCGCCCACATTCTTGATCGCGCGGATGCCCGTAGGCGAAGTGACATTGATCTCAGTGAGAAAGCCGTCGATCACATCGATGCCGACGAATAGAAGTCCCTGCTCCTTCAACGCGGGTCCAATCCGCTTGCAGATCTCCTGCTCACGCTTCGTGAGGTCGGTGGCCTTCGGCACGCCGCCGCGCACCATATTCGAGCGCAGATCGTCCGCCGCAGGCACGCGGTTCACCGCGCCGGCAAATTCCCCGTCCACCAGAATGATCCGCTTATCGCCTTGCTTCACCTCCGGCAGGAATTTCTGGGTTACCCATTGCTCCCTGAACGTCGTCGAAAACAGGTCGAAGAACGAGCCGAAATTGAGATCGTCACGCCTCACGAGGAACACCGATTCCCCGCCTTTGCCGTAGAGCGGCTTCATCACGATGTCAGCGTGCTTCTTGCGAAAGGCCCTGATCTCCTCGAGGTCGCGCGATAGCAGCGTCGGCGGCATCAGATCGGTAAATTCGGTTACGAACATCTTCTCCGGCGCATTGCGAACGGCGGCTGGGTCGTTGACCACAAGCGTCCGTGGATGGACGCGCTCAAGCAGATGCGTAGTGGTCACGTAGGCGAGATCGAAAGGTGGGTCCTGGCGCAGGAGCACCACGTCGAAGCTCGACACGTCGACCCGCTTGCTCGCGCCAAGGGTGAAATGGTCATCCTGCGTATCGCGCACCGTCAGGAATTGCGTCGTGGCGACGACCGTCCCGTTGATCATCGACAGCCGGTCGGGGGTGAAGTAGGCGAGCTTGTAGCCGCGGCTCTGTGCTTCGAGCAGCAGTGCGAACGTCGAGTCGCCCGCGATCTTGATTCGCTCGATCGGGTCCATCTGCACGGCGACGTTGAGCGGCATTTCCCCTCCCGCCTCAGGCCTCGGCGTCAAATGCCGCTACAAGATGTTGCGGCAATCGCCCCGGCGCGACCAACACCGCGTCGAAGCGGATGTCGTATCCCGCATGTTCGGGGTGCGCGGCAAGCCATGCCTCGGCCGCTGCCACGATGCGCCGTTTCTGCCGCGGCAACACCGACCAGGCTGCATCGTCGATGCGCGGGCGAGCCTTGACCTCGACGAACACGAGCGTTCGTCCGCGCCGCACGACGAGGTCGACCTCGCCCACCGGGCTCCTCCAGCGCCTTGCCAGCTCGCGGTAGCCCTTGGCGGCGAGCAGCAGCGCCGCGCGCCCTTCCGCCGAGACGCCAAGCTTGAAGGCCGCCAGACGCTTTGCATTTCCGCTGCTCATTTCTTCTTCTCCCGACTCCCGGCGAGCGCGATCGCGCGCTGGTAGACCTCGCGTCGCGCTATTCCGGTCTCGGTGGCGACGGCATCGACCGCATCCTTGACTGAGAGCCTCGCCAGCGCGGTTGTCAGCTTTGCGTCGAGCGCTTCGGATGAAAGCGACGGCATGTCGGTGTTGGGCGGCCCGACGACGATCACGATCTCTCCCTTGGGTGCTCCCGCGGCGGCGTAGTGCGCGGCGAGCCGCGGCAACGTCCCCCGCCGCACTTCTTCGAAAGCCTTCGTCAGTTCGCGGCACACAGCGGCAGCGCGTTCACCCAATCTTGCGGCAAGATCGGCAAGGCTTGCCGCGAGACGCGGCCCGCTCTCATAGAAAATGAGCGTCGCAGGAATGGAGGCAAGCTCGTCGATCCGGGTCATACGCTGGCCGGTCTTCGCCGGGAGGAATCCTTCGAACAAAAAGCGGTCGGTGGGCAGTCCCGCAGCAACCAACGCCGCGAGCGCCGCCGACGGGCCGGGAATCGGGAAAACCGCATGTCCCGCCTCGATCGCCGCCTCGACGAGTTTGTAGCCGGGATCCGACACGAGCGGCGTTCCCGCGTCGGACACGAGCGCGACTGCTGCGCCCCCGTTGAGCCGGGCGAGCACACGCGGGCGTACCGCTGCCGCGTTGTGCTCATGATAGGAGAGGAGCTGCGGGCGCAAGCCGTAGCGGTCGAGCAGACGGCGCGTGATGCGCGTGTCCTCGCACAGCACGAGGTCCGAGCTTGCCAGCACGGAAAGCGCACGCAGCGTGATGTCTCCGAGGTTCCCGATCGGCGTCGCGACCACGTAGAGCCCGGGCGCAAGCTGCACTTTCTCCGCGTTGATCGGCGACGCGTGTACGGCATCCTTTGGCCGATCCTGATCCTGCGGCATGGTCCGATTGGTGGGTCCGGCGGGTTTCGTCTGTCGATCCTATCGGCGGTGCAGGGCCGACAACAGCCGGGGATTGACCGCGAAAACGGCCCGATATCTTTGACATGGGCATGCTGCTGCCGCAGATTCCTCGGAAACGGGGGCATGCTCGCCGACTTGGCCGGTGCTGGGGATCGGATGTTCTCGCGTGCGTTCACGCTAGCTGTCGCGCCGGCGGCGCTCGTCGCACGCCGTGCGGCTCGCGTTGCTGCATGCCTCGCCATCGTGCTTGCGGGTTGCGCGGGGCAGTCCGGCCCCGAGTTCGGGCCGATGCTCGGGGATCAGCCGCAGCAAGGCGCTTCGCCGCAGGCGCCGATGGGGAATCCGGGCGGGGTGCGCGTCGCACTGATCCTTCCCCTGAGCGCGAGCGGAAACGCGGGCGCCGCCGCTCAGGCAATGCGCAACGCAGCCGAGCTCGCGCTCGCCGAGTTTGCCAATCCGAACATTCAGCTGATCGTCAAGGATGACGCCGGCACCGCGCAGGGCGCGCAGCGCGCAGCGGAGCAGGCGCTCACTGAGGGCGCGGAAATTGTCCTGGGCCCCCTTTTCAGTCACGCCGTCGCGGCGGCGGGCCAGACCACGCGAAATCGCGGCGTACCGATGATCGCATTTTCGACCGATACGAACGTCGCCGCACGCGGCGTCTATCTCCTGAG
>DATBJU010000103.1:0-1632 GCA_036556265.1 Xanthobacteraceae bacterium | reverse complement strand
TTTGTCGAAGATGAGTACGTCTGTTCGTGCGCCCGTCGGCAGTTCGCTCCCATAGTGAGCAAGTCCGAACCGTGTTCGGCTGCCCACTCAATGGCTGACGCAAGCGCCGCATGCTCGTCGGGCTCGTACAGGAGCCCCGTTTCACCGTGACGAACGATCTCCGCCATCGAACCACGGCGGGGCGCAATTACAGGCAATCCGCATGCGAAGGCTTCGACGATAGCGACCGGAAAAGCTTCATACCATGTCGAAGGAAAGACCAACGCGGACGCGCATGACATCTCGTTGAGTACGGAGTCGCGGTCTATCGCGCCTAGGTACGTCACACCGGCTCGTAGCGCCGCGAACCCACGTACGAGTTCCTCGAGCGGTCCGCCGCCTGCGATGCGTAGCGATGCGCCGACAACCTCCGTCCAGGCGGCGAGCAAGGCGCGTATGCCTTTCTCCTCGACGAGCCGGCCAACGAACAGGAACCCATTACGGGGCTGCGGCCGAGCGGGCGGCTCCACGTCCACAAAGTTCGGTTTGACCGCGATCCGGCCGCCGGGCAGTCCCCCCTCGATGAATTTCGCGCGCGAGAACTCCGTCAATGCGATGAACAGGTCGACGTCGTTCCACCAGGTCTTGCGCACTCGGTGCACGGCGAGCATGGCGGCGGCAGCCGCCGTTTGGGTGCGGGACTGTCGATAGCACGCGTGCAGGACGCCCGACCACGGCAAGAATTTGCCAACACAGTCTTCGCATGGTTTGCCATCGCGGAACAGCGTCGCGCTCGGGCATAGCAAACGGTAGTTGTGCAGCGTGTGGACGACGGGCACGTTTTCGTCGTGGCAAGCGGAGAACGCCGCCGGCGAGACAAGAGGGAACGTATTGTGGAAGTGTGCAATGTCGGGTCGGAATTCGCGGATAGCGGCTCGCACGCGATCGGCGCCGGAGCGCGACCAGACCGTATTGGCCGCCGCCTTCACGGCAGCAGCGGGCGCCACACGCTCACCGAGATCTCGGTTGTCGAACTCAAGGCGGCGGACCGTGTGTCCGCACCGCGCCAGGCCGGCCGCCTCCGCCTCGAAGATGGCATCTTCGCCACCGGGAAACTGATATCGATTGTGAATGCTAAGAACGCGCATCCACCGGTTCCTCCTGCGTCGGGCTGCGCGAGCCGGTGCCGCCCGGCGATTGTGCCGCGAGCGCGGCGAGTCCGAGACCGAAGATGCTCCAGAACCAAATGCCACCCTGCGGTCCTTCGAGGTAGACGTCGAAGGTCATGTTCACGATCATCGCGGTCCAGTACACGAGAATCCACATGTCGGTCTGAGCCCAGAGAGTATTCCCCTCCGTGCGTGCGCGGAAGAACGCACGCAGCATCGCTAGACCGAACGTGGCTTGAAGGAGCATCCAGATCGCGAGCCCCGGAACGCCCATCCGCGCCAGGATCGTCATGTGGGCATTGTGAGGCGATCTGAGCTCCGCATCCGGCGAATGGAAACCATCGTCGTCCGCCAGGTTAATGCCGAATCCCTTGCCTTGCCAGAAATATTGGCCCTGGAACGTGTATGACACGATCTCGGACCACCAGCGCCGCCGCCATTCCTCCGTTCCCTCAAGGTCGTCGGAACCCTTCCCGGACACGAT
>DATBJU010000102.1:0-5710 GCA_036556265.1 Xanthobacteraceae bacterium | reverse complement strand
CGTCATGTGCTCGATCTCCTTGAAACGCGGAGGGTCCAAGGGGGCGGAAGCAGGTACCAGCAGTTTGTCCAAATCATATCCCCTGATTGGGGGAGGCTTGGGGAGGACCGCAGCGCAGCAACTAAGGAAAGCCGCCAATCTGAGGTCAGGGGCGGGGCACCTTGTCGCAGCCAATGAGCGGGCGCCGTACTCGGCGCGAGGGCACATCAGCGACCCAGGCGAGCAAAGCCAGCGGCGAGCTGCTGTAGGCATCCCGCAGCCGGCAATCGTGATTTCAATCGTGCTGACGAAAGGGGTGAGCCGGCCGTGCCTGCTCCGGAGCGATGCCGATATCCCTGAGAAGGCGATCATCGAGCTCGCGCAGATCGTGAAGGCGCGTGCTGCCAATGCGCCGCCGGATCTCGGCCTCGCCGATGCGATGGCCCCACCGATCGAGCGCGCGCACAACGCGCGCCGCGAACTTGTACATTGACTGTGCAAGAGAGGGCACATTGTGGGGCGCGGAGGCAGCAAGACTCGCGAGAGGAGAATTCTTCATGCTGAATTCCTCGACTGCGACGATTGATGGGAGTCGGTGCAATCGGCGCCAACAGCGGTGTTGTTTGCACGACGCTGCCTCCGCCGATTGAGGAGGTCGTTCAGTACTTCGAGGAAGTGTGCGGCGCGGACAATTGCATCGCCCGGAGTAACGCCGCTTCCTTCAATTGGAGGAGGCCGGCAAGAATTCAGGCCCACGGCGCGGCCTGCACAGCCGAATCCGTTCCCGCGATGCAGGATCGCAACATCTTAAGCGGTGAGGAAATCAACCGTTGAACGGGCTCGAGTGGCTCGCGATCAGTTTCACGAGATCGGCCTGCCGCCGCATGCCTGTTTTCGCGAAGAGATTTTTCAAGTGTGTTCTGATCGTCGTCTGGGAGACGCCGAGTGCCTCCGCCACGGATGGGACGCCGCCGATCTCGACGAGCGCCTGGAGGACGCGGATCTCGGTTGGCGTCAACCGATAGAGCGTCGCAACGGTCTTCATGAGCGGCGGCGTCTCGAGCTGCGCCTTGCGGACGAACACGGCGGCCGTGGCGGAGTGCTCGCTGCCGGCGCGCCGCCGCTCACCCGAGGTGAGGGGCAGAATGTGCGCGAGCCACTGTTCCTTGCTGGCGGACGAAAGCGGCAATGCAACGCCCTCGGCTCCGACGCCGGCATCGCCGTTGGGGGTCGCAGCAAACACGTCCCGCAGTGTCCGATCGGCGGCCGTGTCGATCGCGGAAAGCTTGCCTCCGTGGTCGCGGAGAATGTCGCCCTCGCCAAGCATGGCGCGTGCCGCCGTATTCGTGAACACGATGCGCGCGTCTGCGTCGACAAGAAGAACGCCGTCGGCGAGGCTGTCGAACAGCGATGTGAGCGAGGAGGCCTCGCCCTTGTGAAGGTCGACGACGTTGCCGACAAGGACTGCGCGGCGAATATGCGGTACGACCAGCCGCATCCGCCTGCGCATGTTTTCATCGACCGGACCTTCCTGCTCGTTGCGAAAGACAACGCAGGCGGCGAAGCTCGTCGCGCTCTTGTCGAGGGTCGCACCGATGCGGTCGATCCAGCCCTCCGGCTTCAGGCACTCCTTGTAGAAGCGCGTCTCAAGCAGCTCCTCGAGGGGAAGAAAGTCGACGAAGCTGTAGACGTCCTCCACGTCGAAGACGAATTGCCCTACGGCCGCGGGGTCGCACTTGACGTAGTTGTCGAAGTAGTTCTGCACGAAGCTCTGCTGCAATCCCCAGTGGTAGTGAGAGGTAACGTGGACGCTGCGCGCATTGGTCGTGCAAATCGACGAGGCGGAGCCGCCAACGAATCCGGCGATGTCCCGAAGCGCGCCGCGCCAGAGCGACGGATCGAGCGCTGCGTCGTAGATGTCGCCGATCAATCGCGAAAAACGCTCCGCTTCCCAGATCATGCAATTGAACTCCCTTGCGCGGCGGCGATTTGCAGCCGGGGGAGCGGGGTACCCAGAGTTGAATCCGAATCAAATCCCTCGATCGGGGGAGGGGAACCCGGAAGCCACGTAGTTTTTGTGCGGGGATTGTTCGCGTCCGGGAAACGATCGGAGTGACGCGCGGCTACGGTGCGGGCTTGTCGTCGATCACAACCACGTTGCAATCGGTGCCGTGCTTCAGGCAGCGCTCGAGGGCCGTCTTGCTCGCGTCCTGGACCGTACGTCGGCCGGATTGCCAGCCGTAGGCGCCCTTGGGCGACATGGCAAAGGCACGGTGCGGCGGCCGTGTCAGAAAATCCTCGAACGCCTTGCGCCCCGCCTCCGACAACTGCTTCGGTGGCGCGATATTCGGCCGTGGTGGCAGAGGCAACGGTGTCTCGCGCAGAACAAGATTCTGCTTCTTCAGGAAACCGTCGACGTAGGGAAGCCAGAGCGGAATGCCTTCTGCGAATAATGAGTGGCCGTCGCGGCCGAACGCCGGCGCCTTGATGAACTCGACCTTGCCGCCGCCCCTGCTGAACGCCTCATGGAAGCGCTGGGCGAGCGCCGGACCGAAGAAGTGATCGTTCTCGGTGTAGACCCACAGCATCGGCACGCGCGAACGTTTGCCGAATGCCGCGAAGGCGTTGACGAGGCCATTCGGATTGCAAACCTCGTCGTCCTTGAGCGAGCCCCGTCCGCCGGCAAAATTGATCGCGGCGACAAGGCCCGCGGGAGGCTCCCCGGTCAGCGCAACCGTCGTAAAACCGCCGGCGGACTGCCCGACGCTGAGAACTTTCGTGGCATCGATGTCGGGCCGTTTCGTCAGGTGTGCAAGCGCGGCACGCGCGTCGGCCACGGCGGCGTTCGCGGAGGCGAAATAGTCGGCATTGGCGCACGGGCCGGACGACTCGGCGTAGCCCCCGCCGGAATCCCCGTAGCCGCGCCGCATGACAATCGCGACCGCGAACCCGCGGCGGGCGAACTCCATCGCATGCGGCACGAACGCAAGTGGGGTCATCCCCTGCCGGTCTTCAGGTTTGCGCGGCGAGCCGTGATTGATGAGTACGAGGGGAAGGCGTCCCGGCAGATTGGGTTTGACGAACAGTGCTTCCAGGCCGGCCCTGCCCGCGGCCGGCATCGGAATGCGGATTTCCTCGCGCAGATATTCCTGTGCCTGTGCCGCCCCTGTGCTGAGCAGCAACCAGGCAACCAACGCGGTAAAATGCGCCCCCATCGTCCCGTTTCCCGGTGCGGAGATTGCGGCAGCGCGCGGCGACTTTCAATTCACGTCGCCGACCGGCTTGGTCCCTTCAGGTCGCAGGGCCGCGCGGATCGGCATCGCGGCGCACAGGGACCGCTTGCGGCTCGGCGGGAAGGCCCTCTGGGGCCGAAGGCGCCTCGGGCGTGGTCCGAGGGAGGGGCAAGGCCCGCGCCACGGCCACCGCTACAAACAGCGTCGCGATCCAGACGATGCGCGCGCCGTAACGGTCGTGCGGGTTGGAGAGGGCGCCGCAGACAAAGGCGTTCGCGACAAGCGCCGTCCCAATCGTGGCCGCGAGCGGCTCAAGCGTTGCGAAATTCCGCCGGCGCCAGGCAATCAGCAAAAAGACCGCAAGCACGGCCATGGACAGCCATGCCACCGGCTCGTGCAGCTTGTTGATCGCGTCGAATTTCAGCTGACCGAGTCGCTGCTTGGCCGAGTGCGCGGCGGGAACGGCCTCAGGCGTCAGGTGCTCGATGTGGCCGTAGGCATCCCATACGTCATACACGATGCCCCAGCCGGTACCGACGGCGAAGAGTTGCTTGACCGTTGAAGCGACCGCAGTCTGCAAATGCAAACCTGGATACTGCCAGAGGCTCGCGAGCGCGATCTCGCGCATCTCGTCGGAGCCTTCGTCGAAAGCGCCGATCTGCGAGAAGGGACCCTCGGCGCCCTGATGCCAAAGGAAGTCGTTGGCATGATGCGGGAGCCGTGCCCGGTACTTGCAGAGTTCGTAGCGCGGGTTTGGGCAGTTGTCCTCGAGGAAGCGGTGCACGATGCCGTCATGCACGAGGCGGCTGAACACGAACGCAGTGCCGCCCGGCGTCCAGACGATACGCCCCGTGACCGCGAAGTTTGCCGTCAGTAGCAGGACGGCGCCAAGCACGAGCGCGCCCGCGGTGCGCCCAAGGCCGATCGCGGGAACCAATGCCGGCCAACGAAGACGAGTGGTCGCCCCTGCGGCGAGCAGCGCGAGCAGCACTGCGAGCGTCGCGTTGTGGCTTGCCGCTGCGAACGCAATGAGCGCAATTAGTGCGTGCCGCTCCCAGGACGCGAGCGCGCCGGCGCAAAATACGAGCAGATACACTGCCAGCACGGAAAGGCCGGCGAACAGGTCCGGCATCAGCAGGCCCGTGAGCCACGGCAAGCTCGTCGCAACCGTGAAAACGGCGAACAGCAAGACAAGGAGAACGGGCCGGCCGCCAAGGTCCTGCGCGCGGAGGAGCAGCGCAACGCCCCACACCGTGATCAGAGACTGGGCGATCGCCACCGGCCAGAAATTCCAGAAGCGGCCGGCGCCCAGAAGGAAGCCGTACACCGCTGAGCGGCCGGGCGAGAGCGTGTCGAAGAACGCGCGGCCGAGATAGGCACCCGAGTCGTAGAACAGCAGCGGGAAGCCGTTCCAGACCGCAGGCACAAGCAGGAACATGATCGCGGCCGAAGCGGCAGCGAGCCGGACGGCGATCCTCGTTTCCATGGTGGCTTACGAACGCGCCGCCGCCCTGGCCGTTCCGCACAGAATTATGAACGGCCGTTCATCTGCGCCGACTCGGTCTATTCGTAGTTGCCCGAGGCGACAGCTGTGTGACGCCCTTGCCGGCGTTTGCCGGCACGCTATCCAAGTTGTGGAGGTGCGAATCACTCTTGCCGGGGGCGACCCTAAGAAAAGAAGACCTTGTAAAAGAACCCGCGCCGGTCAGCGCGGACGGAGCCAAGTTCGTCTTCTTCGATCTCGAAACAACCGGGTTGTCGCCGCGGGGTTGCCGCATCATCGAAATCGCGGCGCTGCGCGTTGCCAAGGGTGGAGTTGCGTGCAGCTCGTTTCACACGCTCGTCCGCATCGAGGAGCCGCTTCCGTACTTCATCACGCGGCTCACCGGCATCACCGACGACATGCTCTTGTTCGACGGCGATCCGATTGAATTGGCGCTGCCGCGCTTCGCCAAATTCATTGGGAATCTGCCGGTCGTCTCCTACAACGTCTCGTTCGACATGGGCTTCCTGCGTGCCGAAGCGCAGCGGCAGGGAATGCGGTTCGCAAATGCGCCGGTCTGCGCGCTCCAGCTTGCGCGCGCCAAATTGCCAGACCTGCCGAACTACCAGCTCAAGACTGTCGCGAGCCACTTCGGCGTCTCCTCGGAGCAAGCGCATCGCGCGCTCGACGACTGTGAGGTCGGCTTGCGAGTCTTCACGGAGCTGATGCGGGCGTAGTTTCTTCTCCCTCCCCTTTAGGGGAGGGTGGCGAGCTGCGGAGCAGCGAGCCGGGTGGGGCGAGCAGTTTCGACGAACGCACCACCCATCCCACCCCACCCCGCCTCCGCCCGCATGCGAGGGCGTCGGCGACCCTCCCCTGAAGGGGAGGGATAAGGTCACCCATTCGACTCCCCTCTTGCCCAGCCGACCTTGCGATAGTCGAAGCCGGCCTCGATCGTGGGCTTTACGATCGCGAAATAGGGCGAGATGTCGAAGTCGCGCGGAGCGAACAGCGA
>DATBJU010000101.1:0-7226 GCA_036556265.1 Xanthobacteraceae bacterium | reverse complement strand
CGACGAGCAGGCCGTCATGGCCGTGACTCGTGTAGGGATCGAGCGCGACGTCCGCGGCAAGGCCGAGGTCGGGGAATTCGCGCTTGATTGCGCTCAGCGCGCGGCAAACGAGATTGTCCGGATTGAGCGCCTCGCTGCCGTTCTCGTCGCGCAGCTTCGGGTCGGTATTTGGGAACAGTGCGAGTGCCGGAATTTTCAGGCGAAGCGCCTGCTCGGCCGCGCGCACGGCCTCATCGACCGAAAAGCGTACGACGCCGGGCATCGAGGGGATTGGCTCGCGTGCAGCCTTTCCCTCGCAGAGGAAGATCGGCCAGACGAGATCGTCGACGGTGAGTATGGTCTCGGCCACGAGCCGGCGCGACCAATGGGACTTGCGGTTGCGGCGCGGACGCACCGTGAGGTCAAGCCGCGCCTTTCCGGCGCGCTCTCCGGCCGGCTTCAGTCGCTCGACCTTGGCTTTGCCGACGATGGGTGACATGGCTGTGGTCAATCTAGCAAGTAGCCCGCATGGAGCGAAGCGAAATGCGGGGAGGGGCAAGCGAGTTGGTTACCCGGATTACGCTTCGCTCCGTCCGGGCTACGTTGGCTTGAACCACGCAGGGCTATGGCTATTCACGCGGCGCCCCGCTTCGCCGTCGGGCTCATTCGTGCGAGCACCGCGCGCTCGTCGTCAACCATGAAATCGCGAATGATCGGCACGGCCTCGCGTGTCCGCGCGAGCAGGATCTGGAACACCATGTGCGAGCCGTGCAGGAATTCGAGCTCCACCGCGGCGAGGTAGAACTCCCACATGCGGCAGAAGCGTTCGTCGTAGATCTCCCTGGCCTTCTCGCGGTTCTTCGCGAAACGTTCGCGCCAGTGGCGGATGGTGTGCGTGTAGTGCAGGCGCAGCACTTCCATGTCGGCGGTCCAGAGGCCGCAGCGTTCCACGGCGGCATAGACCTCGGAGAGCGCGGGCACGTAGGCGCCCGGAAAGATGTATTTGCGGATGAAAGGCCCGGTTGTGCCGGGCGGCGTGTTGCGGCCGATGCAATGGATGAAGGCGTAGCCGTCGTCCTTCAGCAGATCGCGGACCTTGCCGAAGTACTCGTCGAAGTGGCCGATGCCGACATGCTCCATCATGCCGACGGAGACCACGCGATCGAACTTGCCTTGCAGATCGCGGTAGTCCGACTCGCGAAATTCGACGAGATCGGCGATGCCCGCCTCCTTCGCCCGCTCGCGGCAGACACGAAGCTGTTCCGGCGAGACATTGATCGCGACGACCTTGGCGCCCGTTTCTTTCGCGATGTGGATCGCGAAGCCGCCCCAGCCGCAGCCGATCTCGGCGACCGTCATGCCGGGCTTGAGCCGCAGCTTCGACGTGGCGTGGACGAGCTTGCTCCGCTGCGCCTCCTCCAGGGTCTCGCGCTCGGGGTCGCGGAAATAAGCGCACGAGTACTGCATGTCCTTGTCGAGGAAGAGGCGGTAGACCTCCGTTGAGACGTCGTAGTGCGCCCGGGCGTTCTTCGCGGCGGTCCCGACCGGGTTCGCTTGGTGCCAGCGCCGGAGACCGCGCCAAATCTTGCGCAGAATCTTCTGCGAGCCGTGCCCCGCGAGCCCCGACCGGTTTACGGAGAAGAGCAGAAGGAAATCGCGGATAGTCGAACCCTCCTCGAAGGTGAGGGTGCCGTCCATGTAGGCCTCGGCCGCGTAGAGCTCCGGATTGATGAAGAGCTTCCACTGCAGCGAGCGATCGTGAATGCGTGCGGTGACATTCGGCCCGGGACTGCTCCCGCCAAAGATGTAGAGCTGTCCCGTTGGACCGTAGAGCCGCAGCGTCCCGTTGCGGATGAATATCTTCAACAGGTTCGACAACAGACGCACGACGCTCTTCCTTCCGCGGCCTGGAAACGGCAACTTAGCACAGGAGGCCGTTTTGCCCGCCCTGATTGCGCTCCGGCGGACCGCCGGATATGCCGGGGTCGGGGAGCCCTGATGGACTTCGAACTTACCGAGGAACAGCACGCCTTTCGCGAGGTCGCGCGCAACTTTGCGCGCGAGGAGCTGGCCCCGCACGCGCGCGAGTGGGACGAGCGATCGATCTTCCCCGTTGATGCGCTGCGCAAGGCGGCTGCCCTAGGTTTCGGCGGCATCTATGTGCGGGAGGACGCAGGCGGCTCGGCCTTGTCGCGCCTCGACGCGGCGATCATCTTCGAAGAGCTCGCACAAGGCTGCACGTCTACTGCCGCGTACATCTCGATCCACAACATGGCGGCCTGGATGATCGACGCGTTCGGCGGCGATGCGCAGCGCCGCGGGTTCCTGCCGAAGCTCTGCTCGATGGAGCACTTCGCGAGCTACTGCCTGACCGAGCCCGACGCGGGGTCGGATGCCGCGAGTCTCAAGACGCGTGCCGTACGCGACGGCGAGCACTACGTGCTCGACGGATCGAAGGCCTTCATCTCGGGCGGTGGCGTCGCCGACGTCTACGTCTGCATGGTGCGGACAGGTAGCGCGGGACCAAGGGGGATTTCCTGCATCGTCGTCGAGAAAGGGACGAAGGGTCTCTCCTACGGCGCGCAGGAACAGAAGCTCGGCTGGAAATCGCAGCCGACGGCGATGGTCAATTTCGAGGGCTGCCGCGTGCCGGTCGCAAACCTGATCGGCAAGGAGGGCGACGGCTTCAAGATTGCGATGGCGGGCCTCGACGGCGGGCGGCTCAACATCGGTGCGTGCTCGCTCGGCGGCGCGCAGTTCTGTCTTGATCGGGCCATCGACTACATGCGCGAGCGCAAGCAGTTCGGCGCTCGGCTCGCCGATTTCCAGGCACTGCGCTTCCGCATTGCGGACTACGCGACCGAGCTGGAAGCTGCGCGTCTGCTGCTTTGGAAGGCGGCCCTGGCTGTCGGCAACAGGGAGCCGGGCGCGACGCGACTTGCCGCCATGGCGAAGCGGCTCGCGACCGACACGGGCTTCGACGTCGTGAACGGGGCGCTGCAGTTGTTCGGCGGCTACGGGTATCTCCGCGATCACCCGATCGAGCGCGTGCTGCGCGACGTGCGCGTGCACCAGATTCTCGAGGGCACCAACGAGATCATGCGTGTGATCGTGAGCCGCGACATGCTGGGGAATTGAGGTGGTGGTGGAGTTTGTCTCTCCCTCATTGCCGGGCGAAAGGCGCGAAGCGCCGTCTTCGCGCCTGAAGACCCGGCAATCCAGCACACTCGACGGGGCCTCCGATCTGGATGCGCGGGTCAAGCCCGCGCATGAGGGGAGTTGCTTCTTCTATCCTAGTGCTTTCCGTCCCGAGCCCATATGAACTCCGAATCCGAAGTTCTGTTCGAGCGGCGCGGCGCGGCCGGCATCATCACGCTCAACCGGCCGCAGGCGCTGAACGCGTTCACGATCGCTGCCGTGCGCGCGATCCGTCCGCAGCTGGCGGCATGGGCAACTGACCCTTCTGTCACGCGCGTCGTGATCCAGGCGACAGGCGGAAAGGCGTTCGCTGCCGGCGGTGACGTTCGCACCCTCGTCGAATTGCTCAGGTCGGACCAATTCGACACGGCGATGAATTTCTGGCGCGAGGAGTATCTGCTCGACGCCGAGATCAAGCGCTATCCGAAGCCGTACGTCGCACTTATTGACGGCATCTGCATGGGCGGTGGGGTCGGGCTCTCGGTGCACGGCAACTTTCGGGTTGCGGGCGACCGCTACTTGTTCGCGATGCCGGAGGTCTCGATCGGCTTCTTTCCCGACGTGGGCGCGACCTACTTTCTGCCGCGCCTGCCAGGTCGGATCGGTACATATCTGGCGCTTACTGCGGCGCGGCTTGGTCCGGGCGAGGGAATCGGGTTCGGCGTTGCGACCCACCGAGTTCCGAGCGGGCGGTTCCCGCCGCTCCTGGATGCGCTGTCGGTCGGCGCGGATGTGGCTGGCACATTGGCCGCGCTCACGGTGCGGCCCGAACCGAATACACTTGCCGCGCGGGCGGCCGTGATCAACAGAGCTTTCGCGGCCGGCAGAGTGGAAGCGATCCTCGACAATCTCGACCGGGAGGCCCTGGAGGCGGGCGAAGACGCCGCGTTTGCAAAGGCGCAGGCCGCTGCTATCCGCTCCAAGTCGCCCACCAGCCTCAAGATCGCCATGGAGCAGATGCAGCGCGGAGCCATGCTCGATTTTGCCGAGTGCATGCGCGCGGAATTCCGCATCGTGAACCGGATCGTGCGCGGGCACGACTTCTTCGAAGGGGTCCGGGCGGCGGTCCTCGACAAGGACAACGCCCCGCGCTGGAATCCGGAAAGCTTGGCCGAAGTGAGCGAGGCGTCGGTCGCCGCGCACTTTGAGCCGCTCGCACCCGATGCGGAGGAGTTGCCGCTGTGACCTCGCTCGATCCGACGGATCCATCAGCCCCAATCGACGCGATCGGGCCGCACACGGTCGAACTCGGCCCGTGGCGCCGGCGGCTCGTGCGCTACCAGCGCATTGCCGGCGGCTTCATGATCTTCAAGGGGCTGACGCACTGGTCGACGCTGTTCGGCGTTGGTGACGGTGTGGGCTCGCAATTCCAGCAGCAGCCGCTCGACTCGCAGGCTGCCACGGTCTTCTTCGCTGTGATCGATCTCGTCGCGGGCGTTGCGCTGTGGCTTGGCTCGACCTGGGGGGCGATGTTGTGGCTGCTTGCGGCGGCCGTGCAGATCATCGCCGACGTGGTCGTACTGGAACTTTCCGGTTTCGTCGTTCTGCTGACGATCATCGAAGTGCTGCTCGTTGCCGTCTACGTGATCATCCGCTTCATGGTGCACGTCGAGGCCGGCCAGCGAAGATAACGGGCAAGGAAGGGGAGGGCGTCATGGCCAGGATCGGTTTTATCGGACTCGGCAACATGGGGCTGCCCATGGCACTCAACCTCGTGAAAGCGGGACACGAAGTCGCTGGATACGATCTCTTTCCGCAGGGCGTAGAGCGGCTGAAGGAGGGCGGCGGCAAGGCCGGCTCGGGGATCGCCGACGTCGTGGGAAAATCCGAGATCGTCATCACGATGCTGCCTGCCGGCAAGCACGTGCGCGAGGTCTATCTCGATCCGGAAGGCGTCATTGCGAAGGCCGCGCGCGGCACACTGCTGATCGATTCCTCGACGATCGACGTCGAGAGCGCCCGCGTCGTCGAAGCTGCAGCGAAGGAAAAGGGTTTCATGATGCTCGACGCGCCCGTCTCCGGCGGCGTCGGCGGCGCGCAGGCGGCCACGCTCACCTTCATGGTCGGCGGAAGCGACGCTGCATTCGTGAAGGCCGAGCCGATTCTCGCAAAGATGGGGAAGACGGTCGTGCACGCGGGGGCTGCGGGCGCCGGGCAGGCGGCGAAGATCTGCAACAACATGATCCTCGGCGTGTCGATGATCGCGGTGAGCGAGGCATTCGTGCTCGCGGAAAAACTCGGTCTCGACGCACATAAGCTCTTCGAGATCTCGTCGAAGTCGTCGGGCCAGTGCTGGTCGCTCACGAGCTATTGCCCGGTGCCCGGTCCGGTGCCGGCGTCACCCGCAAACCGCGACTATCAGGCGGGGTTCACCGCCGCGATGATGCTGAAGGACCTGCGCCTCGCGCAGGACGCGGCGCGCGGGGGCGGCGCGACGACGCCGCTCGGCGCGGAAGCGGCCGCGCTCTACGGTCTCTATGTTGGACAGGGGGAAGGCGGCCGCGATTTCTCTGGGATCATCAGGTTTCTGCGCGGGGGTTGATTGGAGCGTACCATGCATAGCTCAAAGTTTATCGAACAGCACGGCGGATCGGTCGAGCGCATTTCGCGCGGGCTCGATGCGTTGAGCGGGCTGCTACTTCTTCTGATCGGTGTGCGGCAGTTTTTGTCGTGAACGGCGGAACCTCGCTTGTCCCACAGGGAGACTCGGCGGCGGTTCCTGCGTGGGCGCCAAGGCTTTCGCGCGCCATCGCCCACGGCAAGGTTCCGTCAATCCTGTTCTGACAGGAAATATTTATCCTTCAATTTAAGCCTTCCTTTGTGCGTGTTCTGTAGAAATGCTTTCCAAGAGCGGAGAAATATCCGCCAATCGAATTCACTTGGAGAGGCGTAACATGAAAAACGTCGCGCGCGCGGTCGAGGCCGCCGCACCTAAGGAGCGTCCGCAAGAAATTGCGGCGCCCTATCTCGAGGCCTTGACGCTCGTCGAGCGCCTCCATCGTCGATTGCTTGACGTAATCAAGGACGAGTTCGACCGGCGTGGGCGGTCGGACATCAACAGCGTGCAGGCGCTGCTCCTGTTCAATATCGGAGACTCGGAACTGACCGCCGGTGAGCTGCGCACGCGCGGCTACTATCTCGGCTCGAACGTTTCATACAATCTGAAAAAGCTCGTCGAGATGGGATATCTGCATCATCAGCGGTCCCGGCTCGACCGCCGCTCGGTGCGCATCAGCCTGACCGAGAAGGGCCGCGAGGTGCACGAGATCGTCAAGACGCTCTATGAGAAGCATGGCCGCACACTCGAACAGGTGGGCGGCATCAACAGCACCGACCTGCAGGTGCTCAACAAGGCATTGCAGCGGCTCGAGCGGTTCTGGACAGACCAGATTCTCTATCGGCTCTGACAAGCCCAAGATCGTTCGAAGCCCCGGCCGAAAGCCGGGGCTTCGCCTTTCCGGCGCAGCTCGCACGCCGAACATATCTGCGCGAAGCTTGTCCTGTCACAGTGTCGCCGCGTTGTTCGGCGACCAAGCCCGTGATAGCGAATCGGCGGCAGGCGCCAGCGTGCCGGCCGGTTTCGGGAGGAGCGACATTTGTCGCGGGCAGCCAAGGGGATATCGCGACGCGACGTCGTCAAGGCGTTGGCCGTGGGCGGCGCAGGGGCGCTGATCCCGGGACTTTCATTAGCGCAGGAATTGCCGACCACTTCCATGCTCGGCCCCGCGGGCGAATGGAGCGAGGGCTTCGATTCAGCGTCGCGCACGATCGCGATGCCGAGTGTGCGCTTTGCGACGCTCACTGCGAGCACCGTGCAGTCGCTGGAGAAGGCGATCCAGGAGTACGGGCGAATCGTGCAGCGCGGCAGCTGGCGCGAAGTGCCCGCGAACGAGCGGCTGCGCGTCGGCCAGCAGCACCGGAGCGTCGTCTCGCTACGTGAGCGATTGATCGTAACGGGCGACCTCGACCGGGCGGCGGGCGTCTCCGAGGTATTCGATTCCTACGTCGAGGCCGCGGTGCGGCGCTTTCAGGCGCGCAACGGTATCACC
>DATBJU010000100.1:0-9383 GCA_036556265.1 Xanthobacteraceae bacterium | reverse complement strand
TTTTCGACGAGCTTCTTCGCCTGCTTCACGGTGGTTGAAAGCCCCTTTGCATCAAGCCGCGAGTAGATGAACGGCTTGAACAGCTCCAAGGCCATCTTCTTCGGCAGCCCGCACTGATGCAGCTTGAGCTCGGGACCGACGACAATCACCGAGCGGCCGGAATAGTCGACGCGTTTGCCGAGCAGATTCTGCCGGAAGCGGCCCTGCTTGCCCTTTAGCATGTCGGCGAGCGACTTCAGCGGCCGCTTGTTCGCGCCCGTGATCACCCGTCCGCGCCGGCCATTGTCGAACAGCGCGTCGACGGCCTCCTGCAGCATCCGCTTCTCGTTGCGGATGATGATGTCCGGCGCCTTCAGTTCGATCAGCCGCTTCAGACGGTTGTTGCGGTTGATGACGCGGCGGTAGAGGTCGTTCAGATCCGACGTGGCGAACCGGCCGCCATCCAGCGGCACGAGCGGTCGCAGGTCCGGCGGAATGACCGGCACGACTGTGAGGATCATCCACTCGGGTTTGTTGCCCGACGCCTTGAACGCCTCGACGAGCTTCAGGCGCTTCGCGATCTTCTTCTTCTTGATGTCGGAGTCGGTATTGTCCAGCTCCTCGCGCAGCGACACCTGCAGCTTGTCGATGTCGATCGCCTTCAGCATGTTGCGGATCGCTTCCGCGCCGATCATGGCGGTGAAGCTGTCTTCGCCGAATTCCTCCTGCGCCTTGAGATACTCCTCCTCGGACAGAAGCTGACGCTCCTTCAGCGCCGTGAGGCCCGGCTCGATCACCACGTAATATTCAAAGTACAGAATCCGTTCGAGGTCCTTCAGCGTCATGTCGAGCAGGAGCCCGATGCGCGAAGGCAGCGACTTCATGAACCAGATATGGGCGACTGGCGCCGCGAGCTCGATGTGGCCCATGCGCTCGCGCCGCACTCGACTGAGCGTCACCTCGACGCCGCACTTCTCGCAGATGATGCCCTTGTACTTCATGCGCTTGTACTTGCCGCACAAGCATTCGTAGTCCTTGATCGGGCCGAAGATGCGCGCGCAGAACAGCCCGTCGCGCTCCGGCTTGAACGTCCGGTAGTTGATCGTCTCCGGCTTTTTGATCTCACCGTACGACCAAGACAGAATCTTCTCGGGGCTCGCGATCGAGATCCGGATGTGGTCAAACACCTGGGTCTGGACCGTCGGTCCGAAAATATTCATGACCTCTTGATTCATCATCTTCTCCTTTGGTCCGGACGCTGGAGCTTCATGCCCCGCGCCGGAAGGAATTCGTTTGTGTCCGGCGCCCCATGACACCGGCCGGCACCGGGGCTTCCGCCCCGGCGCCTATCTATTCGGCGGCGACGTTTTCCTCCGGACCCGGCAGGGCCTGTCGATTCTTGGTCGTGACCAGCTCAACGTTGAGTCCGAGCGAACGCATCTCCTTCACGAGCACGTTGAACGACTCGGGGATGCCCGCTTCGAACGTGTCGTCGCCGCGCACGATCGCCTCGTACACCTTGGTACGGCCGGCCACGTCGTCCGACTTCACGGTCAGCATTTCCTGGAGCGTGTAGGCCGCGCCGTAGGCCTCGAGCGCCCACACCTCCATTTCGCCGAATCGCTGGCCGCCGAACTGCGCCTTCCCACCCAACGGCTGCTGGGTGACGAGCGAGTACGGGCCGATCGAGCGTGCGTGGATCTTGTCGTCCACAAGATGGTGCAGCTTCATCATGTAGATGAAGCCAACGGTCACCTTGCGATCGAACTGCTCGCCCGTGCGGCCGTCGTACAACATCACCTGGCCGGCTTTGTCGAGGCCGGCGAGATCGAGCATGTGCTCGATGTCGCTCTCCTTGGCTCCGTCGAACACGGGCGTTGCGATCGGCACGCCGCGCGACAGGTTTTCGCCGAGTTCGAGCAGCGCGTCGTCATTGAGCGAGGCGATGGTGTCGTCCTTGCCGTAGATCTTCCGCAATGCATCCTTGAGCGGCCTTGCGTCCTGCCTCGCGCGGTAGGCGTTCACTGCCTTGCCGACGAACTCGCCGAGGCCCGCGCAGGCCCAGCCGAGATGCGTCTCCAGGATCTGTCCGACGTTCATGCGGCTCGGCACGCCGAGCGGGTTGAGCACGATGTCCACATGCGTGCCGTCCTCGAGGAACGGCATGTCCTCGAGTGGAACGATCTTCGACACGACGCCCTTGTTGCCGTGGCGGCCGGCCATCTTGTCGCCGGGCTGGATCTTGCGCTTTACCGCGACGAAGACCTTGACCATCTTCATCACGCCGGGCGGCAGCTCATCGCCGCGCTGCAGCTTCTCGACCTTGTCGAGGAAGCGCTGTTCCAGCCGCTTCTTCGACTCGTCATACTGCTTGCGGACCGCCTCGATTTCGCCCATCAGCTTCTCGTTGGGCGAAACGAACTGCCACCACTGCGAACGCGGATACTCCTCGAGCACCGATTTGGTGATCTTGGTGTCCTTCTTGAAGCCCTTCGGGCCCGCAATACCGGTGCGACCCTCGAGCATTTCCGCGAGACGCCCGTAGACGTTGCGGTCGAGGATCGCCTGCTCGTCGTCGCGGTCCTTGGCAAGACGTTCGATTTCCTCGCGTTCGATCGCGAGCGCGCGCTCGTCCTTCTCGACGCCGTGACGGTTGAACACACGCACTTCGACGACCGTGCCCTGCACGCCGGGCGGCACGCGAAGCGAAGTGTCGCGTACGTCCGCCGCCTTCTCGCCGAAGATCGCGCGCAGGAGCTTTTCTTCCGGCGTCATCGGGCTTTCGCCCTTCGGCGTAATCTTGCCGACCAGGATGTCGCCGGCGCGCACCTCCGCGCCGATGTAGACGATGCCCGCCTCGTCGAGGTTCTTCAGCGCCTCTTCCGAGACGTTCGGAATGTCGCGCGTGATTTCCTCGGGTCCGAGCTTGGTGTCGCGCGCCATCACCTCGAATTCCTCGATATGGATCGAGGTGAAAACGTCGTCCTTCACGATCCGCTCGGAGAGCAGGATCGAATCCTCGAAGTTGTAGCCATGCCATGGCATGAACGCGACAAGCACGTTGCGGCCAAGCGCGAGCTCGCCGAGTTCGGTCGAAGGGCCGTCGGCGATCATGTCGCCCTTGCGCACGAGGTCACCCACGCGTACCAGCGGCCGCTGGTTGATGCAGGTGTTCTGGTTCGAGCGCTGGTACTTCTGCAGCCGATAGATATCGACGCCCGACTTCGTCGGGTCGAGATCCTCGGTCGCGCGAACGACGATGCGCGTGGCGTCCACCTGATCGACAACGCCCGTGCGGCGCGCGGCAATCGCCGCGCCCGAGTCGCGGGCCACGACGTCCTCCATGCCGGTGCCGACGAGCGGCGCCTCGGCGCGCACGAGTGGCACCGCCTGGCGCTGCATGTTCGAGCCCATCAACGCGCGGTTTGCGTCGTCGTTCTCGAGGAACGGAATGAGTGCGGCGGCAACCGACACGAGCTGCTTCGGCGACACGTCCATGAAGTCGACCCGGTCCGGCGCGACGAGGAGCACATCGCCCGCGTGACGGCAGACGATCAGGTCTTCGGTGAACTTTCCGCGGCTGTCGATTACAGCGTTCGCCTGCGCGACGTGGTACTTCCCCTCTTCCATAGCGGAGAGATAGATGACTTCCTCGGTGACGCGCCCGTCCTTCACTTTGCGGTAGGGCGTCTCGATGAAGCCGTACTTGTTGATGCGCGCAAACGTCGCGAGCGAATTGATCAGCCCAATGTTCGGTCCTTCCGGCGTCTCGATCGGGCAGATGCGGCCGTAATGGGTCGTGTGCACGTCGCGCACCTCGAACCCTGCGCGCTCGCGGGTAAGACCCCCCGGCCCCAGCGCCGAGAGCCGCCGCTTGTGCGTAATCTCGGAGAGCGGGTTGGTCTGGTCCATGAATTGGCTCAGCTGCGACGAGCCGAAGAATTCGCGCACCGCCGCCGCCGCAGGCTTCGCGTTGATCAGGTCCTGCGGCATCACCGTGTCAATGTCGACGGAGCTCATGCGCTCCTTGATCGCGCGCTCCATGCGGAGCAACCCGATCCGGTACTGGTTCTCCATGAGCTCGCCCACCGACCGCACCCGGCGGTTGCCGAGATGGTCGATGTCGTCGATCTCGCCGCGGCCGTCGCGCAACCCGACCAGCGTCTTGATGACGGAAATGATGTCTTCCTTGCGCAGGATGCGCACGGTGTCCTCGGCCTTGAGGTCGAGGCGCATGTTCATCTTCACGCGGCCGACGGCCGAAAGATCGTAACGCTCCGGGTCGAAGAACAGCGACTTGAACATCGCCTCCGCGGTCTCAACCGTGGGCGGCTCGCCCGGTCGCATGACGCGGTAGACGTCGAACAGCGCGTCCTCGCGTGTGAGGTTTTTGTCGACCGTGAGTGTGTTGCGGATGTAGGCGCCGACTGCGACATGATCGATGTCGAGCACCGGAATTTCGTTGTATCCGGCCTCGATCAAGAGATCGATCGTCTTTCTGTCGAGCTCCTGCCCGGCCTCCGCAAAAATCTCGCCGCTCTCGCGGCTGACGATGTCCTCCGCGATATACTGGCCAAACAGATCCTCGTCGGAGAGCTTCAGCGCCTTCAGGCCCTTCTCGGCGAGCAGCCGTGCCGAACGCACGGTGAGCTTCTTACCGGCCTCGATCACTACCTCGCCGCTGTCGGCGTCACGCAGGTCGGTCGTGGCCTTGAAGCCCTTCATGCGCCGCGGATCGAACGGCACACGCCAATGCTTGTCCTTGGTGCGCTTGAACACAACGCGGTCGTAGAACGTGCGGAGAATCTCCTCGCCGTCCATACCGAGCGCGAACAGAAGCGATGTCACCGGGATCTTGCGCTTCCGGTCGATGCGAGCATGCACGATGTCCTTGGCGTCGAACTCGATGTCGAGCCAGGAACCGCGATAGGGAATGATGCGCGCGGCGAACAGGAGCTTGCCCGACGAGTGGGTCTTGCCCTTGTCATGGTCGAAGAAGACGCCCGGCGAGCGGTGCATCTGCGAGACGATCACACGCTCTGTGCCGTTCACGATGAACGTGCCGTTCATCGTCATGAGCGGGATGTCGCCCATGTAGACGTCTTGTTCCTTGATATCCTTGACGGATTTCGCCTGCGTCTCGGGATCGACGTCGAACACGATCAGGCGCAACGTCACTTTGAGGGGCGCCGCGAACGTCATCCCGCGCTGGCGGCACTCGTCGACGTCGTACTTTGGCGGCTCGAACTCGTAGCGGACGAATTCGAGCATCGCGGTCCCCGAGAAGTCGGAGATCGGAAACACCGACTTGAACACAGCCTGCAGGCCGTCGTCGTGCCGCTCGCCCTTCGGGTTCTCGAGCTGCAGGAATTGGTCGTAGGACGCCTTCTGAACCTCGATGAGGTTCGGCATCTCGGCCACTTCCCGGATCTTGCCGAAGAACTTGCGGACCCGCTTCCGACCGGTGAAAGTCTGCGCCATTTCAATCCTCATTTCCTGTCAACGACTACGCGCCGCCCAAACGCTGTCGTCCAAACTCTGCCCGCCTGTTCGCGGGGTATGCCGGGCGGCGCGAACGCCGCCCGGCTTTTCTCTGCGTCATGCCCACACCTGTTGCGGGCATCCACGCTTTACCTCGCACGATCCCGGGTCTCCCCCGGATCAAGTCCGGGGTCGCCCGGGATGATCCTCGCGGGCTGTCGCCCGCCCGGATCACTTGAGCTCGATTTTGGCGCCAGCCTTCTCCAGCTGGGCCTTGATCTTCGCAGCCTCGTCCTTCGACACGCCGTCCTTGACGGTCTTCGGCGCGCCCTCGACAAGGTCCTTGGCTTCCTTGAGGCCGAGGCCCGTGATCGCACGGACCTCCTTGATGACCTCGATCTTCTTGTCCCCCGCGCCGGCGAGGACAACCGTGAACTCGGTCTTCTCCTCCACCGCCGCCGCGGCCGCAGGGCCGGCCGCGACCGCAACCGCGGCCGCCGCCGACACGCCCCACTTCTCCTCGAGTTGTTTGGCGAGGTCCGCAGCTTCCAGCACGGTCAGTTTGGAAAGCTCGTCAACGAGCTTGGATAGATCAGCCATTTTCCTTCTTCCTTTCGGTTCGAACCTGAGTACCGGAACCGCTACGCGGCTTCGCTCTTGGCGCCGTACGCCCCGAACACCCGCGCCAGCTTCGCAGCCGGCGCGTTCACGACCTGCGCGATCTTGGTCGCCGGTGCCTGGATCAGGCCGACGATCTTCGCGCGCAACTCGTCGAGCGACGGCAAGGACGCGAGCGCCTTGACGCCGTCCACGTTCAGGGCAGTCGCACCCATTGCTCCGCCGAGGATCACGAACCGCTCGTTCGTCTTGGCGAAGTCCACGGCGATTTTCGGCGCCGTCACTGGATCGCCCGAATAGGCAATCACGGTCGGTCCCTTGAACAGGGATGCAATGTGCGCAACCTCGGTGCCTTCGAGAGCTTTCTTGGCGAGGCGGTTCTTCGCGACCTTCACCCCGGCTCCCTTTTGCTTCATTTGCCGACGCAGCGTCGACATCTGAGCAACGGTGAGACCGGAATAGTGAGCAACCACGACCGCCTGGGCGCTTTTGAAGACGCCGTTAAGGGCCGTGACCTGCTCCTGCTTTTCCGCTCGGTCCACTTTCTCTCTCCGGTTGGCGACGGAACATCCGCCGCCGGTTTCACCTTGCCGGCCCGCGACCGTCGGCTGAGGGACCGGCGGGAACGGATCGGCGCTCCACTTGCCCTGTCCCCAGGCCGAGCCGGCCAAGGTGGTTCGAACCGAACTGAGGGCTCGCGCCCGAAATCCGGTCGATCCCCGTCTGTGCAGGCCCTCGCGGATTAAGCGCGACTTGCATCGCGCGCCTGCAGTCTCGGACAGGACGCCGGAGGAAAACTCCCTTTCAGGACTCTTCTTCCGGCCACTCCCGCAAGTAGCGCCTTAGCCACCTGCGAAACTCGTTGCGGGCCGCTGCCGAAGATTCGGAAACGACTCGCGAAATTCGTTCTCAGCGTCCCTACCTCCCAAAGACGCTGTTGGTCTCCACGCGCACACCGGGGCCCCATAGGCCGCGGCTTGTCCGCGGCCGTCTTGCAACAACTCGATGGGCCCTCATCTTCCGAACACGCTGTTGGTCTCCACGCGCACACCGGGGCCCATCGTCGAGGAAACCGAAATCCTCTTGATGAAAGTGCCCTTCACACCCTGCGGTTTCGATTTCGCCACCGCGTCCGCAAACGCGCGGATATTTTGCGCGAGCTGTTCGGCGGTGAACGACGCCTTGCCGACGCCGGCTTGCACGATGCCCGCCTTCTCCACTCGGAATTCGACGGCCCCACCCTTCTGGGCCTTGATCGCCGCGCCGAGATCGTTGGTCACCGTGCCCACCTTCGGGTTCGGCATCAGGCCGCGCGGGCCGAGTACCTTACCGAGCCGCCCGACGAGCGGCATCATGTCGGGGGTCGCGATGCAGCGGTCGAAATCGATCTGACCGGCCTGCACCTTCTCCACGAGATCCTCCGCCCCTACGACGTCGGCGCCCGCAGCCTTCGCCTCGTCCGCCTTCGCGCCCTTGGCGAACACCGCCACACGCGCGCCGCGACCGGAGCCGTTCGGCAGATTGCAAATCCCGCGCACCATCTGGTCCGAGTGGCGCGGGTCCACGCCCAGATTCATCGCGATCTCGATCGTCTCGTCGAATTTCGCCTTGGCGCCGTCCTTGACGAGCTTCACCGCCTCGTCGAGCGGATAGGCTTTGACCGGATCCACTCCTTCGGCGGCCGTGCGGTACCGTTTTCCATGGCTGCTCATGGCCTCACTCCATCACCTGAATGCCCATGGAGCGGGCGGAGCCTTCGATCATCCGCATCGCTGCGTCGACCGTTTCGCAATTCAGATCCTTCATCTTCTGTTGCGCGATTTCCTTGACCTGCGCCTTCGTCACCTGCGCGACCGGCTCGCGCCCCGGCGTCCCCGACCCTTTCTCGAGCTTCGCGGCCTTCTTCAGAAAATAGGAGACCGGCGGGGTCCGCATTTCAAAGGTGAAGGAACGGTCCTGATATATAGTGATGGTGACGGGGACCGGCATCCCCTTCTCCATCTTCTGTGTCTGGGCGTTGAACGCCTTGCAGAATTCCATGATGTTCAGGCCGCGCTGCCCGAGCGCGGGTCCGATCGGCGGAGCCGGATTGGCCGCCCCCGCCGGCACCTGAAGCTTCAGAAACCCTGTCACTTTCTTCGCCATCACTTACTCCCGTTGCGAGGCGGAAAATCCCGCCTCTGGGTTCGTGGTTCGGTCCGGGCGCCTTGGCGAAGCGCCCTCGCCTCCCACAATGGTTCAGCCCTTCTCGACCTGGCTGAACTCCAGTTCCACCGGGGTCGCCCGGCCGAAAATCGAAACCGCCACTTTGAGTCTCGAGCGGTCCTCGTCCACTTCCTCCACCGTGCCGTTGAACGAGGCGAACGGTCCGTCGGAAACGCGGACCTGCTCTCCCACCTCGAACGTGATCGACGGCTTCGGCCGCTCGATCCCCTCCTGCACCTGGTGCAGGATCCGGTTCGCCTCCGTGTCCGAGATCGGGATCGGCTTCTTGTCGGCGCCGAGGAATCCCGTGACCTTCGGCGTGTTCTTGATCAGGTGGTAGGCCTCGTCGGTGAGCTCGCACTTCACGAGCACGTAGCCCGGGAAGAACTTACGCTCGGCGTCGATCTTCCTGCCGCGCCGCACCTCGACCACCTTCTCGGTCGGTACCAGAATCTCCTCGAACAGATCGGCGAGCCCGCGGCTCTGCGCCTGCTCGCGAATGGAATCCGCGACCTTCTTCTCGAAGTTCGAGTAGGCGTGCACGATGTACCAGCGCTTGGCCAAAATCGTCTCCGTCAGCGCAGGAAGCTCAGGACCGTGCTCATGCCGGTCCGGATCACGAAATCGACGACCAGAAAGAAGATCGCCGCCGCCGCCGTGAAGACGAAGACCATGATGGACGTGATCAGCGTTTCGCGCCGTGACGGCCAAGTGACCTTGGCGGTCTCGTTGCGAACTTGCTGAAGAAACTCTAGCGGATTTGTCTTCGCCATCTCTGTTCCGAACGTTTGGGCACGTCGCCGTGCCTCCTGGTTCTGTCGTTACGCTTCGCCCGCCGCTTTCACCCTGTCCGTCCCCTGCCTTTCGGCTGGCAGGAGTGGAGGGACTCGAACCCCCAACCCCCGGTTTTGGAGACCGGTGCTCTAGCCAATTGAGCTACACTCCTTCGACAGCGGCCCTCACTCGATAATCTTCGCGACGACGCCGGCGCCGACGGTCTTGCCGCCCTCGCGGATCGCGAAGCGAAGCTTCTCTTCCATCGCAATCGGCACGATCAGCGACACCGTCATCGACACGTTGTCCCCCGGCATCACCATTTC
>DATBJU010000099.1:0-29091 GCA_036556265.1 Xanthobacteraceae bacterium | reverse complement strand
TTGAGCGAAACATGCGAAGTCGCGATGATGCCCGGCTTCTCGACCAGCGTGCTGATGCCGGCGGCCCAGGTATAGGCCTCGAAGCCGGGACCTTGCGGGTTCGTGGCGCCGGCGAATCCCTGCCAGCGGGCGACCGGCACCAATGCTTCGAATTCCATCTCGTCGGCGAGCCGGGCGAGAGCGACCGTTGCCGGCCAGCTGATGCGCAAGCGCCCCTCGAGGTCCGACATCACGCATCCGCTCTCGAGGTTGGTCTGGAACGTGCCGAGCTTCAGCTTGCGGCTGTTGAAACAGGGATTGGTCGCGGCCCGGTCCTTCCGCGTGCCCTGTGCTTCGCGCGCGCGCGTCTTGGCATCGCGGACCGCGTGTCGTTTCCACACCGTGACCGAAACCGCCGCCACGGCGTCGAGCAGCTCGGTTGGCTCCGGAACCAGGCCGCGGGCTGCGAGCACCTCTTCGGCGGAACGCTGCGGGCCGCACTCGCTGAAGATCGGAACGCCGTCGGGAATTCGCACGCCGTGAGCGCGCGCCAGATGGAACTCGTCGAAGCCGTGCTCCAGAAAGAGGTCGAAAACCCGCCGTCCGCCGGGCACCGCGACGATTCCGCCCGCCGGCGCGGCCGCGGCGAGCGCGTCGGCGAGCGGCGCCTGCGCCGGGTTCCACCACCAGGCGTCGGCGCGGCGCTCGACGCCGCGCGCAGTGGACGACAGCACGAGCCGCGTGCGCCGGTGAATGTTCGGATGCGCGAAGTGGGCGTCGCGGCCGAGCACCACGACCGCCGCGCGGTCGAGCGCCGCCTGGAACCGCTGCCAATCGGCCGCATTGTGGAGCGCCGCAGGCGTGGAGCCGGTGGCGTCGGCGATCATGTCGTCCTTGGAGACGATCGCGTGGCCTTGGATCTGGTAGCTCGCGGTCACGGCCTGGGCCTCGCAGCAGGCGTCGGTTACATTCGATTAACGATGGTTTTGGCGTAACCTATGCTCACATTTTTTGAAGCTTTGCAGGGTAGGATCGCCCTATAAATAGCAGCACAGGTGCGGGGCCGCCGAGCGTCGACATGCTCGGCCGGGTGGAAGGACATGGCGGGCAAGTATTTCGGGACCGACGGCATTCGCGGCCGCGCGAACGGGGTGATCACGCCCGATTTGGCGCTGCGGGTCGGGCAGGCGGCCGGGCTCGTCTTTCTGCGCGGCGAACATCGGCACCGAGTGCTGATCGGCAAGGACACCCGGCTCTCCGGCTACATGATCGAGACCGCGTTGATCGCCGGCTTTACCTCGGTCGGCATCGATGTGTTCCAGACCGGTCCAATGCCGACGCCGGCGGTTGCCATGCTCACGCGTTCCATGCGTTGCGACGCGGGAGTCATGATCTCGGCCTCGCACAATCCGTTCGACGACAACGGAATCAAGCTGTTCGGGCCCGACGGATACAAGCTTTCCGACGAAATCGAGAACGAGATCGAGAAACTGATGGATGCGGACCTCGGCGCGCGGCTTGCCAAGGCGGCCGCCCTCGGACGCGCCAAGCGCATTGACGGCGTGCAGGACCGCTATATCGAATTCGCCAAGCGGACGCTCGCACGAAATCTGTCACTCGAAGGCATGCGCATTGTGGTGGACTGCGCGAACGGCGCCGCCTATCGCGTTGCGCCCGAAGGGTTGTGGGAGCTCGGCGCGGAGGTGTTTCCGATCGGCGTCGAGCCGGACGGCTTCAATATCAATCGCGATTGCGGATCGACCGCGCCGGAGGCGCTCGCCGCGAAAGTGCGTGAGATGCGCGCCGACATCGGCATCGCGCTCGACGGAGATGCGGATCGTGTCGTGCTGGTCGACGAGAAGGGCCGGCTGATCGACGGCGATCAATTGCTTGCGGTGGTTGCGGAAAGTTTCCGCGACGACGGCAGGCTGGCGCGGCCGGGCATCGTCGGCACCGTGATGTCCAACCTCGGCCTCGAGCGCCATCTCGCGAGCTGCGGCATCGAGATCGTGCGCACGCCCGTCGGCGACCGCTATGTGCTCGAACGCATGCGCGCCGACGGCTACAACGTCGGCGGTGAGCAGTCGGGTCATATCATCCTGTCCGACTACACGACGACGGGGGATGGCTTCGTCGCCGCGCTCCAGGTGCTTGCGGTGGTTCAGAAATCCGGCAAACCCGTTTCGCAGGTCTGTCACCGGTTCGAACCGCTGCCGCAGATCCTGAAGAACGTGCGCTGCAAGAGCGTGAAGCCGCTCGAGGAAGCGGGCGTGAAACGTGCGATTGCGTCGGCGCAGAAGCGTCTCGACGGTCAGGGCCGGCTCGTCGTCCGCTCGTCCGGCACCGAGCCCGTGATCCGCGTGATGGGCGAGGGCGAAGACCGCGCGCTCATCGAGGCGGTCGTCGACGACATCGTCGATGCGCTGAGTAAGTCGGCCGCGGCCTGAGCGGTTAACGAATCGTTGTCTCGACGAAGCCTCATCCTGAGGAGCCCGCCCTCGTCCTTCGAGACGCCGCCGCTTCGCGTCGGCTCCTCAGGACGAGGGCGAGCGTCTCGAAGGATGAGGCGATGAACAAACGTGGTTAAAAATTAAGGTTAAGCCCGATTTAACAATTGGCTGCCAGTTTTCGGCCTTCGGAAATCGACGGGCGACTGCGTTGCGCGCCCAGTTAGTTCGGAAGGAAGTGGAAATGGGTAGCCTCAAGACCCTCGCGCTCGCGGCCGTCGTGGTCGGCATGCTCGCGCCGCAGACGGCGCGCGCGGCCGACATGCCCGCGCTCCTGCCGCCGCCGATTATCGAAGACTACGGCGGATGGTATCTGCGCGGCGATATTGGGATGAGCAATCAGCGGCTCAAGCAACTCGAGCATCCTCTGTTCCTGACCACGCCCGGCTTCGCTTGGTTCGATCAAGGCGGATTCGATAGTGCGCCGTTCTTCGGGCTGGGAATCGGCTACAAACACAACAGTTGGTTCCGCTGGGATCTCACCGGTGAGTATCGCGGGAAGGCGGACTTCCACGCGCTCGATCGCTATGACGATGCCGTCAACTGTGCCCCCGGCAACGTATGTACGAATGACTACACCGGCAGCAAGTCCGAGTGGCTGTTTCTGCTCAACGCTTATCTCGACCTCGGCACCTGGCGGGGTCTGACTCCCTTCGTTGGCGTGGGCCTTGGCGCCACGCACAATACCATCAGCCATTTCCGCGATACCAACGTGATTGCGGGCGGTGGGGGGTTCGCCGGCACTGGGTCAATGTGGGATTTCGCCTGGGCTGTGCACGCGGGGTTTGCCTTCGACGTCACGCCGAACTTCACGATCGAACTCGCGTATCGTTATCTCGATCTTGGCGACGCGCGGACCGGAGTGCTCATGAGTCTAAGCGGGACCTGTGCGACCTGCGCCCCGATGACCTTTCGGCACATCACCTCGCACGATCTCAAGCTCGGGGTGCGCTGGATGCTCGCGGACATGGGCGTGACCCACTGGCGGCCGCAACAGCCGCCGCTCACGCGATAATTCTCAGTCGACACTCGGCCTTGGAGCGGCGCGGAAGCAGTACCGCGCCGCTTTTTTTCCCCTCTCCCCGCAGGCGGGGAGTGGGAAGAAACGAAGAGGTTCATCACTGCGACACGATGAACTTTCGCCATACTTGACGGCGCCACGGGCGGAGGCGTATCGCCATCAGCGGGACACCCCTCCCCACCGAGGGGCGACTATCTGGAAGGGTAGAAACATGGCGAATCCCCCCGCCGTGCGGCCGTGTGTGCCGCACTTTTCGTCCGGCCCCTGCGCCAAGCGGCCCGGCTGGAATCTGGAAAATCTCAAGGACGCATTGGTCGGCCGTTCGCACCGGTCGAAACCGGGTAAGGCCAAGCTCAAGCGCGCGATCGAACTCACGCGTGAAGTGCTGCAGGTCCCGGCCGGCTATAGGATCGGCATCGTGCCGGCGTCCGATACCGGCGCTGTCGAGATGGCGTTGTGGTCGTTGCTCGGCGCGCGGCCCGTCGACGTGCTTGCCTGGGAGAGCTTCGGCGAAGGCTGGGTCACGGATGTGATCAAGCAACTGAAGCTCAAGGACGCGCGCGTGATCAAGGCGCCGTATGGCGAGTTGCCGAATCTCAAGCAGGTCGATTTCTCGCGCGACGTGGTGTTCACCTGGAACGGCACGACCTCCGGGGTACGCGTGCCGAATGCCGACTGGATTCCCGCCGACCGCGCGGGGCTGACGATCTGCGATGCCACTTCGGCCGCGTTCGCGCAGAACCTCGATTTCAGCAAGCTCGATGTGGTCACCTTCTCCTGGCAGAAGGTGCTTGGCGGCGAGGCGGCCCACGGCATGCTGATCCTTTCCGCGCGCGCCGTGGCACGGCTCGAGAGCTACACGCCGGCCTGGCCGCTCCCGAAAATCTTCCGCATGACAAAAGGCGGAAAACTGAACGAAGCGGTGTTCGAGGGTGAGACGATCAACACACCGTCGATGCTCTGCGTCGAGGACTACCTCGATGCGCTCGATTGGGCGAAATCCGTGGGCGGCCTCAAAGGCCTGATGAAACGGGCGGACGACAATTTCGCAAAGCTCGACGCGTGGGTCGCGCGTACTCCGTGGATCGAGCATCTCGCCAAAGTGCCGGCGACTCGGTCGAATACTTCGGTATGCCTCGTGTTCGCCGATCCAGCGGTCAAGGCGCTGGCGCCCGATGCGCAGGGTGCGTTCGCGAAGTCGATGGCGGCGGCATTGGAAAAGGAGAGCGTCGCTTACGACATCGCGTTCTATCGCGATGCACCTCCCGGACTGCGGATCTGGACCGGCGCGACGATCGAGGGCGCCGATCTCGAGGCGCTGTTTCCGTGGCTCGACTGGGCGTTCGCGCGGGCCAAGGCGGCCCTGCCGAAGGCGGCGTGAGGAGATGCGCATGGCTCCCCGTGTTCTCATTGCCGACAAGCTGTCGCCCGCGGCCGCGCAAATATTCAAGGATCGCGGCATTGATGCCGACGTGAAGCCCGGGCTCGAGCGCGACGCGCTGATCAAGATCATAGGAGAGTACGACGGCATTGCCGTGCGCTCGGCTACGAAGGTGACGGAGAAAGTGATCGCGGCGGCGAACGGGCTCAAGGTAATCGGCCGCGCCGGCATCGGCGTCGACAACATCGACGTTCCTGCAGCGACCTCGAAGGGCATCATTGTGATGAATACGCCGTTCGGTAATTCGATCACAACTGCCGAGCATGCGATTGCGCTCCTGTTTGCGCTCGCGCGCCAGATTCCGCAGGCTGACACCTCCACCCAGGCGGGCAAGTGGGAAAAGAACCGCTTCATGGGCGTCGAGCTCACGGCAAAGACGCTCGGCATCGTCGGCTGCGGCAACATCGGCTCGATCGTTGCGGATCGCGCGCTCGGCCTGCGTATGAAGGTGATTGCCTTCGATCCGTTCCTGTCGCCGGAGCGGGCGAAGGATATCGGCGTGGAGAAGGTCGAGTTCGACGAGCTGCTGGCGCGCGCCGACTTCATCTCATTCCACGCGCCGCTCACCGAGAAGACCAAGAACATCCTGAACGCGGAAAGTCTCACACGCACCAAGAAGGGCGTGCGGATCATCAATTGCGCGCGCGGCGGGCTCGTCGACGAGAAGGCGCTGCGCGCAGCGCTCGATTCCGGGCACGTGTCGGGCGCGGCGTTCGACGTCTTCTCCACGGAGCCGGCGACCGAGAATCCCTTGTTCGGCCATCCGAACGTCGTCTGCACGCCGCATCTTGGCGCCGCGACGAGCGAGGCGCAGGAGAACGTGGCGCTGCAGATCGCCGAGCAGATGTCCGACTATCTCCTACGCGGCGCGATCTCGAACGCCGTGAACTTCCCCTCGATCACGGCAGAGGAAGCGCCGAAGCTGAAACCCTTCGTTGCGCTGGCGGAGAAGCTCGGCTCATTCGCCGGACAGCTGACTGAGACAGGGATCAGCAAGGTGCAGATCACGTACGAAGGCGCGGTCTGCCAGATGAAGAGCAAGGCGCTCACCTCTGCCGCTCTTGCCGGGCTGCTACGGCCGATGCTCGGCGAGGTGAACGTCGTGTCTTCCGCGGTGATCGCCAAGGAGCGCGGGATGGTTGTGGAAGAGACTACCCGCGAAGCCGCGGGCGACTACGAGAGCCTGATCACGATCACCGTCGTCACCGAGCGGCAGTCGCGGTCCGTGTCCGGGACGGTGTTTGCCGACGGCCGTCCGCGCATCGTCAACATCAAGGGCATCCGTATGGATGCGGAGTTCGGCCCGTCGATGATCTACATCACCAATCTCGACAAGCCGGGCTTCATCGGCAAGTTCTCATCGACGCTGGGCGACGCCGGCATCAACATTGCGACCTTTCACGTGGGCCGCGAGGCGCCAGGCGGAAACGCGATCGCGCTGATCGAGATCGACGGCGAGATGCCGGCTAACGTGCTCGCGAAAGTGCGCGCGCTGCCGCAGGTGCAACAGGCGAAGCTGCTCAAGTTCTGATCGGATCGCGCGCCGCGTATGGCGGGGCGGAGCCGGCACGCATGCAGCAGGGCGAAAAAGCAATGCCGATCCCTGTGGTGGCAACGCGCCGCTGGGCTCTGGCTTGGCTCGGACTGTGCCTCGCGTTTGCGGTCCATGTCGTCGACGAGGCGGCGAACGACTTTCTCTCCGTCTACAACCCCACCGTGGTTGCCATTCGGGAGCAATGGCCGTTGCTCGTGCTCCCTACTTTCACATTTCAAAGTTGGGCCGCGTTGCTCGGCATCGCGCTCGTCGGGCTGCTGTCGCTGACGCCTTTCGTGCTGCAGGGAAAACGGTGGATGTTGCCGCTCTCGATTGGCTTCGCGCTCGTGATGATCGGCAATGGCTTCGTGCACACTGTGGGTTCGATCTATGTGGGCCGTATGCTGCCGGGGTTGTACTCATCCCCCTTGCTGGTCGGAGCAGCGCTCTTGCTGCTGCTCATCGCACGGCGAGCGGCTCGGCAAATGCGCTGAAAAACTCTTGGGCCGGTCGATCTACAAGGAGGGCGCTAGAACGCGGATCGCCGTGCCCCAGGGGTCGCGCACGCGGAAGCCATCGCCGTCGTCCACCGTCGCGTAGCCGGCCGCGCGCAAGCGATCCTTCAGCGGCAAAAGCGCCGCGCGATCCGGAACGACGATCTCGAAGATGACAAGGCCGGCGGCGTTCTCGGCTGGCGGCGGCCCGTTCAGGCTGTGCCAGGTATTGAGTCCGACGTGGTGATGATAGCCGCCGGCCGATACGAACAGCGCACCGCCGCGGCCCGCGGTCTGCTCGAAACCGAGCACGTCGCAGTAGAATGTCTTTGCCTTCGCGAGATCGCCGACTTGCAGGTGAACGTGACCCACGCGCGTGCCGGCGGGCATGGGCGCGCGCTCCCTGCCTGCGCTGTCGGCCAGGAGATTGCGCAGATCGAGCGGATCGGTCGCCATGCGCACGCGCTTGCCGTCCCAGGTCCACTCGTCACGCCGCCGATCGCGGTAGATCTCAAGTCCGTTGTTGTCCGGGTCCCAGATGTAGAGCGCTTCGCTCACACGGTGGTCCGACGCGCCGAGGCGCACGCCCGCGGCGGCGATGCGCGCGAGCACGCCGGCAAGCGACGGGTGATCAGGCACCAGGATCGCGATGTGATAGAGGCCGGTCGTACTCTCGTCGCGCGGCGGGGCGTCCGGGCGGACCTCCAGGGTCAGGAAAGTCTTGCCGCCGGCGCCGAGCAGAATGCGGTCCGACATGCGCTCGATCAGTTCGAGCCCCATCATGTCGCGGTACCAGCGGAGCGAACGATCCGCGTCGGCGACGCGCAGGGTGGCGGTACCGATCGTCGTCGCGGCAGGCAGGATTGACTGCAAGGCGGCAGTTGCGGGGGCGTTCATCGGCGGGACATTGGAGTAACGGGCCGGTTCTGCAAGGGGAAAAGTCCAGCTTTGGCACGTACGAGCCATGCACCGCGCCGCGGCGCCGAAAGTGCGCGCCTTGCTTCCCCGCCTTCGATCCGGTACCAACCCGTAGCCCCGGCCGGTTGAGCCGGGGCTTCGTGTGTGCGTTCCGAATTCGTGTCCCAGGTACCGGGGAGTGGATGAGGTGCCGAACGTCGTCGTCGTCGGGGCCCAGTGGGGCGACGAAGGTAAAGGCAAGATCGTCGATTGGTTGAGCGAACAGGCCGATGTGGTCGTTCGCTTCCAGGGCGGTCACAATGCCGGCCACACGCTCGTGATCGACGGCGTCACCTACAAATTGTCGTTGCTGCCTTCGAGCGTCGTGCGGCCTGGCAAGCTTGCGGTGATCGGCAACGGCGTTGTCCTCGATCCACATGCCCTCGTCGAAGAAATCGAGCGCCTGGCCGGGCAGGGCGTGAAGGTGACGCCGCAGTGTCTCCGCATCGCCGACAATTGCGTCCTCATCCTCCCGTTGCATCGCGAACTCGACATCGCGCGCGAGAGCGTCGCGCACAAACGGATCGGCACGACGGGGCGCGGGATCGGGCCCGCGTACGAGGACAAGGTCGGCCGGCGCGCGATCCGGCTCATGGACCTCGCTGAGCCGGATTCACTCGACGACAAGCTCGACCGGCTGCTCGCGCACCACAACGCGCTACGGCGCGGGCTCGGCCTGCCGGAGGTCGCGGCCTTGAGCTTGCACCGCGATCTGATCGCGGTCGCGCCGAAGGTGCTGCCCTACATGGACCGCACTTGGGCGCTGCTCGACGACCGGCGACGGAAGGGCGACCGGATTTTGTTCGAGGGAGCGCAGGGTGCGCTCCTCGACGTGGACCACGGCACCTATCCGTATGTCACGTCGTCGAACACAGTCGCCGGGCAGGCTGCGACGGGCTCGGGTCTCGGACCCGGCGCCGTCGGATACGTGCTCGGCATCACCAAGGCCTACACCACACGCGTCGGTGAGGGACCGTTTCCCACCGAGCTCGACAACGAGACCGGCAAGCGCATTGGCGAGCGCGGCAGGGAGTTCGGCACGGTGACGGGCCGGGCGCGGCGCTGTGGATGGTTCGATTCGGTGCTCGTGCGCCAAACGGTGCGAACCGGCGGAATCAACGGGATCGCGCTCACGAAGCTCGATGTGCTCGACGGCTTCGAGGAGATTCGGGTCTGCGTGCGCTACGAGCTTGACGGCCGCGAAATCGACTATCTTCCCGCCGGCGAAGCGGCCCAAGGGCGACTCAAGCCGATTTATGAGACAATTGATGGATGGGGCGAGTCGACGCGTGCAGCGCGTTCCTGGGCCGATTTGCCGGCGGAAGCAGTAAAATACGTGCGCCGTATCGAGGAACTTATCGACTGCCCGGTGGCCCTGCTGTCGACAAGTCCGGAGCGCGACGACACAATTCTGGTCCAAAATCCGTTTCAAACGTGAGTAGTAAGGCTAGCGAGCGGATGCCACCTATCGATGACTGACTATCTGCCTCTGCTGTCCCGCGCGGTCGTGACCCTGGACAAGAGTCCGGAGGCGCGCCGGGCGGTCTACGACCGGGCGCGGCAGGCGCTCCTGGCTCAGCTGCGTTCGATGAACCCGCCGCTCGCGGAATCCGAGATCACGCGGGAGCGCCTCGCGCTCGAGGAAGCCATCCGGCGCGTGGAAATGCAGTCGGGGAAGGTCGAACCTGTGCCCAAACAAGCTGCGGCGGCGGCACCTGCCGGACCGGCTGCGGCCCCACGCGCTGCCTCGGCAGCAGCGGCACCTCCCCCTGCTGCCGGCGGTGCGCCACCGGTGCGCCCGCCGGCGTCGCCACCTTCGGCGCAGCGCCCGCGCCCGAGCGAGCCCGCGAGTGGCACAAAGGTGCTTCGCGAAGCGGCAGCCGAAGCGCAGCAGATCGGCGCGGCAACCGCCGCTGCCGCACGGACGGCGCGCGACACGTTGCCGGCCGCCTACGAGCTTGAGACGACTTCGGAGCCTGTTGCCGAGACGCGCGCGCGACCCGGGGCGCCGGCCAAGCCGGGCGACGAGCTTTCCGCGCCGCTCCAGCCGCGCGCGCCGAAAGCGCGCAGCATCGATTTTGCGAAGGCGGATGCGCGCAAGGCCCTTCAGGCAAGATTGATCGTCGGTGGCATCGTCGGCGTGCTGCTCGGCATTGCGGTCCTGATCGGCTACGTGCAGCGGGATCGGATTCTCACTTCGTTTGGTTTCGGCTCGACGCGCACCGCTACTCCAGACGGTCCTAAGGTGTCGGATCGCGTCGCCGCCGACCCGCAGACTCAGCCGCAGCCGCAGAGCCGCGCGCCTGCGCAAACGCAGCCGGGTGCGCAAGCACCGGCTGCCGCGGTCGCGCAGCGCGCCGTGCTCTACGAAGAAAATCCGGGGGCCGGAAGCCAGCAGCTACAAACGTTCGTCGGCACCGCGGTCTGGAAGACGGAAACTGTGAATCCGGGGCCAGGGCGTCCGCCTGAGCTCGGTCTGCGGATCGAAGTGGAAGTGCCCGACCGCAAGATGACGGTCACGATCACGATCCGGCGCAATCCCGACCAGACTCTGCCGGCGAGCCATACGGTTGAAGTGCAGTTCGCGACGCCGGGCGATCCGTTCGGTGGGGTTGCAAACCTGCCGGGCATTCGCGCGAAGACCACGGAGACCGCGCAGGGCGCGCCGCTCGTGGGCCTGGTCGTGCGGGTGATGCCGGGATTTTTCCTGGTCGGGCTGTCCGCGATCGAAGCCGACCGCGAGCAGAACCTCAGCCTGCTGCGCGAGCGCGGCTGGCTCGATGTGCCGTTCGTCTACAACAACGGCCGCCGCGCCGTGCTCGTGATCGAGAAGGGCACACCGGGCGATCGAGCGGTCAACGAAGCGGTTGCGGCGTGGGGTGGGTGAGCCGCTTCCAGGTGGCTCGAACTACCTTCCTCGTCACCCGCGGGCTTGTCCCGCGGGTCCCGCTTAGGGAGGCACTGCGCCCCTAAACGAGATGGCCGGGGCAAGCCCGGCCATGATGAGTCAATCGGATGTGACTTTGCGATTCCTGCTTTCGCGGGACGGACGGATTTCGGTTAACCCGCCGGCAGCGCGGCTGGCCTTTCCATTTCGCTGACACGCTTCATCACGGCCTGCTGCACCTTCTCGAACGCGCGTACCTCGATCTGGCGGACGCGCTCGCGCGACACGCCGAATTCGTCGGCAAGCTCCTCGAGCGTGATCGGTTCGTCGGCAAGGCGGCGCGCCTCGAAGATCCGCCGCTCGCGATCGTTGAGCACGCCGAGCGCGTTCTTCAGCGCAGCGCGGCGATTGTCCAACTCCTCGTTGGCGACGAGTGTCGCCTCCTGATCCTCGTGTTCATCCACGAGCCAGTCCTGCCACTCGCCCGAGTCGACGTCGTTGCGAATCGGCGAGTTGAGCGAGGCGTCGCCGGCGAGCCGCCGGTTCATGTCGATCACTTCGCGCTCGGTCACGCCGAGGCGGGTGGAGATCTCCTTCACCTGCTCGGGCCTGAGATCGCCTTCCTCGAGCGCGGAGATGCGGCTCTTCGCCTTGCGCAGGTTGAAGAACAGCCGCTTCTGCGCCGCCGTAGTCCCCATCTTCACGAGGCTCCAGGAGCGCAGGATGTATTCTTGAATTGCCGCGCGGATCCACCACATGGCGTAAGTTGCCAGCCGAAAGCCCTTGTCGGGATCGAAGCGCTTTACCGCCTGCATGAGACCGACATTGCCTTCGGAGATCACCTCGCCGATCGGCAGGCCATAGCCGCGGTAGCCCATCGCGATCTTGGCGACGAGGCGGAGGTGGCTGGTGACGAGCCGGTGGGCGGCGTCGCGATCGCCGTGCTCGCGCCAGGACTTGGCAAGCATGTACTCTTCCTGCGGCTCCAGCATCGGGAACCGCCGGATTTCTTCGAGGTAGCGGGAAAGACCGCCTTCCGCGGAGACGGCAGGCAGGACATTACGGGCCATCAGATGCACCCTCCTTCGCGAGCTCCCGAATGCGGCGAGCCCGGCAGTCGCATACGCAACCGCAACGCAGACATATAGTCATTCGTTGCGGCGCGAAAAAGACTTCGCCTATTCACGCGGATTTGAGCGCGTCCAGCAATCGGGAAATGTCCGTAGGTAGCGGACTTTCGAACAGCATGGCCTTGCCGGTTTCCGGGTGTGAAAAGCCGAGCTGGTATGCATGCAGCGCTTGGCGCCGGAAACGCGGCATCAGCTTGCGCGCGTCGGGCGGCATCTGCGCCGCCTTGGAGCGGTAGCCGGCACCATACACCTCATCGCCGACGAGCGGGTGTCCGATACGGGTTAGATGCACGCGAATCTGGTGCGTGCGGCCCGTTGCCAGGCGGCATTCGAGCAGACTCGCGACCGGCAGCCCGTTCTCTCCCGCGTATCGTTCGCGCAACTCGTAGTACGTGACGGCCCGGCGGCCGCCCGGCAGTACCGCCATACGCTCGCGCGACTTCGGGTCGCGCGCGATCGGCGCGTTGATGACACCACGACGCGGCTCGGGTACGCCCCAGACAAGCGCGAGGTAGGCACGAACGAGCGGACCGCTGCGACCGTGGTCGGCGAACTGCTCGCTCAGCGCGCGGTGCGCCTTGTTCGTCTTCGCAACGACGAGCAGTCCGCTCGTGTCCTTGTCGAGACGGTGCACGATGCCGGGCCGCTTCTCGCCGCCGATTCCGGAGAGGCTGTCGCCGCAGTGCGCGATCAGCGCGTTGACGAGCGTCCCGTCCTCGTTGCCGGCGGCGGGATGCACGACGAGGCCTGCGGGCTTGTCGATGACGAGGAGTTGGTCATCCTCGTATACGATCTTGAGCGGAATCTTTTGCGGTGCGGGCTTCGCGGGCTTCGGCGGCGGCACGCGCAGCACGACGGCGTCGCCGGATTTGACCCGGTATGCCGGGTCTTTTATCGTCCGCGCGCCTACGCGGACCTCGCCCTCGAGCAACAGTTGCTTCAGGCGGGAACGGCTGAAGTCGGCTGCGTGTGCGGCGATGAAGCGATCGAGGCGCGAGCCGGCGTCCGCCTTTCCCGCCACCGCCTTGACGAAATTCTCGGCTGACTTCTCTCGTCTGCGCAATCGATGACCCATTCGCCCACGACCGACGACAAACCCCTCGACCCGGCGCAGGCCAACATCGTGCGGCGGCTGCGGCGGCTCATGCTGTTGTCAAGCGTGATTATGCTCGCGGGATTTCTCGTTGTCTTCGGGGTGATTGCCTATCGTCTATCTACAACCGCAACTACGCCGGCAGCGGACGCGCCAATCGAGGCAAATATTGGCCTGCCGAAGGGGGCGCGCGTGTTGTCCACGGCAATCGCAGACGGACGGCTGACCGTGACGATGGATCTTGGCGGCCGTACCGAGGTGCGGCTCTACGATCTGGCGACTCAGAAGCAGTTGGGCCGCGTCAGGTTCCGAACCCAACCGTGAAAAAAGCCCGGGAGCTGCCACCACAATGAAAAACCGCCAGATCGTGCTTGCGACACGCCCCGAGGGCGAGCCTCGGCCGGAAAACTTCCGCTTCGTGGAAATCGCGCTGTCGCAGCCTGCCGAAGGGCAGGTGCTGCTCAAGACGCTGTGGCTCTCGCTCGATCCCTACATGCGCGGCCGGATGAGCGCCGCGAAGTCCTACGCGAAATCCGTCGAGATCGGCGAGGTCATGGTTGGCGGGACGGTGAGCGAGGTCGTCGAGTCCAGGCATAAGGATTTCAAGAAGGGCGACGTCGTTGCCTCCATGTCCGGATGGCAGGAATACGCGCTTTCCGACGGCACGATGCTTCGCAAGCTCGATCCAAAGGCGGCGCCGGTATCGACCGCGCTTGGCGTGCTCGGCATGCCGGGGATGACCGCCTATTTCGGCCTGCTCGAGATCGGGCAGCCGAAGGCGGGTGAGACGGTTGTCGCGTCGGCCGCGTCCGGTGCGGTTGGCGCCGTCGTCGGCCAGATTGCCAAACTCAAGGGGTGCCGTGTCGTCGGTGTCGCCGGTGGTACCGAGAAATGCCGCTACGTGACGGATGAACTCGGCTTCGACGCGTGCGTGGATCATCGTGCGCCGGATCTTCCGGAGAAACTCGCGGCGGCCTGCCCCAAGGGCATTGACGTTTACTTCGAGAACGTCGGCGGCGCGACCTGGGCGGCAGTGCTTCCGCTGCTCAACACCCACGCACGCGTGCCGGTTTGCGGAATGATCGCGCACTACAACGACACGGAGCTGCCGCCGGGGCCAGACCTCACGCCACGGCTCATGCGCGCGATACTGACCAAGCGCCTCACGCTGCGCGGCTTCATCATCTTCGATTTCTTTCCGCGCTTCGCGGAGTTCGAGCGTGACGTCGGCGCATGGGTGCGCGCTGGCAAGATCAAGTATCGCGAGGACGTGGTGGAGGGCCTCGACGCCGCGCCGCAGGCGTTCATCGGTCTGCTCAAGGGCAAGAATTTCGGCAAGCTGCTCGTGCGTGTCGCGCGCTAGTTTCTAATTTGTCATCACTGGGCCGCTGGGCCCCACGCGAAGCGCGGCCTTGGCGCAGCGAGTCCCGGTGATGACGACGAGAAGACTGGCCTTGCTGTCGCTTGATGGTGCCTGGGTTCAGCGTTAAGTACTCCTTGCGCAAAGCTCCCTTCGTCTAGCGGTCTAGGACACGGCCCTCTCAAGGCTGAAACACGGGTTCGATCCCCGTAGGGAGCGCCAACACTTTCGCTCAATTGTTGGTGCGCCGCCGGGTGCCGGGCGGTTCAAGATGCGTTCATCTTCATTTCGCTACCGCATACACACCGCGATCTGGAGGAAACCACAATGAAAGCCTTATTCGCCGGGAGTGTGTTGCTGGCCGCGATCGGCATGCAGGCGGGAACTTTCGCCCAAGCGCAGACAGCGACAGTCTATCAGTATTGCTTGCTCGAGCGCAGCGGAGGAGGGCGCGGCACAGGCGGGGAGGCCATGCTGTGCAGGTTCAACACGCTCGCGCAGTGCATGGCGAGCAAGACCGGAAACACCGATACCTGCATCGTCAATCCGCAGCTCGCGGTCCCGAGGAAGTAGCTGCGGCTCTACGCTCGCTCGCGTGACGACTTGAGCTGAAGCGCGCGAATCCGCTCGGCGAGGGAGAGCGGGCGGTCGCCGTTCGCCTGATCCGGCGTGTCGGGCGCGCGTGTCGGTCCCCCGTTCTGGCGCGGAGCGGGAGCAGGTGCCTCGCTGATGATCCGTTCGATCGGGGAGGCGGCGCCTTCGAGATTGACCGCAAGACGCGCGACTTCGGCCGCCACGTCGTTGATGCGCTCGCGGAGGAGCGCATTCTCCACGCGCTCGTTCGACCAAGCCATCTCCGCTTCCTGCTTCAGAGCAACGACCTCCTGCTGCAATCGGTCGCGGTCGTCGCGCAACTGCGCAAGCGCGCCTTCCAGCATCGACTTCTCGGACTTCAGATGCTCGATTGTCGAGGCATAGGAACGCGCGGCCGTATCGATCTCGCGCTGCATTGAGACTGTCTCAGCCTTTCTGCTTTCCAGTTCGGCGTGGACGCCCGCAAGCATTCGCTCACGCTCGGCGATGAGTTCGGACTGTCGCTTCGCCTCGGCTTCCAGATTGGCAATCGTGCGCGACATGCTCTCGGTTTCCGACTTGCTTTCGGCGAGACGATTCTCGAGCTCGCCAAGGCGCTTCGTCAGCGACTCGGCCTTCTCCCGTTCGTCGGTGAGCGAGCGCGACGTGCGCTCCGCCTGCGTGCGTTCCTCGGCAAGGCGCTCCTCGGTGGCCGCGACTTCGCGTTCGAGATCGCTGATTCGGCCCTTCAGGGTCGTGCACTGGGTTTCGAGCGCCACGATCTCGACCTGGTTGCTTTCGGCTTCCGAGGTCTTGTCACCAAGCGAGCGCGTGAGTTGGGCAAGCTGGTTGGATTTGGAGGCGAGTTCGGCCTCCGCCTCGTGCAACGACTTCGCCTTGACGGAAAGCTCTTCCTCGGTGCTGCGGAGGCGGTCGCGTAACGCGCGCTCCTGCGCTTCGAGCGCCGTGATCGACGCGGATTTCTCCTCCACCTCGGCCTTGAGCAGGCGGATCGTTTCGCTCTTGCGCCCGATCTCGGCGAGCTGCTCTGTGGTCTTGAGCTTGAGATGCTCGACGTTGGTCTCGAGCCGGCGCGTCGACATGGCGAATTCGGCGCGCAACTGGTCCTTGTCTGCCTGGATTTCGGCCATGGAGACGGGGATCGCGCCTTCGATGCGACGGGTCGTCAGACGCACGGCGCGGTGCCAGACGGCCGACAGCAGTACGAGCGCTATCAGGCTCGCCGCCAGGAAGCCGAGGGCGAAAAACATGATCGCTTCGATCATGCAGCGAGCCTCACGCGGTGGAGTACTGAGTGATTCATTGCACGGCGTCACTTGGATTGCCAGCGACGCCGTAGATTAACCTCGGCCGTGGCCGGATTTGGGCCGCGGCCAAGGTTTGTCGGCGCCGCCCGTCAGGCGTGCCGGAAACGAATCAAAACGGATTCCAGGTCGATTGCGACGTGAACTTGAGGTAGCCGATGTTCGCGCCGAGCCGCAGCCCGAGCCCCGAGCGAATGGGAACCACCACGGTGTTGCCCGCCGTGAGCGCCGTCATGCCGAGCCCGCCGACGAGGTAGGCGGACCCGGAGAGGCCTGCGAAGCGGCGGTACATGTCGTCGACCCCATACAAGTTGTAGACGAGCATCATGGTGCGGGCGCCGTCCCCGCCCAGGTCGAAGCCCAGGCTTGGGCCTTGCCAGAAGACTTTCCGGGTGCCCGCGTTTCGCGTGTACAGCATGCCCTCGCCGTAGCGGAGGCCGACAGTGATCGCGCCCGACGCCTCCTGGCCGAGGATGTAGCCGTTCGGCTCACCCCATTGGTTCGCAGCCTTTTCGACGAGTAGCGCGAGGTCGCGCGATACGACGCCGAAGAAGCGATGGCCGGCGTCGATGATTTCATTGGACGAGTACGTATTGCCGCGGGCTTGCGCCGGTCCCTGCGCGAACGCGGGGGAGACGGCGGTGCCGGCCAACGCGGCAACGATCAGAACTGCGCGCAAGAACGCCATGGGAAACCTCCAGAAACGCGGGGCGGACGGGCCTCGTCGCGAAGTGTCAGCGGGTAACGTTTGATTTTCGTTAATGAGGTGCGAACAAGCGGTGCATCGAAGGCCGACGGCTTCCTTAACGGGCCGCATACCCGGCGACCTTAGGCTCGCCGCCGGTTCGGATTCATGGCGAAGGCCGGGCAGAGCCTGGCACCGCGGACGGCAGGAATACGACATGCGATTCGGAGGTGCGCGCTGGGCACGCACGAGCCTGGCCGGCGTGCTTGCTCTCACGCTCGCGACGGCGTCGCTGCCGCGCGCCGCGGCGAGGGTGACGAACGAGCTTGTGGTCGCCGACCAGCTCGCGGGAATTGCCTTGTTCGGGTTCGACCCGGTGAGTTACTTCCTCGACGGCATTGCGCAGGCGGGTTCGGAGTCCTTCGAGCTCGCCTTCGGAGGGCTTACGTGGAGGTTCCGCAGCGAGGCGAACCGTGCCGCGTTCCGGGAGCGGCCCGACGCGTACGTGCCGCGCTTTGGCGGTTACGATCCGATCGCGCTCGTGCGCGGTGCCCCGGTCGCCGGGCATCCGGCCCTGTTCGTAGTTCACGACGCCCAGCTGTTCCTGTTCCATCAGCCGGAGAATCGTGCGCGGTTCCTCGCGGAGCCGGCGGCAGTGATCGACGCCGCACGCTCGGCCTGGCCGCTGGTGCGGCGATCGCTCGTGCACTAGCTCGTCGCTTGGCCGGGACCACGATCAAGAAGGCGGCGCGCCCCACGCGATGAAGCCGCCGACCCGAAAGCCTGCATCGTTCCCATAGACGAGGGCGCCTCCATCCGGGGCAGTGACTGTTCCCCCCGCCGCAGCGAGAAGTGCGTGCCCGGCGGCGATGTCCCATTCACTGACGGTAAAATGCCGCGGATAGACGTCGGCTGCGCCTTCAGCGAGGCGCGCAAATTTTAGCGATGAGCCCATCGGCAGCTTTTTCTCGACCGGTAATTCGGCGAGGAAGCGTTCGCTTCCCTCGTCCGGATGGGAACGACTGACCACGGCAATGAGCTGCTTCGGCCGCGGGCGGGCGCGGATCGGCACGATTGTATCGCGGTCAAGGTCCGCACCGGGTGGGACGTGAGCGCGGAAGGCTTCGTCACCCGACCCGGCGTACAGTGACATGAGAGCCGGGGCGTAGACCACGCCCAGTACCGGCGCGCCCGCTTCCACCAACGCGACGTTGACGGTGTATTCGTTGCGGCCGGCGACGAGCTCGCGGGTTCCATCGACCGGATCGACGAGGAGATACGGCCCGCTGGGCAGCGCGGGCGTGCGTCGGGACACGGCTTCCTCCGCAATGATCGGCAGGCCCGGGAGAAGGCGCGCGAGCCCGTCGCATAGAATCGCTTCGGCAGCTTCGTCGGCGGCGGTCACCGGGCTGTCGTCGGGTTTCCTCCGCGGCGCCGCGGCGGCGAGCTCGACGACGCGGGCGCCTGCGGCGCTCGCGAGATCGGCAATCGATGACAGCAGCCGCGTCGCTTCCGCGCGTTCAAGCGTCCGCCGCGTCGTCGTCATCCGAGCCCGCTACTGGTGTGGCACGCGGCGGCGGTGTATCACACGCAGCCGTCTCGACCAACGCGACTGATTCGACTTCGACGCCAGCGAGCGGGAATCCTTCATGAACGCACCCCAGTCCCTCGACGCACTCGATCTCGCCGCGCTCTTGTGCTCGCGCGTCTGTCATGACGTGATCAGCCCGGTCGGCGCCATCGTCAACGGGCTCGAGGTCCTCGAGGACGAGAAGGACGAGACGATGAAGAAGCATGCCATCGATCTCATCCGGAAAAGCGCCGCGCAGGCTTCGGCGCGCCTGCAGTTTTCGCGCCTTGCGTTCGGGGCGGCCGGCTCGGCAGGCGCGCAGCTCGATCTAGGCGACGCGGAGAACGTGTCGCGCGCCCTGCTCCAGGACGAACGTCTGAGCCTCGTCTGGAACCTGCCGCGCGCGCTGCTCATAAAGAACCGCGTGAAGCTTCTTCTCAATCTGCTGCTGATCGCCGTGGCCGCGATCCCGCGGGGCGGAAAGCTTACCGTTGATCCAGTCGGGGAAGGCGAGAACATGGGCTTTCGGCTCACGGCGGCGGGGACCAACGCCAAGGTCCAGCCGGCGGTCGAGGCTGCGCTCTCCGGGGCGGCCGCCGAGCGGATCGACGCCCACGCGATCCAGCCGCACTACACGGTGCTCCTTGCGCGCGTCACAGGTCTTAAGCTTTCCTTATCGAGCGCTCCCGACGGCATTACGCTCACGGCCTCCCAAGCCTGAATTCATGCGGGTTTGTGCGGGCCTCTAGTCAGGGTTGATTTCAAGCAATCTTAACTCTCGTGGCTCAAGACTCGACCGTATGAGCGGCCGGGATATGCCGTCCCTGCCGCTTTCCCATGATCGGCCGGGCCATGAACGATCTGCTGCAGGATTTCCTCACGGAGGCCCATGAGAGCCTCGACGTGGTCGACGTGGAACTCGTTCGCTTCGAGCAGGAACCGAACAACGCTGACCTGCTCGGCCGCATCTTCCGCCTGGTTCATACCATCAAGGGCACCTGCGGCTTTCTTGGCTTGCCGCGGCTCGAGGCGTTGACGCATGCCGCCGAGACGCTGATGGGCAAATTCCGCGACGGCATGCCGGTTACGCAGGACGCAGTGTCGCTGATCCTCGCGGTGATCGACCGCATCAAGGAGATTCTCGCCGAACTCGAACGCAGCCAGAGCGAACCCGGGGGCGACGACGACGATCTAATCCGCGAACTCGAGAGCACGGCGTCGGACGCGAGCGGCGCAGGCAAGAATGTCGGCACGCTGGTCTATCAGGTGCTGGAGCGGCCGCTGCGGCCTGGTGAGGTTCCACTTGACGAACTGGAGCGGGCGTTCCGCGAGGCTCCCGGCCCGTCACCCGCCGAAGAAGAGCGGCGCGCGAATACGGAGCGACGCGACGACGAGCGCCGCGAAGCCGCACATCGCGCCCCAACGCTGCGCGTCCACGTCGAAACGCTCGAACGCCTGATGACGATGGTTTCCGAGCTGGTGCTCACGCGCAATCAGCTGCTGGAGATCATGCGGCGCAGCGACAATCCCGAACTGAATGCGCCGTTTCAGCGCCTTTCGAACATAACCGGCGAGCTGCAGGAAGGAGTGATGAAGACCCGCATGCAGCCGATCGGCAACGCCTGGGCGAAGTTGCCGCGTATCGTGCGCGATCTTTCCGCGGAGCTCGGCAAGAAGATCGAGCTTGTCATGCAGGGCGAGGACACCGAGCTCGATCGGCAGCTCCTCGAGTTCGTCAAGGATCCGCTCACTCACATGGTGCGCAACTCCGCGGATCATGGCATCGAGCCGCCGGATGAGCGGCGCGCCGCGGGCAAGCCGGAAGCGGGCACCATCCGGTTGTCCGCGTTCCACGAGGGCGGACACGTCATCATCGAAATCAGCGACGACGGGCGCGGACTCGACGCGCCGCGCATCCGAGCCAGAGCGGTGCGGCTCGGTCTGGTGAGCGAATCCGACGCGGTGAAGCTGAGCGACGCCCAGACCTTCCGCTTCATCTTCACCCCCGGTTTCACGACTGCCACCGAAGTGACAAGCGTATCCGGCCGCGGCGTCGGCATGGACGTCGTCAAGAGCAACATCGATCAAATTGGCGGTACGATCGATATCAAGTCGGCAACCGGGCAGGGCACGTCGCTGCGGATCAAGATTCCGCTCACGCTCGCGATTGTCTCCGCGCTGATTGTGGAGGCGGCGGGCGACCGCTTTGCCATCCCGCAGATCGCGGTCGTTGAGCTCGTGAATGTCAACGGCGACGGTGAGCATAAGGTTGAGCGGATCAATGACGCGACCGTGCTGCGCTTGCGCGAGCAACTGTTGCCGGTCGTGCATCTGAACGCCCTTCTGAAACTGCCTGCGCCTGTGAACGTGGACGACGAGCACTTCGTGGTGGTGATGCAGGTTGGCTCGCGCCGCTTTGGCATCGCGGTCGACCAGGTGCTGCATACCGAGGAAATTGTGGTGAAGCCGATCTCCACGATGTTGCGTGGAATTACGGTGTTCTCGGGCAACACGATCCTCGGTGATGGCTCCGTGATCATGATTCTCGATCCGAACGGGGTCGCCGGTGCGCTCGGCGTCAACTCGGAATCGAGCGCGCCGCATGAAGCGGTGGCTGAGCGGGCGGCGAGCGAAGAATCGGACAGTTTAGTGTCGCTGCTCGTGTTTCGGGCAGGCTCAAGCGAGCCAAAGGCGGTGCCGATTTCACTCGTCACCCGCATCGAGGAGATCGACGCGCGCAGAATCGAGCTCTCGAACGGCCGTCACGTCGTGCAGTATCGCGACAGCCTGATGCCTCTCCTGCCGATCAACGCGAGCGTGGAGGTGCGCAGCGAGGGCATGCAGCCGCTCCTCGTGTTCATCGATAAGGAAAGATCGATGGGGCTCGTGGTCGACGAGATTCTCGACATCGTAAAAGACGAACTCGAGATCAAAGTCGGCAGCCGCACGCCCGGCGTTCTCGGTTCGGCGATCATCAACGGGCGAGCAACGGAAATCATCGACGTCGCGCACTATCTGCCACTCGCCTTCGAGGACTGGTTGCATCGGGCCGAAATCGGTGACGAGACGTTGACGCGACGGCTGCTGCTCGTCGACGACTCAAGCTTCTTCCGCAATATGCTCGCGCCGGTGCTGAAGGCTGCGGGCTACGAAGTGAAGGCTGTTGGCAGCGGGGTGGAAGCGCTCACGGTGCTCGAGCGCGACCTGCGCTTCGACTTCGTGATTTGCGACATTGAAATGCCGGGTATGGACGGCTTCGAGCTGGCAGAGCGGCTGCGCGCCGACCCGCGTACGGAACATCTGCCCCTGATTGCGCTTTCCTCGCACCATTCGCCGGCCATGGTCGAGCGCGGGCACGAGGCAGGCTTCGGGAAGTTCGTCGCCAAGTTCGACCGCGATGGATTGCTCAGCATCCTCAAGGAACGGCAAGTCAGTTGGGCAAGGGCGGCCTGACCCATGACAACGCGTCACGAGAGCGAGATCGAGTACGTCACGGCCACGGTCGGTGGTCAGCTGTTCGGCGCGCCGATCGCTCGCGTGCTTGACGTATTCGCGCCGACGCGGCTGACGAGGGTGCCGCTTGCCCCTCCGGAAGTGGCGGGCGTGCTGAACTTGCGCGGGCGGATCATGACCGCGATCTGCATGCGCCGCCGACTTGGTCTGCCGCCGCGCGAGAACGAGGAGAAGTGCATGGCCCTCGGGATCGAACGCGACGGCGAGGCCTACGGCCTGCTCGTCGATTCGGTCGGCGAGGTGCTGAAGTTGCCGTTTGCCGATCGAGATGCGGTCCCGGTCAATTTGCAACCATCGTGGGCGCGGGTCGCGACCGGCGTGCACCGGCTGGAAGGCCGGATTCTCGTCGTGCTCGACGTCGATCGCTGTCTGGAACGACGTAGTGAGTCGCTAGCCGCATAGGGAGTCAAGAATGAAACGTTGTCTCATCATCGACGATTCCAGCGTGATCCGAAAGGTCGCGCGGCGGATTCTCGAAGGGTTCGGATTTTCCGTGACGGAGGCTGCGGACGGGCGGCAGGCGCTCGATTCGTGCGTCAAGGAAATGCCGGAGGCCATTCTGCTCGACTGGAACATGCCGGTGATGGATGGCTATGAGTTCCTGCGCGCGCTGCGGGCGATGCCGGGCGGCGACCGGCCGAAGGTCGTGTTCTGCACGACCGAGAACGATCTCGCGCACATCGCACGCGCGATGCACGCGGGTGCGGACGAATACATCATGAAGCCGTTCGACAAGGAAATTGTCGAGGCCAAGTTCCAGGAGGTCGGTCTGATCTGACCTTTCCGCATCTCCGCGTGTTGCGTTTCGCGTACGGGTGAGTGTCGAGTTCATGCCCCAGGCAGCCAGAATTCCATCCGTGTCCCCGGAGCCTCGCATCCGGGTAATGGTGGTCGACGACGCGGTCGTGTTCCGCGGTCTCGTCGCGCGCTGGCTCGGCGAAGAGCCCGACATGGAGATCGTCGGCTCGCATCGGAACGGCTACGAGGCGCTGGAGAATTTTCTGCGCGTTGACCCGGACGTCGTCGTGCTCGACATCCAGATGCCGGGTATCGACGGGCTCGAGACGTTGCCGCTGCTGCTCGAGAAGAAGCCGGACGTTACCGTCATTATTTCCTCGACCGTCACGCGGCGCAACGCGGAGGTCGGTATCCGCGCGCTGTCGCTCGGCGCAAAGGATTATCTCAGCAAGCCGGAAACCAACCGCGAAATGACCATGTCGCCGGACTTCCGGCGCGATCTCGTGCAAAAGATCCGCGAGCTTGGCCGCCGCGGCTTGCGCAAGCTGCTGCGCACACAGGTGCCCGAGCCGGCCGCACCGGCGCCTTCGTTCAGTCTGCGACCCTATTCTACGTTCTCGCCGCGCGTGCTCGTGATCGGCGCCTCCACCGGCGGCCCGCAGGCGCTCCAGGTCCTGATGCGGGGACTGGACCCGGTGCTGCGGCGGCTTCCGGTCCTCGTTACGCAGCACATGCCGCCGACCTTCACGACGATCCTTGCTGAGCACCTCGGCCGGACGATCGCGCGTCCGGCGCATGAGGGCCTGCACGGTGAAACCGTGTCCGCGGGCACGCTCTATGTCGCGCCGGGCGGGCGCCACATGCAGATCGAGCGCAAGGGCGAGCAGGCGCGTATCGTGATTGACGATGGGCCGCCGGTTAACTTCTGCCGGCCCTCGGTTGATCCGCTGTTCACGAGCGCGGCCGCCACCTACGGCGTCGGTACGCTCGCCGTCGTGCTGACCGGCATGGGCGCGGACGGAGCGGCGGGCGCCGAGCGCGTCGCGGCCGCGGGCGGAAGTGTGATCGCGCAGGACGAAGCGACGAGCGTCGTCTGGGGCATGCCGGGAGCGGCCGCCGAGGCAGGTGTCTGCTCCGGAGTGCTCGCGCTCGAGGCGATCGCGCCGAAGGTGATCGAGCTTGTGACCGGGGGCGCGCCTGCGGCGCCGAAGGCGCCTACGACGCCGGAGGCCGCGCGGTGACGCCGTTCGACTACGATCACCTGCGGCGGATGCTCAAGGATCGCTCGGGCTTCGTGCTCGCGCCGGAGAAGGAGTATCTCGTCGAGAATCGGCTTGCGCCGGTCGTCCGGCGCCACGGTTGGGCGAACATCTCCGAGCTCGTGCAAGCCATGCGCGCGCCAGCTGCCGAAGGCCTCAGGATCGAAATCACTGAGGCGATGATGAATAACGAGTCGTTCTTCTTTCGCGACAAGGTGCCGTTCGATCTCGTGCGCGACGTGGTGATTCCGGAGTTGCTGGAAAAGCGCGCGAACACACGCAGGGTTCGAGTTTGGTCGGCGGCCTGCTCGACCGGGCAGGAGCCCTATTCGCTCGCGATGCTGTTTCAGGAAACGCGCGCGCTGGCCCGTTGGCAAGTCGAGATTCTGGCAAGCGATATCGCGGGGGACGCACTCGAGCAGGCGAAGGCCGGGCTTTACAGCCAGTTCGAGGTGCAGCGCGGACTGCCGATCCAGATGCTCGTCAAGTACTTCACGCAGGTGAAGGAGCAGTGGCGGATCGCAGACAAGATCAGAAACATGGTGCAGTACCGTCAGGTCAACCTGCTCTCCGACTTCGGCATGCTTGGCACGTTTGACCTCGTCTTTTGCCGCAACGTGCTGATCTATTTCGATCAGTCGACCAAGCTCGACGTGATCGGCCGGTTGCGTGGCGTTGCGGCCGGCGATGGATACCTCGTGCTCGGTGCGGCGGAGACGATGGTCGGCCTTGGCGATTGCTTTGCACCGGTGCCGGAGAAGCGTGGGCTTTACCGGCCGAAGCCGCGGTTCTCGGCTGCGATGCAGCCGATCGGCGGCGCGCGGGTGGCGTAGAGTCGCTGCGGCCTAGTTGAAGTGCTTTATTCCGTTCGTCCCCGCGACCCGCCTACGCGCGAGGCTTCGGCGGGGCCAAGCCGCAATCCGCCGAAGCGTCAGCGAAGGCGGAGAGCGGGGGACCCAGTGCTGGATTCCCGCTTTCGCGGGAATGAGCGGAATGACGAGCGCGCGGGCCGGGTACTCCCGGCCCGCGTCGATTCGTGGGAGTGCACCGCGCCGATTACCGCGCCGGGCGAAGCAGGTCCCGCAGATAACGCGAACGCAACGTACGGCATTCGTCCTCGTAGCGCTCGATCGCATGTGGCGGGATGGGGCCCGTCGCAGCGGGGGACTGTGCGTGGTCCGGACTTATCTCGGCCGCTCCGCGGCGCAGGACGAGGATCGCCAGGGGATGCGCGCCGATCAGAATGAGAAAGGCAACGCCTCCGATGATCTCGTAGAGACTGAGGTTCTCCACGACGCTCTCCTTCAGTCCGCGATCTCTGGGTCAGAGGTCTCCGACAACGGACCGAGGCCGTCGTCCTTCATGGTGATCCCGTTCTCGTCGAACTCGACGAAGCCGGTCACGTACGAGCCTTCCTCGGCGGCCGCAGCCACAGCCTTGCGGTGCGCCTCGGGGTCCGTGAGGACGTTACCGGAGAAGTGCGAAGTCTCCGTGTCGGTGACGTTCGGCGGCACGTTGGCGATCGCGGCGGCGGCGATCATCGCCACCACGACGGCGAAGGCGGTGACGCCGAGGCGTGCGGGCCAGCCTGGGTACTTGGTTTGAGCGTTCATGACTTCCTCCATGATCAGGCTTCGCGGAGTGCGAAACCGGACGGAGGGTCGGCGGTGGGGCAGCCGCAAGCCGTGAACGGGTGCGGTGTGGCAGCGTGAAAAGAGCGTGAAAATTTTCGGCCGGCCGGGTGAGAGCGGTGGCGATTCGACTCCGGTTCCAGCACAAGCTATTGCTATACATAGCGTTATTTCGGAATTGGTCCCTCGGCGGATGACCATTCCATGACGGCGTCAGCGTTGCGGCGGAACGGTCGATCCGGCGCCCCCAGCACGGCGGGCGTGCGAAGCCGTGCAGCGCCACAGGCGGGAAAATTCCGGCTCGAGCTGCTCGGCGGCTTTCGGCTCACCGGTCGCAAGGGTGCCGTGGACCTCGGCAGCAAGAAGCTCTGCGCACTCGTCGCCTTCCTCGCCTGCAACGGTCCGGCGACACGCGAGAAGCTGATGTCGCTCCTGTGGGGCGCGCATTTCGACGCCCAGGCGCGGCAGAACCTGCGCAAGGCGCTGTCGCGGGTCCGTCAGGCAATAGGCGAAGCCGCGCTTGTTCCCGGAGATGTCACGGTCTCGCTGCAAGCGGACATGATCGATTGCGACGTGACGGAGTTCGAGCGTCTTGTCGCTGAAGGTTCGCAGAACTCGCTGGCGAAGGCGGTGGAGCTCTACCGCGACGCCTTTCTCGAGGACATTTCGATCCCGGACGAGGCCTGGAGCGAATGGCTGCGCGGTCAACGGGCGCGCCTCGAGGGCCTTCTCATCGGCGCGCTGATCCAGTTGGCCGAGGCCGAACTTCAGCACGGCCATACGGAGCGTGCGCTGGAGCTTTGCGGCCGTGCGCTCGCAGTCGACAATCTGCGCGAGGATGCGCATCGCCTTGCGATCCGGGCGCTCGCCGCAACGGGCCGCAAGGCCGAAGCGCTGCGCCGCTACGATCAACTCGCCGCGCTCCTGAAAGCCGAACTCAACACTGAGCCGGATGCCCGCACCCGCGCGCTCGTCGACGAGATCCGCAAGCCCGCGCAACCGGTACAGGAAATGACGGCCGCTGTAGAGGCGAAGTCGGCAGACCTGCCGTCGATCGCCGTGCTTCCGTTCCGCAACCTAGGCGCGGACAAGGACACCGATTACTTCAGCGACGGAATCGTCGAGGACATCGTGGTCTCGCTTGGCAGCCTGCACGAGTTGTTCGTGATCTCACGCGGCTCGACGCTCGCTTTCCGCGGCCAGGACCCGGATCCGCGCGAGGTCGGCCGTGCGCTCGGCGTGCGCTACGTGGTGGGGGGAAGCGTACGGCGCTCAGGCAAGCGGCTCCGCATCTTCGCGGAGTTGTGCGACGCGGAGACGGGGACCGCGCTTTGGACCGACCGCACTGAGGCGCCGCTCGGCGACCTCTTCGACATCCAGGACAGCTACACATCATCGTTTGCCGGCCGGATTGCGCCGCACATCCGCAATGCGGAGCTGAAACGCGCCATGCGCAAACGCCCAGAAACCATGACCGCGTACGACTATGTGCTCCAGGGGCTTGAGCACGTGCACCGGGACAGCACGTTCGATCGCGCCGGCGCCTGCTTCCAGCGAGCGATCGACAAGGAGCCCAAGTTCGCACTGCCCTATGCGTGGTCCGGTTGGTGGCGTTCGATCCTGATCCGCCAGGGCTGGTCGAAGGACCCGGCGAAGGATTGGATACTCGCCGCGCAGATGTCGGCGAAGGCGATTGATCTCGACTCCAATAATGCGCTCGCGCTCGCGAGCTACGGGCATCTCAAGTCGGTGCTCGAGCGCGACTACGACGGGGGTGAGCTGTTTCTGGAGAGCGCTGTGCAGGCGTGCCCGAACGGGCCGGTCGCCTGGGTGCTCGGGAGCTTCACGCAGAGCTACCAGGGCCGTGGCGACGAGGCGATCCGGCGCGCCGAGCATGCGCTCAAGCTCTCGCCGCTCGACCGCGGGCGCTTCTACTGCCACCTCGCCATGGGGCTCGGTCACTATGTTGCCGGCCGCTACGATGAGGCGGTGAAGTGGGGCAAGCTCTCGGCAGCGGAGAACCCGGGCTTCACGTCGACGCTGCGCTATCTCGCGGCCGCGCACACGGCGGCGGGCGAGCACGAGGAGGCGAAAAAGGTCGCGGCCGAAGTCGTGAAGCGCGAGCCGAACTTCCAGCTGCGCAACTACGTGATCCCGTTCCGCGACAAGGCGCTCAACGAGGAGCACCGCGGGCGGCTGCGCGAGGCGGGATTGCCGGAATGATCATACTCTTGCGAACGATTGCGCTGTTGCTCGGCCTGAGCATGCTCGTCGGTCTGACTGCGTGCGACGCGCCGGTCGAGCAGAAGTCCGGTCCGGCGACGGCAGGCGAATCCAAGGACGGTGGGAAGTCGCCCGACGCCAAGACGGACGCGCCGACGGCGATCGTGTCGCCGGATAATCCGTATCAGTAGGGAGCCGGCCACGTAGGGCGGCTCAGCTACCCGCTTGCGGGGAGAGGGAGGAAGATCGCAAACGAAAACCCCGCCTTGCGGCGGGGCTTTTTCAAGAAGTGTCTCGAGACGTCAGGCGGAAATGCGCTCGGCGTCCTCGGCGGGCTCGCGCAGCACGTAGCCGCGGCCCCACACGGTCTCGATGTAATTTTTCCCTTGGGATGCGTTCGCAAGCTTCTTGCGCAGCTTGCAGATGAACACGTCGATGATCTTGAGCTCGGGCTCGTCCATGCCGCCGTAGAGATGGTTGAGGAACATCTCCTTGGTGAGCGTCGTTCCCTTGCGAAGGGAGAGCAGCTCGAGCATCTGATATTCCTTGCCGGTCAGATGCACGCGGGCGCCGTTCACCTCGACGGTCTTGGTGTCGAGATTGACCACGAGGTCGCCGGTCGCGATGACCGACTGGGCGTGGCCCTTGGAGCGCCGCACGATCGCATGGATGCGGGCAACCAGCTCGTCCTTGTGGAAGGGCTTCGTCATGTAGTCATCGGCGCCGAAGCCGAGGCCCTTGACCTTGTCCTCGATGCCGGCGAGGCCCGACAGGATCAGGATCGGCGTCTTGATCTTGGCCACCCGCAGCGACCGCAGCACCTCGTAACCGGACATGTCCGGAAGGTTCAGGTCGAGCAGGATGATGTCGTAGTCGTAGAGCTTGCCGAGGTCGACGCCTTCTTCGCCGAGATCGGTCGTGTAAACGTTGAAGCTCTCGGATTTGAGCATCAACTCGACGGATTTCGCGGTAGCGCTATCGTCTTCGATCAGCAGAACGCGCATGCCAATCCCCTTCTGGGCCTCGGTTATGGGGACGAATTCAACTCAGGCCCGCCCCCAGCGCGCCCGGCACGGTTCACGATTCGCAACGCTACCCGGGAATGGTTAACAGAATCTGATTCTTCACTACAAGCTTTCACCAAGCGAAAATGCGCGAATCACCGTAAGAT
>DATBJU010000098.1:0-54965 GCA_036556265.1 Xanthobacteraceae bacterium | reverse complement strand
CGGAGTTCATCCGCCCGTGCAATCTCTGCCCGCACATGAAGCGCATTACGCTGCCGAAGATTCTCGACAGCCTCGTCTATCTCCGTGAGGAGGTGGAAATCGATCCGGCTATCGCCGATCGCGCTCGCCGCGCGGTGGAGCGGATGGTGCAGCTCAAGAACTGATCTCGTCGTCCCGGACGCGGCGCAGCCGCGATCCGGGACCGTCCGCTGCACGTCGATGACGGTCCCGGCTCGCGCCTTCGGCGCGGCCGGGACGACCGTCCGAATCTAAACGTGCTGGCCGCCGGTGATGTGGATTTCGGCGCCGTTCACGTAGGACGCCGTCTCCGTGCACAGCACGTAGATGATCTTCGCGACCTCGTCCGGCTGGCCGAGCCGACGCAAGGGGATTTGCTCGACCAGCTTGTCGGTGCCGGGCGAAAGAATTGCCGTGTCGATCTCACCGGGCGCGATCGCGTTCACCCGGATTCCGAGCGGGCCGAAGTCGGCCGCCATCTCGCGCGTGAGCGAGGCAAGCGCCGCCTTCGAGGTGGAGTAGGCGGCACCCGCAAACGGATGCACGCGCGAGCCGGCGATCGAGGTCACGTTCACCACCGCGCCGTGCGCGCGTCGCAACTCGTCGACAAGTCCGCGCGCAAGCATGATCGGTGCGAAGAAATTCACCTGGAACACATGTTGCCAGTCGGCGTGCGACGTCTCGAGCGTGCCGAGGCGCGCGCCTCCCGCACCTTTCGGCGAAATGCCGGCGTTGTTCACGAGCGCATGCAGCTCGCCGCGCTCGAGCCGCTGCTTGATTTCCGTGATCGCTGCCTCGGTTGCCTTTGGATCGGCGAGATCGACCTGAATGTGATCCTCCGGCCCGGCTTCCCATGGGCATTCTTCCGGGAACGCGTGACGAGAGCAGGTGATCACGCGCCAACCTGCGCTCGAGAAACGCTTGACCGTCGCGTGACCGATACCGCGGCTCGCACCGGTGAGGAGCAATGTGCGGCGGGGTTGGTCGGACTTCTGTGCCATGAACCTGCTTTGTTGACTCAGGGAAAGAGCCGTCGACGGGACCACGGCGCACCCGGCGACGCGCGCGAAAACTCGATGCGGTCGTGCAACCGATACGGCCGCTCCGCCCAGAATTCCACGACGAGCGGCTCGAGCCGGTAGCCGATCCAATGCGGCGGCCGTGGAATCTTCGCGTCACCATACTTCTCCTCGATGCGGGCGACAGCCGCTTCGAGGTCCGCGCGGCTCGCGAGCGGACGCGACTGCTTGCTCGCCCACGCGCCGACCTGCGCTCCGCGCGGCCGCAAGGCAAAATAGGCGTCGGATTCCGCTTCGGCCACGGGCTGCACCGGACCGCGCATCCGTACCTGGCGCGAGAGCGACTTCCAATAGATCGCCAGCGCCGCCTTGCGCAGGGAATCGAGCTCCCTGCCCTTCGCGCTCTCGCGGTTCGTATAGAAGACGAACCCGGCCGGGCCCCATCCTTTCAGCAGCACCATGCGCACGTTCGGCAGGCCGTCGTTATCGACCGTGGCGAGCGCGATCGCATCAGGATCGCGCGTCTCGTGCTGCTTGGCATCCCACATCCACGCGTCGAATGGCGCGAACGGCTCATCGGCGGCGGCGGGGTCACCGAACGTTAACTGCGACGGGTGTTTCATCTTGGGATCGTTCGCCATGGCCGGAGTTCAAGTCAGTGCGTATCACCGACGCTCCTCCATACCACGGATCGGGCGAACCGCGGCGGGCGGCCGGGCCGGCAATCATTGGGTTCGCCTGCCTGATCGGCTTGTTGACCGCCGGCTGCAGCATGTCGATGGAGCTCGGCTCGCTGTTCGGCAAAGGCGATGATGCCAAGGCGGCGGAAAAAGGCGACGATCGCGACGTCACCGGCTCGTTGCAGCTTCAACCGTCGCACGAGGCGCGCGCGGACAACGGCATGACCTCGGGCGACTGGTCGCTCGCGACCGCGGCGCTGCGCGAAGCGCTCGGCAACCGGGAGGAAGGTGCGAGCGTCCCTTGGCAAAATCCGATCACGGGTGCACGAGGCACGGTTACGCCGGTCGCGAGCGCCTATCTGCAGGAGGGCTCGGCCTGTCGCAATTTCCTGGCGAGCCACGTCGGCAAGGGCCGCGAAGGCTGGTTCGAAGGAAAGGCCTGCCGCGGCCACGCCGGACAATGGGATGTGCGCTCGACGCGGCCCCTGAACAAGCCCTGAGCGCGTTGCGAAACCGCCCGCCAGCCCCCACATTTTCTTGCCGGGGCGGGCTGTCCCCTGACATGGAGTAGACGCGTTGCGCGATCCTTACGATGTTCTCGGCGTGCCCAAGGGGGCGGACCAAGCCGAGATCAAAAAGGCCTTTCGCCGGCAGGCGAAGAAGCTGCACCCGGACGCCAACAAGGGCGATCCGAAGGCGGCCGCGCGTTTCGCCGAGCTGAACTCGGCCTACGAGATCCTCGGCGAGGAAGACAAACGCAAGGCGTTCGACCGCGGCGAGATCGATGCCGAAGGCAAACCGCGCTTCCAGGGCTTCCAGGGTTTCGGCCACGGCGGGCAACAGCATCCGGGATCCGATCAAGGCACCATCTTCGAGACTTTCAGCTTCGGGCCTGGCGGTTTCCGGCGCGCCCGCTCGGGCGGCGGGCCCGGGCGTGGCGCGAGCTTCGAGGATGTGCTCGGCGATCTGTTCGGATCGTTCGGGCGCGGGCAAGCAGGCGCGCAGTTCGAGGAGTTCGGAGCGGGCACCGCCCCGCGCGGCCCCGATGCGAGCGCGTCACTGACCGTGACGCTCGCGGAAGCGGCCGCAGGCGCGAAGAAGCGCGTGCTGCTGCCGACCGGGAAGAATGTCGAGGTCACAGTTCCCGCCGGGATCGCCGACGGCCAGCCCATCCGCTTGCGCGGACAAGGCTTCGCCGCCGCTCACGGCGGCCCGGGCGATGCGATCATCACCGTGCACGTCGCCCCGCATCCCGAGCTCAAGCCGGAAGGCTCCGATCTGCGCGCGGAAGTCTCAGTTCCCATCGACGACGCGGTGCTCGGCGGAACGGCGCGCGTGCCGACACTCGAAGGCGCGGTGGACCTGAAAATTCCGCCGCACACGAATGGCGGCCGGACGTTCCGGCTCAAGGGCAAGGGCCTGCCAAAGAAAGGCGGCGGTCACGGCGACTTGCTCGTGACCGTGCAAATCGAATTGCCGGAAGGGAAGACCGAAGAACTGGAAGCGCTCGCGCGCAGGCTGCGGCAACGCCGGGAAAAATCCTGAGCTAGCGTTCGTACGCGGCGTAAACACGCCGCGCGATGCGATCGAGCCGATCACGCTCCGCAGGACCCGCCACCACGAACGCAAGGCCGGATTCGAACCAGGCCAGCGCGCCGAATTCGCCGGCCTGCCGCCACTTGAACGCGGTCTGACTGTCGCGCGGCGCTCGTGTCGCCGTGATCGTGACGCGCTCGCCCGCGGTACCTTCGTACATGATCAGCGCGGTCGGGCCGCGCGAGCCGGGTAACAGTCGGCCGCCGAGGAGTTTCAATCCTTCATCGACGAGATCCGGCGCACGCACGGGCGAACCGACGCGTCGCGACAGCCATGGCAGAAGATGCGCCTCGTCGGCGCGCACCTCGATCGGGTGCCGCACTTCATTGATGTAGAGCCGATGCGCTTCGATCGCGGCATCGGCGAGCGCGCGGGCGACCTGGCGGTCGTCCGGCATGCCGACATAGTCGCGCGCGAACCAGCCGACGGCGGCGCCGAGCACCAACGCAATCGAGGCGGCGATTGCCACCTTGCGGCGCAGGCCGCTCGCACGCATCACGACATTGTCGAGGCGCAACCGCTCGGGAACCGGCTCATCGGCGACCGCGCCCCAGCGTGCGCGGATCGCAGACGTCTGCGCGCGCCATTCGGCAACGCGCGCGGCGGCATCCGGATGGGCGGCCAGATAGGACTCGACGGCGGCGGTGCGATCCGCCGGAAGCACTCCGTCCACGTATGCGTGGAGCTCGTCGTCGGTCACGGAAGCGTCGGTCATCAATTCAGTCTCTTGTCCTCATGGGACGCTTCGCAATTGCGGGCGCTCGCCCTCGACATGTGTGCGCAGCGCCGCGCGGGCGCGCGAAAGACGCGACATGATCGTACCGATCGGAACGCCCTGAACTTCCGCGGCCTCGCGATAGCTCATCCCTTCGAGCGTCACGAGCAACAGCACTTCTCGCTGCTCGGCGGGCAGCAGCGCGAGCCCGCGCTCGATGTCGCGGCCGGTTCCGTCCGAGCCGGGCGCTGCGGCCGGATCCACGTCCTCGATCACCGCCAAAGTCGGTCGGCGCGAAAGACTGCGCCGCCGGTTGCGGTCGAGATTGAGCAGGATCGTAAACAGCCACGTGCGCAGATCTCCGCCATGAAACAGATGCTCGGCACGCAAGGCGCGAACCAGGGTGTCCTGCACCAGGTCGTCCGCGGTCTCCGCGTCGCGCGACAACGCGCGCGCGAAGCGCCTCAATGAAGGGATTAGAGGCTCGAGACCACGGCGGACCACAGACATTGGCCGGCTCCATCGACGGGATCACCCAGCACATTCTGCGTCCTCCCGCGTTAGAACGCGAGTGGACCCCCAATTATTCCCGCGGCTTGCTGGCTTGTGGGGCGCGTGCGATAGCTGCGGCTCTTCGTTCAAGGTGCGTCGTCGGGAGGCCCGGATGGCGGAAGGACTGATGCGGGGCAAAAAGGGCCTCGTATTCGGGGTGGCCAACAACCGCTCGATCGCCTGGGGGATCGCCAAGGCGTGTGCCGGCGCCGGCGCCACGGTGGGGCTCACCTACCAGGGCGACGCACTCAAGAAGCGTGTCGAACCTCTCGCCGCCGAAGTCGGCGCCAAGGTCATCGGCCACTGTGACGTCACCCAGCCGGAGACGATCGACGCGGTGTTTGCCGAATCCGACCGCGCGATCGGGCCGCTCGATTTTCTCGTGCATGCGATCGCGTTCTCCGACAAGGACGAACTCGACGGCCGCTACGTCGATACAAGCGCCGACAACTTTTCCAAGACGCTGCTGATCTCCTGCTACTCGTTCACCGCGCTTGCGCAGCGCGCCGAGAAGCGCATGCCGAACGGTGGATCACTGCTCACGCTCACCTATTACGGCGCCGAGAAGTGGATGCCGCACTACAACGTGATGGGTGTCGCCAAGGCCGGCCTGGAAGCAAGCGTTCGCTATCTCGCGGCCGATCTCGGAGAGAAAAGCATCCGCGTGAACGCGATCTCTGCCGGCCCCATCAAGACGCTCGCGGCCTCCGGCATCGGCGACTTCCGCTACATTCTGAAGTGGAATGAGTTCAATTCGCCGCTTCGCCGGACCGTGACGATCGACGAGGTGGGCGACACGGCGGTCTATCTCCTTTCCGACCTTGGCCGCGGCGTTACCGGCGAAGTGCACCACGTCGACGCCGGGTACCACATCGTCGGGATGAAGCACCCTGACGCTCCGGACATGACGCCCGGCAAGAACAACGAGTAATCGTCCGCGGTATCGCACTTCGCGCGCCTAAGGATTGTTTACGAAGCCATGCTATTGAGCGGCGACGCTAACCGTGGCGCCGATCGCGGTTTGACCCTCAACCCGCGCACTCCTACAACCGGCGGCCGCCAACCGGGCTGCCTCGATGTCGCACAACACTTTCGGCCACCTGTTCCGCGTGACCACGTTCGGCGAAAGCCACGGGGTTGCGATCGGCTGTGTGGTCGACGGTTGCCCGCCGCGAATTCCGCTCACCGCCGCGGACATTCAGCGCGACCTCGACAGACGCCGCCCGGGACAGAGCAAGTTCGTCACGCAGCGGCGCGAGCCGGATCAGGTACGCGTGCTGTCAGGCACTGTGACCGATCCGGCATCCGGAAACGAAGTGACGACGGGCGCACCGATTGCGTTGCTGATCGAAAACATGGATGCGCGCCCGAAGGACTACGACGCAATCGCCGAGCTCTATCGGCCGGGTCACGCCGACTACACCTACGACGTCAAGTACGGCGTGCGCGACGCACGCGGAAGCGGTCGCGCGTCGGCGCGCGAGACTGCGGCGCGCGTCGCCGCCGGCGCGATCGCACGCAAGGTGGTGCCGCAAATGCGCGTGCGCGGGGCCTTGGTGCAGATGGGTGAACTTACAATCGAACGGAAGCGCTGGGACTGGGACGAGATCGGCCGCAATCCGTTCTTTTGTCCGGATGCCGAGGCGGCGAAGCGCATGGAAGGCTACCTCGAGGGCGTGCGGAAAAAGGGCTCGTCGGTAGGCGCTGTCGTCGAGCTGGTGGCGGAGAACGTGCCGGCGGGACTGGGCGCTCCGATCTACGGCAAGCTCGATGCGGACCTTGCCACCGCGCTCATGAGCATCAATGCGGTCAAGGGCGTCGAGATCGGCAACGGGTTTGCCGCGGCGCGACTTTCCGGCGAGGAGAATGCCGACGAGATGCGCGGCGGGAATGAGGGACGTCCGACGTTCCTTTCGAACAATGCCGGAGGAATTCTCGGCGGAATATCGACCGGCGCACCGGTCGTCGTTCGCTTCGCGGTGAAGCCGACCTCCTCGATCCTGACGCCGCGGCGCACGGTCGATCGCTACGGAAACGAGACTGAAGTTTCCACGAAGGGCCGGCACGATCCATGCGTCGGAATTCGCGCCGTACCGGTGGGCGAAGCCATGCTCGCGTGCGTGATCGCCGACCATTTCCTGCGCCACCGCGGGCAGGTCGGCGAAAGCGCAAGTTGGCCGTTTCCGCAAAGAAAGAAATAAGTGCACAATGAATATGATGAGTGACAAGATTCACAGCGTCGGCATGGCGATCGAGGCCTTTGCCCGCGGCGAGATCGTGGTCGTCACCGATGACTACGACCGCGAGAACGAGGGCGATCTGTTCGTTGCCGCTTCGCTCTGCACGCCCGAGAAAATGGCTTTCATCGTGCGCCACACGAGCGGAATCGTTTGCGCGCCGCTGACGGCCGAGGACGCCCGACGACTGCATCTCGATCCGATGGTTGCGGCGAACAACGCACCGCTCGGTACCGCCTTCACGGTCTCCGTCGACGTGCAGCACGGATTGACGACAGGAATTTCCGCGGAAGAGCGGACGAACACCGTACGCGCGCTCGCCAATCCGAACATGGGCGCCTCGGACTTCGTCAGGCCCGGCCACGTATTTCCGTTGATCGCGCGCGCGGGCGGCGTGCTCATGCGCTCGGGTCACACGGAGGCCTGCGTCGATCTTTGCCGGCTCGCAAATCTGCCGCCGGTCGGCGTGCTGGCCGAGCTCGTCAATGACGACGGCTCCGTGATGCGGGGGCCGCAAGTGGCGGAGTTCGCGAAGCAGCACAAGCTGCAGCAGATTTCGATTGCCGATCTGATCGCGTGGCGGCAGGCGCGGGAAAAACTCGTCGAGCGCGTGTCGACGTTCCCGGTGCAAAGCGAGATCGGCGAGCTCACTGGGCATGCCTACGTCACGCCGTTCGACCCCGTGTATCACATGGCGTTCGTGCATGGCCGGATCGGAGACGGACGCGACATTGCCGTGCGGCTGCATCGCGCGGATATCGTGCGCGATCTGTTCGGCGAGGCGAAAGCGTTTCACGGTTCGCTTGCCCGCTTCAGGGCGGAAGGCCGCGGTGTGCTCGTGCTTCTGCGCGACGGTACGGCCGGCGTGCCGGTGCTGAAGCCGGGCGAGCCCAACGCGGAGGCAGTGCGCGACAACCAGTGGCGCGAAATCGGCCTCGGCGCCCAAATTCTGCGCGACCTCGGGATTTCGTCGATCCGGCTGCTTAGCTCGAGCACCCTCACCTACGTCGGTCTCGCCGGTTTCGGCATCGAGATTGCGGCGACCGAGGCAATCGAGGGCTAGCACGCAGCGGGGCGGAACCTGTCGCCCACCGCCGGTTTATCTCCTTGGTGCCGTGCGCAAAGCGTGGCACCATTTTTATGCGGTCACCGAGGGAGAGTGATGATTCGGGACCTGACGCGCTGGTCGATCGTCGTGGCGCTCGCGATGTTTACGAGTGCGACGGCGAATTCCGCCGACGAGCGGCCGCCGGTTGATGTCGAACTCGTGCTCGCCGTCGATATCTCTTACTCGATGGATTACGACGAACTGGCTCTGCAGCGCGAGGGCTACATTCTCGCGATCACGTCCGAGCAGTTCATCGACGCATTGCGGCGCGGTCCGCTCGGCAAGATTGCGGTGACTTACATCGAATGGGCAGGTTCCGGCGAGCAGCAAGTCGTTGTGCCATGGCAGGTGATCGACGGGCCGGCCAGCGCAGATGCCTATGCGGAGAAGTTGCGATCCGCGCCGATCCGGCGCGCGTACCGCACTTCGATTTCCGGCGCGCTGAAGTTCTCCGCGGACCTCTTCGGCACGAATTTCAAAGGTATCCGCCGGGTAATCGATGTCTCCGGCGACGGCACCAACAATCAGGGCGATCTGATCGAGCCGACGCGCGACGAAGTGCTGCACAAGGGCATCACGATCAATGGCCTGCCGATCCTGCTGAAGACGCCCTACGCTTCGATGATCGACCTTCCGGAACTCGACCTGTATTACGAGGACTGCGTGATTGGCGGGCCCGGGGCCTTCCTCGTGCCGGTGCGCGAGCGGCATCACTTCGCCGACGCGATCCGCAACAAGCTCGTCCTGGAAGTGGCGGGAATAGCACCGCGCCGGCTCGCGGAGGACCTCGTGGTTCCGGCCGTAAGTCCTCCGCGCGTATCCTGCACGATCGGCGAACAGATGTGGCAACGCCGCTGGGGCGGCGGCGGACAGTAGTCAGCGATCGAAAATCCCGACAAGCTCCACGTGCGCGGAATAGCGGAATTGGTCGATCGGCACGACGCGGCCGAGCTTGAATCCGGCCGAGGTCAGGATCTGCGCGTCGCGCGCGAAAGTCGCGGGATTGCAAGATACGTAGACGATGCGCGCTGCGCCCGAGATCGCCAGCTCGCGCACCTGGGCTTCTGCGCCCTGCCGCGGCGGATCAAGCACCACGACCTTGCTGGGAACGATCTCACCGGCGGTGAGCGGGCTGCGGAACAGATCGCGCACCCGCGCCTCGATGGGCTTCAGTCCCGGCGCGCCGGCAGCGCGCTTGAGTGCCGCAATCGCCTCCGCGTCCTCGTCGACCGCAAGCGTCTGCGCGGTTTCCGCGAGCCGTAGCGCGAAGGTGCCGATCCCGCAGAAAAGATCGACGACGCGGCGCGCATTGCCGACTGCCTCGGTAACGAGCTTCGCAAGGGCCGTCTCTCCGGCCGCCGTCGCCTGCAGGAAACTACCCGCTGGCAGAATGATTGCAGCCTTGCCGATTTTCACGACGGGCTCGGCCAGTTGCACCACGAGTTCACCATGGCGCGTAAGGCGCGCGAGCCTCTCCTCGCGGGCAACGCGAGCGAGCGCCTCGATCGTATCCGGCGCGAGCGGGCCGGAGCCGCGAATATCCACATCGAGGCCGCCATCAGTCGCCGTGAACTGAAGATCGAGCGCCTTGCCGCCGGGCTTGAGCGGCTCGGCGAGCTTCCACGCGATCGCAAGCGCGTGTTCCAGCGGGGGCGCGAAGATTGGACATTGGTCGATCGGTACGACTTGATGCGACCGGCGGCCGGTGAAACCGACGACCAGGATCTTGCGCCCGCCCCGCCGCGCATGCAGCACCGCGCGGCGGCGCCCCTGGCCGTGGGCGTCGATCAGATTGTCGACCGGCGCATCCACTCCGGCCTGGGAGAGTGCGGCGACAACGAGGTCGCGCTTCCAGGCGCGATATTTGTCCGTTTGCCAGTGCTGGACTGCGCACCCGCCGCAAGTTCCGAAGTGCGGGCAGATCGGCTCGATCCGATCCGGGCTCGGCTCTAGGATCGAGATGATCTCGCCCCGATCGCCCTTGAGCTCGGCCTCGATGCGTTCGCCGGGCAAGGTATATGGAATAAATATCGGGCCGATCGGCGTCGATGCGACCCCGTCACCGCGGTGACCCATGCGCTCGACGACGAGCCGCTCGATCTGGCGCTCGGGCTGCTTCTTTGCTTCTTGCATCATCGGACCGGCGATATCCGGAAATGGGCGACCAGTCCAAGCCGCGTCACCAGCGCTATTCCGCCGCAGTGCGCAGTGCCACGCGCTCCTTCGCGACCTCCACCCAAAGCGCATCCTCCCGTCCGGCGGTGCCGGCAACTGCGGGTAAATAGTGCCGTGCTGTCAGCCAATGGAATCGCCAAATCAGCAGCGATGCATACACGAAAAGTCCGAGCGTGAGTCCGATCCAGATCCCGTAGGCGCCGAGTCCGAACGGGAAGCCCATGGTGTAGGCGCTGGAGAAACCCACGACCCAGAAGCCGATCGCGGAAAAGACAAGCGGCACGCGCGTATCGTTGAGCCCGCGCAGTGCGCCCGAACCGATCGTCTGCACGCCGTCGAAGACGAAAAAGCTCGCTCCGAGCACGAGGAGGGCTGACGCAAGCGCCACGGTTTCCGCCGCTCCGTCGGCAGCCACACCCAGAAACCAAACAGGAATGCTCTCTCGCATCAGAATGACGAAGAGTGTCATCGTCGCCATGAAGACAGTGCCGAGCGCGATTGCAATGAAGCCAGCGACCCTTGTGGCTCCCGCGTCGCCGCGACCGACCGCATGGCCGACGCGGACGGTCGCAGCCATGGAAATGCCGAACGGCACCATGAACATGACCGCCGCTGTTTGAAGCGCGATCTGATGTGCCGCCAGCGCGGCCGTGCTGATCAATCCCATCAACAGCGCCGCGGCGGCGAAGAGTCCATATTCCAGCAAGAACGCACCGGAGATTGGCGCGCCGATGACGATGAGCCTCCAGAACAACGGCCAGTCCGCGCGCCAGAAATGTCCCATGACGCCATATTTCTTGAAGGGCCGGCGCGCGTAGCACACCCAAATCGACACCGCGCACATTCCGACGTTGACAATCGTTGTCGCGACGCCCGCGCCCAAGAGGTCGAGTTCGGGAAAGCCGAACGCACCGAAGATCAACGCGTACGCGAGCGCAAAATTGATCGGGATCGCGGCGAGCGTGATCCACAGTGCAGGCTGGGGTCGGTTCACTGCGCCCATGAAATTGCGGAGCGCAATAAACCACCAGCCGGGGACGAGACTCCAGGCCAAGCCGGTCAAGTAGCGATCCGCGAGGGCAGACGCCTCGGGCGATTGCCCAAGTGCACGCAGCAGTTCCTCGCCGTGTAGCTGCAAGAACGTCAGCGGCACCCCGAGCATGAGCGCTGCCCACATGCCGACCCGAAGCGAGCGGCGCACGAGGCGCGGGCGGCGCGCCCCGAATCCCTGCGCAGCCAGTGGCGCAACCGCCGATACGAGCCCCATCCCAAGCACAAAGGCGAAGAACAGCACCGTCTGCGCGAGCGCTGCCGCAGCCACGGCGGTGTCGCCGAGCCGGCCGACCAGCGCGAGGTCGGTCGTCATCATGGTGATCTGGCCGAGTTGAGTCAGCGCGATTGGCAGAGCGAGCTCGACCGTTTCGGCCAACTCAGCGCGCCAAGTGTCCCAGCCCGAAGGCGCGGTTGCGCCATCGGCCACCTTATCAAGGTATGACTTCATGGGCCCAACATAGTGGCCGGGGCGGCAAAGGAAAGCACTGCAGAGCCGAATCGCTTGGGCGCAAGAAGAGGTACTTTTCGTTACACTCCGATGTCAGAAATTTGCGTGGGATCGCTGATCCCGTCAGGAACTTGCTGTACGAGACAGCCGGGCGCCAAGGAGGAACTCGCGATTTCCCTCGCCGCCGAGAATCGGCGATTCCATGACGCCCAACACTTCCCAACCGAGCGTTGCCGCAAAGGCGATCAGCTCCTCGCAAACAGCGCGATGCACCGCTGCATCGCGAACAACTCCTTTCCTGACCAGCGTCTTCCCTGCCTCGAACTGCGGCTTGATCAGCGCGACGAGTTCGGCACGCGGGGCCGCAAGCGCCGTAACATGCGGCAGGATCTTGCTGAGCGAAATGAAGCTCACGTCAATGACGATGAGCGCAGCCGGCTCCGCGATCCGCGAACGATCGAGCTTTCGCGCATCGGTTTTCTCCAGGGACACGACGTCGCCGCGGTCGCGCAGTGAGGGGTGCAGCTGGCCACGCCCGACGTCGACTGCATAGACGCGCCGTGCGCCGGCACGCAGCAGCACATCGGTAAATCCTCCGGTCGCCGCGCCGAGATCGAGACAGATCTTGCCTCTCGGATCGAACCCGAAGCGGGCGAGTGCGGCCGCAAGTTTCACCCCGCCGCGCGACACATATGGGTACGGGGGCTCGGCGGCGAGTGCGGCGCGCGTCGATATTGCTTGCGCTGGTTTCTCTACGCGCACGCCGTCGGCTGTAACGAGACCGGCCGCGATCGCGGCCTGCGCCTTGGCGCGACTCTCGAACAAACCGCGCGCAACCAGTAGCCGATCCGCACGCATGCGAGCGCTCATCGTGGCGAGTCCCGATCGCGGCGATTTGGCACGAACGTGCACGAGTCGCAAAGTTGGCCAACGCGGCCGAGAATTGGCCGGGAGTACGGATGGTGCTACCAAACCCAAGGGGGCCGGCAGTGCCCCACTTCCGGCACCATGAGGACGTTCCATGCACCGCGCGTGCTGCGCAGCTGTGACGGTCGCGATGCTCTGCGTAGGGGTCGTCCAGGCCATGGCGCTTTCCGGCGCGTCAGACCCGATCAAGCTTGCCCAAGGCGGCTCGACGGCAAAGCCGAGCGCAGGCAAGAAGGCACCTGCTGCGCCGAAGGCCCAAGCTGCGTGGAGATTTCGTGGCACGGGCGTGCCTACACTCGAATTCGGCAGTGCCGGGACCGAGACAGTCATCTCGATCTCCTGCCAGCCCGGCAGTGGCCTGGTGCGCGTCGTTTCCCATGTGGGCTCGCGAGGACTTCGACCCGGCGACGGCGCCGCGATCCGGCTTACGAATGGCCGCGCAAAATTCGAGGTCGCCGGCACGGCATTTTCCGCCGAGGCCGGAGACGATGTGAACATCGCCGGGACGACAAAAATCGACGCGCGGCTATTCGCGTTGTTCCGAGCGGGCGATTCGATGGTGCTGGAAGTGCCTGGCCGCAAGCGAACGCTACCGGCGGCCAGCGGGCGCGCAGGTGCGGACGCGCTCGAAAAGGCCTGCGGCCAAGCCTCAGGCTAGCCGCTTATCCGGCTGAGCGCCCATCACGGGCGCGGTCTCGCGTCGATCCTTGCCGAGCGCGGAGAGTATCGACTCGATGATCCCGCGCGCGTCGAGGGCGGCCCTGGCGTACATGTTTGCGGGCGTATCCTGTTCGATGAACACGTCCGGCAGCACCATCGGCCGGAACTTCAGGCCAAGATCAAGGATGCCCTCCCGCGTCAGGAACTCCAGCACGTGGCTGGCGAAGCCGCCGATCGACCCCTCCTCGATCGTCACGAGGAGCTCGTGCTCGCGAGCGAGCTGCAAGACGAGTTCACGATCGAGCGGCTTTGCGAAGCGGGCATCGGCGATGGTCACGGCAATGCCGTGATCCGACAATTCGTCTGCAGCCTTCAGGCACTCGCCGAGGCGCGCGCCAAAACTCAGCAGGGCCACGGTCGATCCTTCTCGCAATATTCGCCCACGGCCAATCTCGAGCGGCCTGCCCGTCTCAGGCAATGGAACGCCGAGCCCCTCTCCGCGCGGATAGCGAAACGCGGATGGACGGTCATCGATCGCCGCCGCCGTCGCCACCATGTGGACGAGTTCTGCCTCGTCGGCCGCCGCCATAACGACGAAGCCGGGGAGACACGCGAGATAGGCGATGTCGAAGCTACCGGCGTGCGTCGGTCCGTCGGCGCCTACCAGACCCGCCCGGTCGATTGCGAACCGAACCGGGAGCTTCTGGATTGCGACATCGTGCACAACCTGGTCATAGGCGCGTTGGAGAAACGTCGAATAGATTGCAGCGAACGGCTTGTACCCCTCGGTTGCGAGACCGGCGGCAAACGTCACCGCATGTTGCTCGGCTATACCGACGTCGAAGCAGCGTTCGGGGAATTCCCGCGCAAACAGATCAAGGCCCGTGCCAGACGGCATTGCCGCGGTGACAGCGACGATCTTTTGGTCCTTGCGCGCCTCCTTGATGAGGCTTTCGGCGAACACCTTCGTATAGGCGGGCGCGGATGCCTTACCCTTCGCCTGTGCACCGGTGGCGACATCGAACTTCACGACACCGTGGTACTTGTCGACTGAGGCTTCCGCAGGCGGATAGCCTTTGCCTTTCTTCGTCACGATATGGACAAGCGTCGGCCCGCGCTCGTTGTCGCGCACGTTGCGCAGAACCGGCAACAGGTGATCGAGATTGTGGCCGTCGATCGGCCCGACGTACTCGAAGCCAAGCTCTTCGAAGAGCGTGCCGCCGGTTATGAAACCAATCCAATGGCCAAACGCACGGCGAGCAAGTCTGGCGACGCGTTGCGGAATTCTCTTCGCGATCCATTCCCAAAGATCGCGCATGCGCGAAAAGGTGCGGCCGGAAAGGCGGCGTGCCAGGTAGGCCGACATCGCGCCGACCGGCGGCGCGATCGACATGTCGTTGTCGTTCAAGATCACGATCAGGCGTTTGCCCATTGCGCCCGCGTTGTTCATGGCCTCATAGGCCATGCCCGCGGACATCGCGCCGTCACCGATCACGCAGACCACATGGAAATCCTCGCCGGACAGATCGCGGGCGACCGCCATACCGAGGCCGGCAGAAATCGAGGTGGATGCGTGAGCGGCGCCGAACGGGTCGTACTCGCTCTCAGCGCGTCGCGTGAATCCGGAAAGGCCGCCACGCTGGCGCAATGTGCGAATGCGGTCGCGCCGCCCGGTGAGAATCTTGTGAGGGTATGCCTGGTGGCCGACGTCCCAGACGACCTTGTCGCGCGGCGTATCGAATACGTAGTGCAGCGCGACGGTAAGCTCGACCACACCAAGACCTGCGCCCAAGTGCCCGCCTGTGACGGACACCGCGTCGATGGTTTCCCGACGCAGCTCGTCCGCCACTTGCCGGAGCATTTCCGGCTGCAACTGCCGCAAATCCCGCGGCAGGCGGATCATGTCGAGCAAAGGTGTCGCCGAATGGTCCGACACGCCGGTCCTCCGCTCGCCGCCTCTCGCGCGCCAAGCTCAAAGATGAGGGTTATACCAGTGGGTCCAGCGCGGCAATCCGGCAAATCGGGCGCGGGGTTATCCCGCTGTGTACGGGCGATTCTCAGGGAGCGGGATGAATTCGATCTCGTCGCCCGGCACCTTGCCGAAATGGCCCTGCTTCCATTCGTTCTTCGCCTGTTCGATGCGCTCCTTGCGCGAGGAGACAAAGTTCCACCAGACATAGCGCGGGCCATCGAGCGGCGCGCCGCCAACGACCGCGATGCGGCTCGGTTTCACCGCTTTCACAGTGACACGATCACCGGGCCGGAAGATCAACAGCCGACCGGCGTCGAAGCGATCACCCGCAACGTCGATCTCTCCCGAGCTCACGTAGATCGCGCGCTCCTCGTACTCGGCATCGAGGGGCATGGCGGCACCCGCCGCAAGCGAAATATCCGCAAAAATCGTCTCTGAGGTCGTCTTGAGCAAAGAAACCGCGCCAAACATCCTGCCAGCGACGACGCGTACGGTCTTGCCCTCACCATTTACGACAGGCAGCTCGCCGCCGCCGAGGTGAGAGAAGCTCGGGTCGATCTCCTCGTCCTTCGACATCATCGCGATCCACAGCTGGAGCCCGTGCAAAGGCTCACCGTCGACACGGTGTTCGGGCGCGGTGCGCTCCGAATGCACGATGCCACGGCCCGCGGTCATCCAATTCACTTCGCCCGGGTGGATGGCGGCGTTCACGCCGAGCGTATCGCGATGAATGATCTCGCCGTCGTAGAGATAAGTGAGGGTGGAGAGCCCGATGTGCGGATGTGGGCGCACGTCGAGACCTTTGCCCGAGCGAAACTCAGCCGGACCGAAATGATCGAAGAAAACGTAGGGGCCGACGGTCCGGCGCATGGAATGGGGCAACGCGCGGCGCACCGTGAAATCGTCGAGGTCGACACTGCGCGGGACGACAACCAGCTCGAGTGCGTCACAAGCGAACTTGTCGCCGGCCTTGGGATCCTTGCCGGGGAAAAAGCTCATTGGTCAATCCTCAATCTTCGCGCCCAATCCATATAGGCGCCGGATGGCCGAGCAAAACCACAAAGGCGTGACGCTCAGTTTCCGTCGAGCGGCTCGGTGCCAGTGGCGCGGCCGCCGGAGTCACGGGTGATTTTTTCAACTCGCACCTCAGCGTCGCGCAAGAGCGCCTCACAGCGGCGCTTCAATGCCTCGCCCCGCTCGTAGATGCGAATCGACTCCTCCAGGGCAACGTCGCCCTTCTCAAGACGTCCAACGATCAACTCCAGCTCGGCGAGCGCCTTCTCAAACGGCAACGCGGCGACGTCGGCGTTCGCGTCCTTAGGTTCCTTGCTCATCGGCCGTTTCTAGCATGAAGACGTTCATCCACGCATCAAGGCCCTTACGTGAGCTGCCACGGATCGCGAGAGGCCCTGCAGGTCGTAACCACCTTCCAGTACCGACACCAAGCGTCCCTGCGCGTGCTTGTCCGCCACGTCCAGGAGCTTTCGCGTTACCCATGCATAGTCGTCCTCGGAAAGATTCAGATTGGCGAGCGGATCGCGCATGTGCGCGTCGAAGCCGGCGGAGACTACGATCAAGTCCGGACGGAAGGAATCAAGACGTGGGAGAATGGCGCTTTCGACAGCTTCGCGAAATTCAGCGCCGCCGTTGCCGGCAGCGAGCGGCGCGTTGACGATGTTGTTGTGCTCACCGCGCTCAGAGCGCGCTCCGGTGCCGGGATAGAGGGGCATCTCGTGGGTCGAGCAGTATAGGACGCTGGCGTCGGACCAGAATATCTCTTGCGAGCCGTTGCCATGATGGACGTCGAAGTCGACGATCGCGACACGCTCCGCACCGTAGTGCTTCTGCGCGTGGCGCGCCGCAATGGCAGCGTTGTTAAAGAAACAGAAGCCCATCGGAGTCGCGGTCTCGGCGTGGTGGCCGGGCGGACGCATCGCCACAAACGCGTTGTCCGCATGACCGGTCATGACCTCGTCGACCGCAAGCACCGCGCCGCCAACGGCGCGTAGAATCGGTTCCCAGCTGGTCGATGAAAGTGCCGTGTCTGCGTCGACCCGAGCCAGCCCCTGCTTTGGTACTGCCGCTCGAAGCGCCTCGACATAGGCCATCGGATGCACGCGTGTGATCGCCTCGAACTCGCCCTCCGGCGCCGGTTCGCGGGCAAGATCCGCGAAGGCCTCCTCCTCGAGCGCGGCGTTGATGGCGCGTAGCCGGTCGGGCCGTTCCGGATGTCCGGCGGGCGTCGCATGCCGAAGGCCGGAATCGTGGCTCAACAAAAGAGTGGTCATTTCTTCCCGTCCGCTGCTCAGGCTACGCGAGACACGGGCGCGCCACAAATGCCGGCTGCGCGCCACGGGCGCAGCCGATTTTTGCCGCCGCGGCGCCCGCTCCCGCCCCTAATGGCGCCCAGTTATTCTCGTGAATTCCGCGCGAATTCGAGCTTGGCGCGGCATGGCAAGGATTCATTAAGCATGTTGCGCGAGCCTCGGGGGCGGAGGAGTACGGAGTACGGGAATGCGACCGCTTCCGGGCGCCCTTTTGGCGCTGGGCTTGCTGCTTTCTGCGGGCACTGCCGCAGCTGATCCGATCCGTATTGTCGCGATCGGCGACAGCAATACTTCAGGCTTCGGCGTCTCCGAGCCGAACAAGTATCCCTCGCGGCTCGCGCGCGCCTTGCAGGCACGCGGGCACGACGTGGAAGTGTTCAATGCTGGTGTGGGCGGAGATACGACCGCCGGGGCGCTGAGACGGCTCGAGGCGGCGTTGCCGGAAGACACCCACATCGCGATCGTATTTCTCGGGCGCAACGACATGCGCTTCGGCTTCAGCATCCACACAACTCGGCGCAATCTGGATGAAATCGTCGGGCGCCTGCGCGCGCGAGACATCGAAGTCATCCTTGCGGGATTTCATACGCGCGACTTTTCCGATGTCGCTGCGACCCACGGCGCAACGTATTATCCGGATTTCTTCGACGGCGTTGCGATCGATGGCGTGAAGAAGCCGGGCTATCGCCTATTCTGGGACATCATCGGGCACCTGAACGCGGCGGGCTACGAGGAAGTCGTCACTCGGCTCTCGCCGATCGTCGAGATGCAAGTGCTAAAAGTGTTCTGCCGCAGGCTCGGCGATGCGATCATGTTCGCACCCGAATGCCACACTCCGGAAGTGCAGGCGCAGCTTTCGGCTTCGACCTACCGCCGCTAAGGCTTGAGCGCACCCAAATTCACGGACGGCGGAGGCGGCATTTCTTCCGGCACGAAGAAGTCCGGCGCCAGCGGCTGACTTGGATCGAAGCGATATTTGTCGAAATCGGTCTCGCCTTCGGCGGCAAGAAAGCTGTCGTCGATCAAAAAATTTCCGGTAAACTCTCGCGACGGCTTCTGGAAGATGCGCCAAGCCGCGTCAGCAATGATCTCAGGCTTGCGGCTCATGCGCATGACCCGATCGCCGCCAAGCAGATTCTGAATCGCTGCAGTCGCGATCGTGGTGCGCGGCCAAAGAGCATTCGCCGCGACGCCTTTCGAACGCAATTCGCCGGCAAGCCCGAGTATGACAATGCTCATGCCGAATTTCGCCATCGTGTAGGCGACGTGGGGCGCGAACCACTTCTCCCTCATATCGAGCGGCGGCGAGATCGCGAGAATGTGCGGGTTCTTTGCACGCTCGAGGTGCGGGATCGCATATTTCGACACCATGAACGTCCCGCGCGTGTTGATCTGGTGCATCAGATCGAAACGCTTCATGTCGGTGTCGGGCGTCCGCGTGAGCTGGATCGCACTCGCGTTGTTGACGACGATATCAATACCGCCGAAGCGCGTGGCGACCCGCTCGATTGCGCCAGCAACCTGCGGCTCCTCGCGTATGTCGCAAGCGATCGGAAGCGCGGTACCGCCTGCCCTCTCGATTTCCTCGGCGGCCGTGTGGATTGTGCCCTGCAGTTTTGGATGCGGTTTGTCGGTCTTCGCGGCGATCGCGACGTTTGCCCCGTCGCGAGCGGCGCGGAGCGCGATCGCAAGCCCGATGCCGCGCGAAGCGCCGGTAATGAAAAGAGTCTTGCCGCGAAGCGGACCTTGTTCACGCGACAAGTGCCGCCTCCGCGCGCAATATCGAATCCGCACCCGAAACGACCGCGTGCTCCAGTCCCGCCACGGTGGGAAGGAGATTTTCAGCATAGAAGCGAGCGGTCGCGATGCGTGCGGCGTTCGCCGGGTCTTTGGCCCCAACAGCATCGGCTGCGAGCGCTATCTCCGCAAGATATGCGGCGCCTGCGGTCAGGCCGAACAAGCGCAAATAGGGCGTCGCACCTGCGAGCGCGGCATCAGGCTTGCGCGTGTTCTCCGTGAGCAAGTGTTTCGACGTGCGCTCCACTGCCGCGATCGCATCGCCAAGCCGCGCGGCTATTGCGCCGAAAGCCGGATCATTCAACTCGGCTACGCGGCGTGCGATCGTCCGGTAGCCGCCCAGTACCCGGCGCAAGGTCTCACCGCCTGCCTGGCCGATCTTGCGAGTGACGAGGTCGATCGCCTGAATGCCATTCGTACCCTCGTAGATCGCAGTGATGCGCGCGTCGCGGTAGTATTGCGCGGCGCCGGTTTCCTCGATGAAGCCCATGCCGCCGTGAACCTGTACACCGAGCGATGCGACCTCGATGCCGCTGTCAGTCGAGAATGCCTTGGCGATCGGCGTCAGCAGGTTCGCCTCTTCCTGCGCTTTCGCTCGTTCCCCTTGATCCGAGTGGTGACGGGAGCGGTCGATCGCGTCGGCGGTCTTCAAGCAGATCGCGCGTGAAGCGGCCGTCAGCGCCCGCATCGTCAGCAGCATTCGCTTGACGTCTGGGTGCGCGATGATCGGGCTCATGTCCTTGCCGCTGGTGCGGCCTTGCCGGCGCTCATGCGCGTAAGCGAGCGCATGCTGGTACGCGGCCTCGGCTACCGCCACGCCCTCTACGCCCACCGCGAGGCGGGCGAGGTTCATCATCGTGAACATGCAGGCGAGCCCCTTGTTCTCCTCGCCGATGAGGTGGCCGATCGCACCCTCGTTCTCGCCGTAAAGCATGACGCAAGTCGGCGAAGCATGAATTCCAAGCTTGTGCTCGATGGACGCGCAACGCAGGTCGTTGCGCGGCCCGAGCGAGCCATCGTCCTTCACGAGGAACTTCGGGACCAGAAACAGCGAGATGCCCTTGGTGCCGGGAGGCGCGTCGGGCAGGCGCGCAAGCACGAAATGAATGACGTTCGGCGTAAGATCGTGCTCACCGTAGGTGATGAAAATCTTCTGGCCCTTGATTCGATAGGTACCGTCGTCAGCGCGCTCCGCGCGGGTACGAAGTCCAGAGAGATCAGAGCCGGACTGCGGTTCAGTCAGCTGCATCGTGCCCATCCACTCTCCGGACACGAGCTTGTGCAAGTAGCGTTCCTTGAGCGCGTCGTCGGCGTGCGCATCCATGGCCTCGATTGCGGCCTGCGTGAGCATCGGGCCAAGGCCAAAAGCCATCGCCGCCGAATGCCAATACTCGACACACGACATATTCACGAGCGAGGGCAACCCCTGCCCGCCGTATTCGACGGGTGCCGGCAGCGCATTCCAGCCGGCTTCGGCCCACTCGCGATAGACCTGCTTCCAACCCTTCGGCATCGTGACAACGCCGTTCGCGAACGGCGTGCCCTCGGCGTCGCCAAGCCGATTCAAGGGCGCAATCTTTTCGCTTGCGAACTTGCCCGCTTCCTCGAGGACCTGCGCCACGAGATCGATCGAAATGTCGGCAAGCGCGCCTTTCCCCGCGAGCGCCTTCAGGTTCGTGCAATGATCGATGAAGAAGACGGTCTCGGCGACCGGCGCTCGATAGGGCATGGTTGTCTCCGCTTCGAAGGCGATGTCTGGCGCTTGACCGCGGCCGCGTCAGCACCTACCGCCAGCGTACGATCTTAGCCGAGAGTGGCGGCACGCACCGGAACCGTCAATGTGAATGCGACTCTTACCGGCCAAAAGTTGTCGACGCGGGTGCTGCCAGCCGACGCGCCTGCGGTTGCGGAAGCCGCGCGTGTGCTTGCGGCGGGCGGTCTTGTCGCGTTCCCGACGGAGACGGTCTACGGGCTCGGCGCAGATGCGACCAATGCGCACGCGGTTGCACGGCTCTATGAGGCAAAAGAGCGACCGGCGTTCAATCCACTGATTGTGCACGTTTCCAACCTGGACGCAGCACGCAAGATCGGGCGCCCGAACGAAATTGCCTTGCGGCTGGCGCAGAAATTCTGGCCCGGGCCGCTCACGCTTGTCCTCCCCGCGCTGCCGGATTGCCCGGTATGCGATCTCGCGCGCGCCGGGCTCGACACGGTGGCGCTGCGCGTGCCTGCACATCCGGTCGCGCAACAGCTGCTGAAAGAGGTTGGCAAGCCGGTGGTGGCGCCCAGCGCCAATCGCTCTGGCCACGTGTCGCCGACGCGGGCCGAACACGTAGCGGCCGACCTCCGCGGCCGCATCGATCTTGTACTCGACGGCGGCGCAACTCCGTTGGGACTGGAATCGACGATCGTCGACTGCATCGGAGCGGGGGCGACCCTGCTTCGACCAGGCGCAATTACGCGGGAAGCGATCGACAACACGCTCGGCGCGGCGCTGCTGGAAGGAACGTCGCCGCGTGGCGACCAATCACCAACCTCGCCCGGCCGTCTTCCCTCGCACTACGCGACGCGGGCGAAATTGCGCCTCGATGTACTCGACGTGCAGCCCGGCGAGGCCTTGCTCGCGTTCGGACCGAAGCGTCCGGCGGGCGCCGAGCGCGCGAGCCAGGTGCTGAATCTTTCGCCCACAGGCGATCTCGTGGAGGCGGCGGCAAATCTGTTTGCACATCTGCGTGCACTCGATGCTTCCGGCACTGCAAGCATTGCGGTGGCGCGGGTCCCTCCGACCGGGCTCGGCGAGGCGATCCGCGACCGGCTTAAGCGCGCGGCGGCGGCGCGCTGATAACCTGATATAAGTCGCGCCATGAACAGACCCGCCGGACGACCAGCGACACCGATCGATCGCTTCGCCAAGATCGTGGGCGACAAATACGCGTTGCGCGATCCCGCGGACATGGCGCCGTACCTGCAGGAACGGCGCGACATCTATCAGGGGCGTGCGGCGGCCGTGGTGCGGCCCGGCTCCGTCAAGGAAATCTCGCAAATTCTCATGCTAGCGAGCGAGACTGGAACGCCTGTCGTGCCGCAGGGCGGCAACACCGGTCTGTCGGGGGGGCAGGTGCCGTTCGACGAGCGCGCGATTGTGCTGTCTACCGCTCGGCTCGATAAGATCCGCGAGATCGACCTCGCAACCAACTCGATGACATGTGAGGCCGGCGTGATCCTGCAACGCGCGCAGGAAGAAGCGCGCAGGCATGACCGGCTGTTTCCGCTCTCGCTGGGCGCCGAAGGTTCGTGCACGATCGGCGGCAATCTTTCAACCAACGCGGGCGGCATCAACGCGCTCACTTATGGGGTCGCGCGCGATCTCGTGCTCGGGGTCGAAGTCGTGCTCGCAGACGGCCGCATCTGGAGCGGACTGCGCAAACTCAAGAAGGACAACACGGGCTACGACTTGCGCCACCTGTTTGTTGGTGCCGAAGGCACGCTTGGGATCATCACTGCCGCAGTCGTGAAGCTGTTCCCCGCGCCGCGCTCCGTCGAAACCGCGTTCGCCGGTGCAGCGTCACCGCAGGCCGCGCTCGAACTCCTCAAGATTGCGCAGTCACGGGCGGGCGGCGCAGTAACCAGCTTCGAACTGATGACGCGAATGGGAATCGAGTTCGCGGTCGGGCATCCCCCGGGGGCGCGTGAGCCACTCGCCGCGCCGTATCCCTGGTACGTCCTGCTCGAGCTCTCCTCGCCCGCGCGCGAAGGATTGCGGGAGACGATGGAGGAGATTCTCAACGCTGCGAGCAAACGTGGCGTGATTGGAGATGCCACGATTGCTTCCAATCTGGAGCAAGCGCGAGCGTTCTGGCACTTGCGGCTGATCTTGCCCGATGCTCAACGCGGCGCCGGCGGCTCGATCGCGCACGACATCTCGGTACCCGTGGCCGAGGTGCCGGCGTTCATCGAAGAAGCAAGCGCCGCGGTCCTTAAGGTGGTTCCGGGCGCACGGCCGCTTCCGTTCGGCCATCTTGGCGATGGCAACGTCCATTTCGCGGTATGCAAGCCCGAGGCGCTAGATCGCGCCGCTTTCCTCGCCCAGACGGAAGCGGTCAACGCCGTGGTCTACGACCTCGTCGCGAAACATCACGGATCGATCTCAGCCGAGCACGGGATCGGCTTCATGAAACGGAAGCTCCTGCCGGGCGTGAAGGATCCAGTGGAACTCGAGCTCATGCGCTCGATCAAGAACTTGCTGGATCCGAAAGGGATCCTCAATCCGGGCAAGGTACTCTGACGCATGTCGTCCGCCGCTCCGTATCGCAACTGAAAAGGAAGTCCGGATGACGCTCTCCGAATTCAATGTCGCGCTGCGCGACCGCGTGCTCAAACCCGGGGAGCTTCTGGCAGACGGCATTGTACATCTGGTCGGCCTGATCGCCGCCGTTGTCGGGGTGGCAGTTCTACTAGCGTTGACGCTTTGGCACGGCGACGCGCCAGAAGTCACCGCCGTCTCGATCTATTCCGGCGCGCTCGTGGCAATGCTCGGATGCTCGGCAGCATACAATCTTGCTCGATCGACGCGCTGGTGCGATCTCCTCAAGCGCTTCGACCATGCGGCAATCTTCGCGATGATTGCCGGAACATACACGCCGTTCACGACGCTTCGCCTGGAAGGCGCTTGGGCCGACGGCCTGACTGCTTTCATATGGTCGGCTGCGGCCATCGGTATTGCCCTGCGCGTCTGGCAACCGCGGCACTGCGAATGGTGCTTCGTCGCGCTCTATCTTGTGCTGGGGTGGGTTGGCCTGGTCGCCTTCGAGCCGCTGCTCACGTCGGTCGGAGCGACGACCTTCATCCTGCTTGCAATCGGCGGAGTACTTTATTCAACCGGAGTGATCTTCCACGTGTGGGAGCGCCTGCCATTCCAGCGTGCCGTGTGGCACGGATTCGTCGTGACCGCCGCGGGGGTGCATTACGCAGCGGTGCTAGTCGGTGTAGTTATCGCTTAGCATGCTCCCCAAGAGGCAAGTCGACAGGCGCAATGTTCTCCGGGTCGTCGTTCGTATATTTGTTGACCCGGCTGGAGATTTCGTAGGCCTCAAGATAGTCGTCGGGTGCCGGGCCAAGGAGCGCGGCGGCCCGCTGCGCGTCGACAGTCTCCACATTGAGCCAAACGTCGAAATTTTCCGGTGCGACGATCGCCGGCATCCGGTCGTGGATCGGGGCGACCGTCGCGTTTGGTGGACAGACGACGATCGCGGCGGTTTCCACTTCGCCACCATCGCGGTCGAACCAGGTCTCCCAGAGCCCTGCAAACGCAAACGGCTGTTTGTCGCGGGCGCGTATGAAATAAGGCCGCTTGGCTTTGCCCTCCTTCTTCCATTCGTAGAATCCGTCGGCCGGGATCAGGCAGCGGCGGCGAATGACAGCAGCACGAAATGCCGGCCTGTTTTCGATCCCTTCCAGACGCGCGTTGATCAGTAGCGAGAACCGCTTCGGGTCCTTCACCCAACTCGGGATGAGCCCCCAGCGCACAAGTGCGAAGCGCCGCATACCATGATGGTCGAGGCGCACGATCGGGATCGGCTGGGTTGGGGCGACGTTGTACCGCGGCGGAAAATTCGGCTGCTCCTCGTAGCGAAGCAATCGCCGGATGGCGTCAGGTGCCGAGGTAATGACGAAGCGACCGCACATGGAAAGATGATATGTGTCTTCGATCGACCATGCGCGATAGCACAAATCGACCTGTCCTCGCTGCCAGCGCCGCCTGCTTCCGGGACGGGCGGCTTCTGCTCGTGCGCCGAGCGAATCCGCCTCAGCTCTGGACGCTTCCGGGCGGCCGGGTCGAGTTGGGCGAGCGCGCCGCTGAAGCTGCATTGCGCGAGCTGCGAGAGGAAGCTGGCGTTGCTGCCGAGATCGTCGGGTTTGCAGGTCACCGCGAGATGCTGGTGCGTGACGGCGGCGGAGCAGTCACGAGTCATTTCGTGATCCTCGCCTTCGCGGCGCGCTGGCGCGAAGGTGAGGCAAAACCTAGTCCGGAACTCGCGGCGTTGAAATGGATCGAGCCAAGCATGCTCGCCCAATTCAACACGACCGACGGACTCGCGGAAATTGTCGAGATCGCGAAACGCCTTGTTGCAGCATGAGCGCCTTGCTTGCGCCGCGGTTCGAGCGCATATCCCCGGCCCGAAAGCCGTCTCCCATGGTCCGCGCCGTCCTGTCTGTAATTGTCGTGCTTACGCTCAGCGGCGCAGCAGCGCACGGGCAGGATTTCTTCCGTACGATCATTGGGCCGCCGCGGATCTTTCAGCCGCAACCGCCGGCCCAGAGAACCGCGCCCGCGGCAGTCCCAGCGCGCACTGTCCCGGATCAAAAGGCGAAGGCACCACCCGAGACGCCGCCAGCCTACGAACAGGAAATGGCACGGCTCGCGGAGATCCTTGGCGCCCTGCATTACCTGCGCAAGCTTTGCGGATCGTCTGACGCCAGCCGCTGGCGCGGCGAAATGCAGGGTCTGATTGAGACCGAGCAGCCGCCGCCGGAGCGACGTGACCGACTGGTCGCGAGCTTCAACCGATCCTACGTCGCCTATGAGCAGACCTATCGCACCTGCACCCCGGCTGCCAGCGTTGCGATCCGCCGATATCTCGACGAGGGCGCAAAACTCTCACGCGAAATCGCCACGCGCTATGGCAACTGAGGCGAATCCGCGGTCGCGTTAACCTTCTCGAAAGGTGACGCGCGACCCCGTTAACACTTGCAGTTAAGGTGAGCGGAGTCGGTCCGCACGGACCGCGGAGCCCTTTTCTTTGCGCGCGATTCCGCTGCCGAACCCGCTGACCGACCAGGCCGCGACCGATACGGCACAGCGGCGGATGGCGCTCGCCTATCTTTCCGAGGCTTGGGAAGAAGCTCGACTTGAAGGCATCGATGGCGATTGCCTCGCCCAGGTCGCGCTATTCACCGCCATGCACGAACTAGTGTCCACCTACGGCGAGGAAGCGGCAGCGCGCTTTGCTGACGGCCTCGGCGACCGCGTCCGCCGCGGCGAATTCACCGTTCCGCCAAAGCGCCAGTAAGTTCCGCTCATCACATTCCTGAGCTTCCCTTCGCGCGCTGCATGAGCGGCAGTCGCAGACACGTTCGCGCCCAGCCGGAAAGCGCTAAATCGCGAGTCGACACAACGGGATGTCGGGGACCCGATTCGTACTTGCTGCTCACGGCATGCTTGATCGCCCCTTGAGACTTCGATTCAAGCGCTCGCACCCGCCTGCGTGCTCGGATAGGCTTGGCCAGCGCTCCCCCGGGGAACGTCATGATCCGTCCACTCGTCGCGATCGTCACCGCGTTTGCACTTACCCTCGCGGCGCCTGCCCTGGCGCAGGGCACGGTCAAGACCGAACCCGTCGCACCCAAGGGCGCCGCGCCGGTCAAGCCAGGATCCGCCAAGAGCAGCGCAGCCAATGTCCCGTTCGAGGCGATCAGCGACTTGTCGCGGTTGCCCGAAAAAGTGCGTCAAACCCGTGCCCGCATCCTCGAGGCGGCGCGCACCGGCGATCTGAACAAGGTCGCCACCGTCATGCAGTCGAACGAGATGATGCCGGTGTTTTCGTTCGGCGGCGAGAAGAACCCGGTGGAGTTCTGGAAATCGAGCTATCCGGACAGCGACGGGCTCGAGGCGCTCGCGATCCTCACCGAGCTTCTGGAGCTGCCGTTTGCGCATCTCGACAAGGGCACACCACAGGAAATGTATGTGTGGCCCTACTTCTACAGCGTTCCGCTGCGTGAGCTCACTCTGGAACAGAAGGTGGAGCTGTTCCGGCTCGTGACGGGGAGCGACTGGCGCGAAATGCTCGACTTTGGCGCGTATATTTTCTTTCGCGTCGGCATCTCGCCGGACGGCGTGTGGCACTTTTTCGTCGCCGGCGACTAGGCTGAGCCAGGCAGGTGGAAGCGCACCGGCGCGCCCATCGGCGCGGCACGGAGTTCCCCTTCCCACATGACCTTCGCGCCGCGCACAAAAGTGCCAATTGGCCAACCGGTCACTTCCACCCCATCATAGGGTGTCCAGCCGCTCTTCGACGCGATCCACCCGTCGCGAATGATCTGCTTTCGCCCGAGATCGACCACCGCGAAATCGGCGTCGTTACCGGCGACAATGCTGCCCTTCCCGGCAATACGGAAGAGACGGGCCGGGCCTGCACTCGAAAGTCCGACAAAGCGCTCGAGCGATAGACGGCCGGCGTTCACATGGTCGAGCATCAGCGGAACCAGCGTTTGCACGCCGGTCATGCCTGACGGACTCGCGGGATAAATCTTCGCCTTCTCCGCAAGCGTATGCGGCGCGTGGTCGGAACCGAGAATGTCGACGACGCCACTCGTAATTCCGCGCCAAAGGGCGTCGCGATGGTGCGCCTCCCGGACCGGCGGGTTCATCTGCGCGCGCGTTCCGAGGCGGTCGTAACACTCGGGAGCTGCCATCGTCAGATGGTGCGGCGTCACCTCGACGCTCGCGACGTCTCTATGGCCGGCAAGAAATTCGATCTCCTGTGCCGTGGACACGTGTAGGACGTGGACTTGTCTACCGGTCTCATGTGCGAGCGCGACGAGGCGTTTCGTTGCCTGAAGCGCCGCGGTCTCATCGCGCCAGACTGGGTGTGAGCGGGGATCGCCCTCGACACGAAACTTCTTGCGCTCTTCCAGCCGCGCTTCATCTTCGCAATGGAACGAAGCGCGGCGTCGGATTGCCTTCAGAATCGCCCGGATGCCGGCGTCCTCTGCCACCAGCAGCCTTCCCGTCGACGAACCCATGAAGACCTTGATGCCGGCCGCACCTGGAAGCCGTTCGAGCTCCGGAAGCTCCGCGACATTCTCGTGCGTGCCACCGACGAAAAAGGCAAAGTCGCAGTGCATCCGGCCGCGCGCACGGCGCATCTTGTCGGCCAGAGTCGCGGCGCTGGTGGTGAGCGGATCGGTATTCGGCATCTCGAAAACGGCGGTGACACCACCCATCACCGCGGAACGAGAGCCGCTTTCCAAGTCCTCCTTGTGCTCAAGGCCGGGCTCGCGGAAATGCACCTGCGTGTCGATTACACCTGGCAGAACGTGCAGGCCGCGGCAGTCGATCGTTTCGCCGGCCGAGGCGCGGCCAAGATCGCCGACGGCAGCCACGCGCCCTTCGCGTACGCCGATGTCGGCGCGCCCAGTGCCGTCGGGGCCGACCACGGTGCCGCCGGACAGGATAAGGTCGTAGACTTCAGGCATCGTCTCCGGGCCGGAATCTGCGGGCTTGCCCCGCGACATCAGCGGCCTTACGTGTCGGCGCGGAGCTTTGCAAGCAATGAGGCATCATGGCGGCCGTCCTGCTCTCTGACCGCGCGGTCGTGCGGGTGACCGGCGACGACGCTGCGCGCTTTCTGAATGGGATCGTAACCAGTGCGGTCGAAAATCTGGCACCTGGGGCGGCACTCTTCACGGCACTCCTGACACCGCAGGGAAAGATCGTCGTCGATTTCTACGCCGTGGCCGTCGAGCCGGAGGCAGGCGGTGGCTTCGTGCTCGACGCACCGGCAGCGCTTGCCGACGAGCTTGTGAAGAAGCTCAATTTCTACCGGCTGCGGGCGAAGGTAGAGGTCGAGGCACGGCCAGACCTCGCGGTCGCTGTTGCGCTCGACCGGCGGCCCCCTGACGACCTCGGACTCGTCTATCTGGACCCACGCGACGCCGGGCTGGGCTGGCGAGTGGTGTTGCCCGCGGCCGGCGCGGAAGCGGAGCTGGCGGCCGCGGGCTTGAAAATCGTCGACGCCCAAAACTGGCAAGGACGGCGCATCTCGCTCGGCATCCCGGAGGGCGGCAAAGACTTCGTCTACGGGGACACGTTCCCGCACGAAGCGGACATGGATTTGCTCGGTGGCGTGGACTTCCACAAGGGCTGCTTTATCGGCCAGGAAGTGGTCTCGCGCGTGGAGCGCCGCGACGTGGCGCGGAGGCGCGTCGTGCCGGTCGCATTCGCGGATGCGGCGCCCGAACCGGGCATCGAGGTGAAGGCCGGCGACCGCGCCGTGGGTTACATGGGATCGGCGGCGGGACGGCTTGGTCTCGCGCTCTTGCGACTGGACCGTGTCGACGAGGCCATGAAAGAAGGAGGCAGGCTTGTTGCCGGCGGCGTCGAGCTGAAGCTCGTGAAGCCGGATTGGGCCACCTTCCCCTTTCCCGGCGAACGCGGGGCAGCAGGTTGAAGATGATCAAACACGCCGACGGCCTACAGCGCTGCCCGTGGTGCGGCACGGACGCGCTGTACATGCTTTATCACGATACGGAGTGGGGCGTCCCGGAGCGCGACGACCGCGCACTATTCGAGAAACTGTTGCTCGACGGATTCCAGGCGGGGCTTTCGTGGATCACGATTCTGAGGAAGCGCGACAACTTCCGGCGCGCGTTCGACGGCTTTGAGCCGGAAAAGATCGCGCGCTACGACAGGCGCAAGCTCGCCGCGCTGATGAAGGACGCCGGCATTATTCGCAATCGCATGAAAATCGACGGTTCCGTTCTCTCCGCCCGCGCCTACCTCGACATAATGGAAAAAGGCCCAGGCTTCTCGAATTATCTCTGGGCGTTCGTTGACGACCAGCCGATCGTGAACCGGCGAAAGTCGATCAGGCAAATCCCGGCCGAGACGGACGTGTCGAGAAAGATCTCCAAAGATCTGAAGGCGCGGGGATTCAAGTTCTGCGGGCCGACGATCGTCTACGCATTCATGCAGGCGGTCGGCATGGTCAACGACCACTTGGTGGCTTGTCATCGCCATGAAGCGCTTACCGAGAGACGCGCGCAACGCTAGCGCTTGGAGCTTGCCGGCTCGTCCTCCTCGAGGTCCTTATCGGAGATCGCCATCTCGAAATAGAAGGCGCGCTGCCCATCTTGCTCTTCGGGGTAGACGACGCCGATGAACCGGTGGCCAATGAAGACCTCGGCTTCCGGCGGCTGTGGCGCCAGACGAATCTCCTTGTTGCCGAGAACCCGGCGCAAGTGCGATTCGATCTTCTTCGTCTCGGTCGACGTGAGGGGTCTGGGCAGGCTCTCGATCAGCGAGCCGGGCAGCGAGCCGACCGCCCAAGCGGGCACGCCCGGATGAAATTGCGGGAGCGCGGTCACCGCAACCAGGACCAGCACAGCCAGCGCGACACGAACCATCTCGCCCTCCCTTGGGAACCCGGCCCAACGGCCGCCCATTACCCGCGGTGCAGTCTACGCCAGTCCGCTCCTCCCAGCATGCACTGCTTTTCAAGGTTCAAGCGCTATGCGAAGGGTCGAGACGTGCTAGCTGCGCCATCTAACGCTGTGAAACAGACTCCGCCTATGTCCTTACGCGACAAGCCGCATCGAGCGTGGCAGCGAATGCTCTCGGGCCGCAGGCTCGACCTCCTCGATCCCTCCCCACTCGACGTCGAGATCGAGGATATCGCACACGGTCTGGCGCGCGTCGCGCGCTGGAATGGCCAGACCGAGGGTCCGCATATTTTTTCAGTGGCGCAACACGCGCTGCTTGTCGAACTCATCTCGCGCCGGCTCGCGCCCAATATCGATGTGCCATGGCGCCGCGCCGTACTTCTGCACGACGCACCCGAGTACGTGATTGGCGACCTGATCAGCCCGTTCAAAGCGGTGTTGAAGGACGACTACAAGAAAGTGGAAGCCCGGCTGTTGCATGCCGTGAGTCTCCGTTTCGGCCTACCGGTGCGGTGGCCCGGACAGCTTGTGAACGTCGTCAAGCGATCCGACCGTTCGGCAGCCTATATCGAGGCAACGCGTCTCGCCGGCTTCTCGGAGCGCGAGGCGCGACGCTTCTTCGGCGTTCCGCCCTCGCTCGACGCCGGAGCAATCAAGCACTATCTAGCTCCATGGACCGCCGACACCGCGGAAAAGCGATTCCTTAAGCGATTTCAGGAACTGGGCGACGGAAAACCATGATCAGAGTCTGCTCGCTCGCGCGTCTGAACGAGACCGTGGAATCCTCCCGCGCCACGCACGTAATCACGCTGGTGCGCGACGAGGCGCGCGTGTTTCGGCCAGCCGGAATCGCAGCGGACAATCATCTATGGTTGCAGATGGATGATATTGCCGACCCGATCGATGGCCTGATCGCTCCGAATGAGGAGCACGTCGAGCAACTCGTCGAATTCGTGCATCGCTGGAATCGCGCGCAGCCGCTCGTCGTTCATTGCTTCGCGGGAATTTCGCGCTCAACCGCCGCGGCCTTCATCACTGCCTGCGCGCTCGCGCCGGAGCGCGACGAGGATGAGATCGCGAGACGCCTCCGCGCCGCCTCTCCAACAGCGTCACCCAATCCGCGACTCGTCATGCTCGCCGATACCCACCTCAAACGGGATGGGCGGATGGTGCGCGCGGTCTCGCGAATCGGATACGGACTCGCGGCGTACGAAGCTGAACCGTTCGAGCTGAAGACGGATTGAAGTGCAACGTCCTCGGTCTTGCACGTTCGCGCGACGTGATAGTTTCGCCGCATGACGCCGCGCCCCAGTGCTCCGGTTGAGATCGGATTGACCGCCGCCATTGTGGCGATGCGAGGGGATGCGCCGCAAATCCTTGTTTCGGCGCGAGCGCCGAACGAGGGAATCGGACTGCCAACAGGACCGTTCGATCCGCTCGCGCATCGCACGTTTGAGCTCGCACTGCGCACATTCGTGGCGGAGCAAACCGCGCTAACCGTAGGCTACGTGGAGCAACTCTACACGTTTGGCGACCGCGGCCGTCACGCCCGTGCGGGAGACACCGACCCGCACGTCGTCTCGGTCGGCTACCTCGCACTCACGCGATTACCTGAAGACGACGATGTGCTCGCCGTAGCGGGCGCGAGCTTCGAACCCTGGTACCGGTTCTTCCCTTGGGAGGACTGGCGCGCCGGCCGCCCCGCTCTTCTCGACAAGACGATCCTGCCTGCACTCTCCGATTGGGTGAAGGCCGCTGTGCGCGCGCCGAGCGGGGATTTGCCGCGACGGGAGCGGCTCCGCCAGGCGTTCGGCTCGGAGGGATTTCCTTGGGATGAAGAACGCGCACTCGACCGCTACGAACTCCTGTACGAGGCGGGGCTCGTCGAGGAAGCGCGCCGCGACGGGCGCGAGGCCGCGCAGAAACGCGGCAAGCTCGCGCCACTCGGCGATGCGATGCCGCTCGATCATCGGCGTATTCTCGCGACGGCGATCGCGCGGCTGCGCGCAAAGATGAAGTACCGGCCGGTGGTGTTCGAGCTGATGCCGCCCGAATTCACACTAACCGATCTTCAGCGGACGGTGGAAGCGATCGCAGGCCGTCATCTGCACAAGCAGAATTTCCGGCGGCTTGTGGATTCGACGCAGCTCGTTGAACCGACCGGGGATACTTCCACAGCGACCGGTGGCCGGCCCGCCGCACTCTATCGTTTCCGACGCGAGGTGTTGGCCGAACGTCCGTCGGCAGGACTTCGATTCGGGGTGCGTTGATCCCGCGTTGTCACATTGCCTGCCTAAACGATCGTCGGTATCCGGCCGCGGGGCGCCGCCACTTGGCAGAAATCGGCAGATCAAGGGGTCGCGACGATTCGTCTGCCCGCAGCCCAAGTTCGGATCTGAACTGAAATCAGCCGGGCGACCGTCGATGCCTTGCTTGCTATTTCTCCAGCCGAAGGCCAGCTTCGGTCCAGTCGTGTTTGCCGCCGGCATAGACGGCAACGTTCGAATAACCTTGCGCCGTCAATCGCGCGGCAGCTTGATGCGAATTCTGACACGTCGCGCTCGCGCAATAGATCACGATTGGCGCGTCCTTTCGGGCGACTTGCGCCGCGACAACGCTGTCGATCTCGGCAGGAGGCATCGGGCGCGCGGTCGGAATGTGACCGGCGTCGAAATATTTCTTGTCCAGCGCCTCGAACACGAGCGGCGGGTTCTTGCTGAGCAAGGCCTCGGCAAGCGACGGGCGGGTGATCTCCTTTGGCACAATGCGCTCCTTTCCTGAGCAATCACGATGTTTGCATTTGCAAACATATAGCGCTGGCCTATAGTTGCAAACGCAATTATCTGTGATCGGGGAGCGATTCACGATGAGCAGAAACGAGCCGGGACTCCGGGCTTGGAGCCACTTCCTTGGCGCGCACGCGCTCGCTTTGCGCGTAATCGAGGAGGGCCTCGCGGCCGCAGGGCAGCCGCCGATCGCCTGGTATGACGTGCTCCTGGAGCTCGATCGCGTGGGCGGGCGATTGCGGATCGGCGAGCTCGGGGAGCGGCTGGTGATCGAGCCCTACAACATGACGCGGTTGCTTGATCGCCTTGAGGCCGAGAAGCTCTTGCGGCGTGAAAGGGCGCACGGTGACCGGCGCGGCGCGTTCGCCCGCCTCACCGACAAGGGCGCGGAGCTGCGGCGGCGGATGTGGCCGCACTATCGCAAGGCAATCCAGAAAGCGTTCTCGGACGCGCTGAGCGAGGGCGAGTCCGAAGCAATGGTGCAGGCGCTAAAGAAAGTGATCGGGCACTTGCGCGCAAACGAATGAACGGGTCAAAGCCGCACGTCCAGTGCGACGTCGAGCGCAGGTGCCGAGTGAGTGAGCGCACCTGAGGAAATCAGATCGACGCCAGTGGCGGCGATCTCGGCAACCGTCTCAAGCGTGACGCCACCGGATGCCTCCGTCGTGAGCTTGCCGTTCACCAACGCAACCGCCTTGGCAAGCGTTTTCGTGTCCATGTTGTCGAGCAACACCGCGTCGGCCTTGCCGGAAGCAATCACTTCTTTCAACTGAGCGATGCCGTCTACTTCGATCTCGATCTTTACGAGATGCCCGATCGCAACGCGCGCCTTTTCCAGCGCCGGTCGCACGCCACCTGCAATCGCAATATGGTTGTCCTTGATGAGCACGGCGTCATCGAGGCCGAAGCGATGATTCACGCCGCCGCCGCAACGCACGGCGTATTTCTCGAGCGCGCGCAGGTTCGGCGTTGTCTTGCGTGTACAGCAGATGCGCGCCTTTGCATTGCCGATCTTCGCGACGAAGGCAGCTGTAAGCGTGGCAATGCCCGAAAGGTGACCGAGAAAATTGAGCGCAACTCGCTCGGCGGAGAGGATGGGTGCCGCGGCACCCTCGATTTCGGCGAGCAGGGTTCCCGCCCCGATCCGGTCTCCGTCGCGTTGACGCGCATGAAAGGAGATCCTTCCGTCGAGCATTTGAAATGCGCAGTGCGCGCACTCGAGTCCCGCCAGGGTGCCGGCCGCGCGTGCGACCAGTCTTGCGCGTGCCTTTGCACCATCTGAAATGGTAGCAGCCGAGGTGATATCGCCTGCTCGGCCGAGGTCCTCGTCGAGCGCGCGACGCACCGCGTCCTCGATCACGATCGGAGAGAGGAACGCGCCGGGAGCACGTAGACCGTTGGGCATGATCAGGCTGCTTTCGTCCGGGCACGCGCAGCGACTTCCCGCGCCTGGGCGAGCGTCATGTAGCTGCGCTGCGCTTGTGCCGGATCCAAGGTCGGAAAATCCGAGCGAAACTGGGCGCCGCGGCTCTCGGTACGGCGCAACGCGGCAGCAGCCACAAGCATTCCAGCAACCGCCATATCGCGCAATGCGCCGGAGCGCGTCTCGCGCTCGATCGCGCCGAGTTCGTCAAGGGCGCTTGCGAGCCCGACGCCACTGCGAATGACACCCACTTCCGAAGACATAAGCGCGCGAAGGCGCCGCTCAGCCGCAACTGGCCCTGCCAAACGCGAGGATGACGCGGATTGACCGGACCCGGCGACCGGGCGGGTCTGCGGCATCGGCAGGAGGCCGCCAATATCCTCCGCTATACGAGCAGCGAATACTACCGCCTCAAGCAGCGAGTTGGAGGCGAGCCGGTTCGCCCCGTGAGCGCCAGATGACGCAACCTCGCCCGCTGCCCAGAGACCGTCGACGGTCGTGCGCCCGTTCGCGTCGGTGAGCACGCCTCCCATATGGTAGTGCGCGGCGGGCGCGATCGGCATGGGTTCACGCGAAGGATCGATGCGGGCGGCGGCGCAAGCGGCAAAGACGGTTGGAAAGCGGTCTGCAAAATCCTGGATCGCGCGGGCGTCGAGGAACGCGCGCCTGCCTGCAGCGATCTCGGCGAAAACGCCCCGCGCGACGACGTCACGCGGTGCGAGTTCGGCGTCGGGATGCAATCTCATCATGAAGCGCTCGCCCCTCGCGTTCACGAGGACTGCGCCTTCGCCACGTAGCGCCTCGGTGGCGAGCGGCGCGGGGTCGCGGCCTACGTCTAGCGCCGTAGGATGAAATTGCACGAACTCCGCGTCCGCCACGATCGCGCCAAGGCGCGCCGCGGCCGCCAGCCCGCGACCCCGCGCCTCGCGCGGATTCGTAGTCACTGCGTAGAGTGCGCCGATCCCCCCGGTCGCCAGAACGACGGCGCGAGCGGAGATGGAAATCGCTTCGCCTTCCGAAATCGAACGCGCGTGTATCCCCGTAAGACGATGGCCGTCACTGAGCAATTCATCGAGGACGAACCCTTCGAGCACGCGTATGGAAGGCGCCTTGCGCACGGCCGCGATCAGCGTCTGCATGATCGCAGCGCCAGCACGGTCGCCCTTCACATGAACGATGCGGCGCGCCGAGTGTGCAGCCTCGCGCGACAGCAGGAAGTGTCCCTCAAGATCACGATCGAAGGGCACGCCAAACCGCAGGAGATCGACGACACGCGCGGGGCCTTCACGCGCCATCAGTTCGGCGACGTTGGAATCCACGAGCCCGGCACCCGCTTTCACGGTGTCGGCCACATGCGCTTGGATGCTGTCACCTTCGCCGACCGCCGCCGCGATGCCTCCCTGAGCCCAGGCGGAAGATGCGCCCTCGCCGATTGGCGCCGCAGTCACCACCGTCACCGGTCGTGGCACGAGTTTCAGCGCACAGAACAGCCCGGCAAGTCCACCTCCGACGATCACCACATCGTCGATACCGCCCCAGGATTGGGGAGCCAGTCGCTCCGGGGCGCGAATATGCGTGGACATCAGCTTCGCGCTCTTCTTCTCACCCTACCGGGGAGAGGATTCTGGTACAGATCAGTGCTTCAACTGCACCATGCGTTCGACGGCGCGCCGCGCACGCGCGGCAACGGCCGGGTCGATCTCTACCTCCTCGCGGAGATAAACAAGACTGTCGAGAATTTTCGGCAGCGTGATGCGTTTCATGTGTGGGCAGAGGTTGCACGGCCGCACAAATTCGACGCCCGGTGTTTCGGCTTGAACGTTGTCCGCCATGGAGCACTCGGTGACTAAGACGACTTTCCGCGGCCGGTTCGACTTAACGTAGTTTATCATCGCCGAGGTCGAGCCAGTGAAATCCGCCTCTGCAATCACGTCGGGAGGGCATTCGGGATGAGCAAGGATCTGCACCTTCGGGTCGGCCTCGCGATACTTGCGTAGTTCCTCGCCAGTGAAGCGCTCATGCACCTCGCAGTGGCCCTTCCACGCGATGATCTTCACCTTTGTCTGCGTGGCGACCCAGCGGGCGAGGAATTCGTCCGGGATCAGGATCACGCGATCGACGCCAAAGCTCTCGACAACCTGCACGGCGTTCGACGACGTGCAGCAAATATCGCTCTCGGCCTTTACGTCGGCCGACGTGTTCACATAAGTGACCACAGGCACGCCTGGAAAACGTTCGCGCAGCAGGCGGACGTCGGCGCCCGTGATGGAGGACGCGAGCGAGCAGCCGGCCCGAAGGTCGGGGATCAGGACAACCTTGTCGGGATTGAGCAACTTCGAAGTCTCGGCCATGAAGTGCACGCCGCACTGGACGATGACGTCGGCTTTGGTCTTCGTAGCCTCACGCGCGAGCTGGAGCGAATCTCCGACGAAGTCGGCAACGCAGTTGTAGATTTCCGGCGTCTGATAGTTGTGCGCCAACAGAACGGCATTGCGCTGTTTCTTCAGCGCGTTGATCGCCTTCACATACGGCGCAAAGAACGGCCACTCGACTGGCGGAACGACCGTTTTCACGCGCTCATAGAGATGAGCCGTCTCGCGGGCGACCTGCTCGTTCCATTCGAGCGAAGGCATCGGCAATACGCCGAGCCGGCGCGCGGCGGCGCCAGAGCCCGGCCGCGGCTCGAGAGCCGCGCCATGCCGCCCCTTCGGCTGAACAAGCTCGAAATTTGGAGTTGCGACCATGGCAGCTTCCCTTCCTCCGGCCCACTTCTGCTCAAATTGAGCATTTTGGGCGCCGCAAAATTTCCGGCTCCACGCCGGACCACCCGGGTTTATCCTCAATCCGAGCAAAACCTATATAGTCCATTTCCGGCGACCGCGCCAGAGGCCTTGCCGATCAAATTCAACCGGCACGTCAGACGCCCGAAGCCATGCGCGGTGGCAATGGCTGGCTTCAACAATATTCGTTAGGGCGGAATCGCATCGCCCGCTACGGTTGTGGTTTGAGCGCGCCGACTTCTCGCACTCTCGAGGTCATCTATGTCCATCGCCAGTTCGAGCCCGCCTGCAACACGAACTAATTTCATTCTGCTCATTCTAGTCGCCGGCTGCATGATCAGCACCCTTGGATTCGGGCCGCGCGCGGCGCTCGGCCTGTTCCTGTCACCAATGTCAGAGGCGAATGGCTGGGGCCGCGACGTATTCGCACTGGCGCTAGCCGTACAGATTCTGCTTTGGGGCGCGGTGCAGCCGGTCGTCGGCGCAATCGCCGATCGTTTCGGCACCGTGCGAGTCATTTGTGTGGGCGCGGTCCTATATGCGGCCGGCCTCGCGCTCATGGTCACCTCGACAACGCCAGTAGCGCTCGTACTTTCCGCAGGCATTCTGTCGGGAATCGGGATCGCGGCGACTTCGTTCACACTGGTGATCGCAGCGTTCGGCAAGATCCTCCCGCTCGAATGGCGCTCGGTCGCCTTCGGCGCGGGTACCGCCGCCGGCTCATTCGGCCAATTTCTGTTCTCTCCACTTGCGGTCGGATTGATCCACAGCCTCGGCTGGCAGAACGCGCTGTACGCGTTCGCCGCGATTGTCCTGCTGATCCTGCCGCTGTCCCTTGTGCTGTCCGCCCCCTCGGCAGACTCTGGCGCACCCGCCGCCGCACAGAAACAGTCACTGCGCGAGGCGCTCTCCGAAGCTTTCGGCCACCGCAGTTACGTGTTGTTGGTGCTTGGCTTCTTCACCTGCGGCTTCCAGCTGTTGTTCATCACCGTGCACCTGCCGGCATATCTCGTCGACCGCGGACAGTCGGTGGACGCGGGCGCCTGGACGATCGGAGTGATCGGCCTTTTCAACATCATCGGTGCGCTACTCGCGGGCTGGCTCGGCGACCGTATGCCGAAGCGCTACCTGCTAGCGGCGATCTATTTCCTGCGCTCGGCAGCTGTGCTCGCGTTCATCATGTTCCCCGTGACGCCAGCCACGGCCGTCGCGTTTGGCGCCGTGATGGGGCTGCTGTGGCTTTCCACCGTGCCGCCGACATCTGGCCTCGTCGCGCTGATGTTCGGCACAAAATGGTTTGCCACGCTGTTCGGCGTCGCCTTTTTCAGCCACCAGCTGGGCGGTTTCCTCGGTGTGTGGCTCGGCGGCGTTCTGTACGAGGCGTTCGGATCGTACGACCCGATCTGGTGGGGTTCGATCGCCCTTGGGATCGTGTCCGCACTCCTGAATATGCCGATCGTCGAGAAGCCCGTACTGCGACCAGTCGCGGTTGCCGCCTGACGCGGACACCGTGCTAAAAGCTTCGCATGGCGAGGTTCACCGCAGTTCTGATTGAGAAAAGCGAAGGCGGCCAGAAAGTCGATTTCACCGATTTCGACGAGAACGATCTCATGGACGGCGACGTTACCGTCCGCGTCGAATGGTCGTGCATCAACTACAAGGATGGTTTGGCAGTCACGGGACTCGCCCCGGTGGTGCGACGTTGGCCGATGATCCCGGGCATCGACCTCGCGGGCACAGTCGAGGCCTCGTCGCATCCGGCGTGGAAGAAAGGAGACGCGGTCGTACTGAACGGATACGGCATCGGCGAGACGCATCTCGGCGCATGGGCTGAAAAAGCGCGGGTGAAGGGCGACTGGCTCACACCTCTTCCGGAAGGCATGAGCACGCGCGAAGCGATGGCGATCGGCACTGCCGGTTACACGGCAATGCTTGCGGTAATCGCGCTCGAGCGACATGGCCTTTCTCCCGACAAAGGGCCGGTCATCGTCACCGGAGCGGTCGGTGGCCTCGGCTCGGTCGCGATCGCGCTCCTCTCCAAGCTTGGCTACCAGGTCGTCGCATCCACCGGCCGCACGACCGAGGCCGACTATCTGAAATCGCTCGGTGCGGATGAAGTGATCGAGCGGGCGGAACTGACAGGGACAGTTCGGCCACTAGCCAAGGAGCGGTTCGCGGGCGGAATCGACTCGGTCGGCTCCACCACGCTTGCAAACGTGCTCTCCATGACCCGCTACGGTGGCGCGGTGGCGGCTTGCGGCCTCGCAGGCGGTATCGAACTGCCCACGACAGTCGCTCCCTTCATTCTGCGGGGCGTGTCGCTGTTGGGCATCGATTCGGTCTATTGCCCGCAAGCGTTGCGGCGCGAGGCCTGGCGGCGACTTTCGGTCGACCTTGATCGTGGCAAGCTCGCCGCTATGACCAGCGAGGTTCCATTGTCCGGCGTAATCGCGACCGCCCGTACCATCGTCGACGGCAAGTTGCGCGGACGCCACGCCGTGCGGGTGGCATGAGCAACAAGGTTAACGAACTCTTGACAAATTGGTGTGCTTCCTGCGCACCTTAGTGTGAGTGGGGGGTGGCTCCCGATGCACCGCAAGTATCTGGCCGCTTTGACGCTTGGCCTGTCCGCAGTTCTGCCGGCGGGCGCGCAAGAGATCATGACTGCATCCACCGCGCAGAGTTTCGTCGCCGGCAAATTGTTCAGCTACAGCTGCTTCGACGGCACCGAGGGCTCGGGCAAGATTTTTACGGACGGCTCGGCCGTCGGAACGATCCGGCCAATGGGCCGCGGGGACCTGCGTCACATGCAGTTGCCTGCAGGGACATTGTTCATCCGCAACGATCGCGTTTGTGCCTCAATTCGCGGATTACCGTTCCAGCCATGCTTCAATCTTACGAAGACCAGCGAGACAGGCTTCGTCGGATCCATCTCCGGCCTCGGCTTCATGTACTGCGAGTTCGAACGCGGAACGCCAACGCAACTCGCTGCACGTCGCCGCGCGCCACGCATGGAACTGCGCGGAATTCTCGCAGGCGCTTCACCCGGAGTGCCTTGATCACATTCCGTGTCACTTGGTGACGTTGGCCCGCGCCGAGTTACGTAGTTAATCGCGCGCGCGCGAAACCGGTTGTCGCGGATCGCGGGCAAATTAATCCAAAAACGAATTACTTCGCGCGCCAGATGGTATCCGTGTCGCAATTGCGCCATGTTGCGATGCGAAGCGCCTTTCATCTTCGACACAAACTGAAGAAGCGGGGAGCTCATCTTGAAGAGGCATGTTCAACTTTGCGCGGCCACTTTCTTCGCCGTGGGCACTGTCGTCGGGCCGGCGCTAGCCGATCGCCTTCTGAACGGAGCCGAAGCGCATACGCTATTGGCGGGACAACGATTCGAATTCTCTTGCGTCGACGGGACGCGTGGCGAAGCTAGCTACGCGAAGTCCGGCGTCGCAACGGCGAGCTATTGGCTGCCGGCCTCTCCCAACGAAGGCGAAATGCTGACCGACAAAGGCCACGTCCGCGCAGACGGCGGCAATGTTTGCATCCGCTGGAACAGTCTCGATGGCGGGCTGGAGAATTGCTTCCACATGACCGAACGCCAGCCCGGCAGATATCGCATCTCCACCCAGGACAAGAGGCGCTGGTGCGACCTCACGGTGCGCGGCATGACCGAGCGCGCCGAGCGCAACTGATCACGACTGCGTTGAATTGAGAAGGCGCCCTTTAGGGCGCCTTTTTCTCTCTGCTGGTAGCAACTATCCGCCGCCGCCCGGCGTCTTCACGCCGCCGGCCGAGGCGGGCGGCGGATCATCTTTCAACCCGTCCTTGAGCTTCGCTTGGATCTTGGGTGCGTCCTCGGGCTCCGGTTTCAGGTCGAGCGCATGGCGCCACTGGAAATTCGCCTCGAGTCGACGGCCAACCTTCCAATAGGCGTCTCCGAGGTGATCGTTGATGACCGGATCTTCGGGGCGAAGCTCGATCGCCCGTTCGAGTTCTTTCACCGCGTCGTCGAACCGGCTGAGGCGGTAATAGGCCCAGCCAAGACTGTCGACAATGTATCCGTCGTTTGGCCGCAGCTCGACGGCCTTCTTCACCATCTCAAGTCCGCGATCGAGGTTAACCTCCTGATCGACCCACGAGTACCCAAGATAATTCAGTACCTGCGGCTGGTCGGGATTGAGTTCGAGGGACGTCAGGAAGTCCTTCTCCGCCTGCGGCCACTGTTTCGAGCGCTCGAAGCAAATGCCCCGGAAATAATAGAGCGTCCAATTCTGGCGCGTCGGCTGTTTTATGAGTGAGACCGCCTTCGAATAAACGTCGGCGGCCTCCCCGTAGCGCTTGCGCGCCCGCAGCACATTGCCGAGCGCGGTGATCGCCTCGAGGTCGTCCGGATATTTCTGGATGAGGCTTGCGAGGCGCTCGCGAGCTTCGTCGGTGCGCTCGAGCGCGTCGAGATTGAGCGCGCGCTGGATCTCGGCATTGCGCTTGAGCGGAGAGCTCTGCGGCAACTTGCCGAATGCCTCAATCGCGAGCTCAGGTTTCTTCAGCGACTCGTAGAGATCGCCCAGCGAGAGGAGCGCGAGCGGATGCTCCGGGTCGAGGTAAAGCGCGAGATTGAGATAGACGAGGCCGAGGTCTTCGCCGCCCTGGCGACCGAGGGCAGTGCCAAGGCCAAACAGAACCTCAGCGGCACCAGCCTGCGCCGAGCGGACGACCGCCGCCGGTGAGCGACCGGCCTCGATCTCGGCGACCGTCGCCTCGACCAACGGATGCTTGGGCAGGACCTCGGAGAACGCAGCATAAGTTTCCAGAGCTTTCTTGCGATTTCCATTACGGGCAAGCCAACGTCCGTAGGCGTCCACTGTGCGCAGCGCATTTTTGTCCTGCTCGTAGGCGCGCTGAAGGCGCGCGCCAGCGTCTCGACGCTGGCCGGCAATATCGAGAATCAAGCCTGCGTGCAGGTCCTTGAAGGCGGCATACCAGTCCGGCCCCTGCAGCCGGTCGATGTTGGTTACCGCGTTTTTGAAGTCCGCCGGAGCCGTGAGCGTCCAGGCAGTCATCAGCGTCGCGGTCAGATCGGCGATCGGACCGCGGACGGAAAGTGAAAGATGTGTGCGCGCGGTGGCGAACTGGCCTCGCTTGATCGCACGAGCAGCGAGCGCGAGACGTGCGATGCGGTGACTGCGCTCGAAGCCGACCAGGCGCTCTGCGAGCGGGAGCGAATCCTCAACATTGCCGGTAGCGAGGACAACCAGAAAGGTCCGCTCGACGAGGTCGGGATTGCGCGGGTCGGCTCGAAGCGCGCCGCGGTAATAGGCGGCGGCCGCATCCATATCGCGCGCCTGACCGGCAATACGCGCGGCCAAGTAGTTGCCCGAGGGTGATGTGCGCGCGATTTCGCCCGGGGTCGGCACGTCCGCCTGCGCGAGAGATGGCTCCGCAGCCGCCGCAACGGCTATGAAGATGGCAATACGCAGCGGAATCCTGATCAACGGCCTCTCCCGCGGCCGCAAACTGCGACCCCATGCTCGATTCAGAAGGATAGCGCGAACAACATGCCCCCGATTCATGGCAGCCGCAAGGACGGGTCCCCGCGGTTGCGCGGCTGTCGAAGCCCCGCCATGCTGAAATTCTGCTCATGTCGCAACTGCAAACTCCTGCCGCTGCCAAGATCAACCTGACGCTTCGCGTGCTTGCACGGCGTCCGGACGGCCTCCATGAACTGGCCAGCCTGGTGGCATTTGCGACGGTCGGCGATCACCTGACCCTGGAACCAAGCGGCACGCTTGATCTTGAGATCAGCGGCCCGATGGCAGCGGCCGCCGGCACGAGAGACGACAACCTCGTACTCCGGGCGGCGGAGTCCTTGGCTGAACGCTTCAAAGGACTGCAGCTCGGGCGCTTCGTTCTGGAGAAGCGGTTGCCCGCCGGCGCTGGCCTCGGCGGTGGCTCAGCGGACGCGGCTGCAGCACTGCGTCTCCTCGCCGAGGCGAACGAACTTCCCGCGGGCGACGGCCGACTGTTCGACGCGGCGCGCGATGTCGGCGCAGATGTGGCAGTGTGCATCGAGTCGCGTGCGCGGCTTATTCATGGCGTTGGTGACGAATTGTCCCCGCCCCTGACGTTGCCGCAGTTGGACACCGTGCTTGCGTTCCCGGGGGTCGGTGTTTCGACCAGCGATGTGTTTCGCGCGTGCCCGGCGCCAGGCGGACGCCGCACTGCTCGCTACTCGCTCTCGGAGATTTCCACCGAGCGCGGCCGGCTGCTCGAATTTCTTGCGGACGAGGAAAACGACCTGGAGCCCACCGCTACGTCGATCGTCCCGGCAATCGCCGACGCACGCGCATGCCTGGAACGCGCCGGCAACCCCAGGCTTGTCCGCATGACTGGATCAGGGTCGACCGTGTTTGCGATCCACGATGACGCGGTCAGCGCCGAAAACGCTGCCGCAAAAATTCGCGAGTATTACCCAGACTGGTGGGTCGTTGCGACGAAGCTCAGCTAGGCGTCAGTGTGCCCGCGCGACGCAGAAATCGACAACTTCGAGAAGTGCGCGCTTGGCTTCGCTGTTCGGAAACAGCGCGAGCGCATCCTTGGCGATGGCGCCGTAGTGACGCGCCCGTTCCACCGTGTCGTCGATTGCGCGGTGACTCGCAAGAACTCCGATTGCGCGCTCGAGCTCCGCGTCGCCCGTTTCTCCCGCCTCGAGCGCGCGATGCCAGAAGTTTCGCTCTTCCGCATTGCCGCGTCGAAACGCGAGAATCACGGGCAGAGTGATCTTGCCCTCTCGGAAGTCATCGCCGACGTTTTTTCCAAGCCGGGTCCTGCTGCCACCGTAATCCAGCGCGTCGTCGACCAGCTGAAATGCGATACCGAGGTTCATGCCGAAGGAACGGCAAGCCGCCTCCTCTGCGTCGGGCCGGTCGGCAAGCACCGGACCTACCTCGCAGGCCGCAGCAAACAGCTCGGCGGTCTTGGCGCGGATAACGGCAAGGTATGCGTCTTCGGTCGTGTCAAGTTGCTTTGCGGCCGCGAGCTGCATCACTTCGCCCTCGGCAATCACTGCTGCCGCCGCCGACAGGATTTCGAGTGAGCGCAGGACGCCAACCTCGACCATCATCTTGAACGCCTGACCGAGCAGGAAGTCGCCGACGAGAACCGAAGCCTCGTTCCCCCACACCATGCGCGCGGCCGCTTTGCCGCGGCGCAGCTCGCTTTCATCGACAACGTCGTCGTGCAGAAGTGTCGCGGTGTGCATGAACTCCACCGCGGCGGCGAGCCGGATATGGCCGGCGCCCGAATATCCAGTGAGCGCCGCCGTCGCAAGGGTCAGCATGGGTCGCAGCCGCTTGCCTCCCGACGAGATGAGATGGTTGGCGACCTCAGGGATCATCGCTACTTCAGACCCGGTACGCGACAGGATCATTGCGTTGACGCGCTCCATGTCGCCTTGCACGAGCGTATTCAGGCGCTCGACCGAGGGCTCTTGCTGGGATTCGAACGGCAGGACGACCGCCACTGGTGCGCTCCGTCAATCGCCTGAAAGCGTCAGAAGCTTAGAAAGGGCAGCGGCGCGCGGCAAGGGCAAGACGACGCAGAAGCCGTTTTGGCGCAACACAAATTCAGCCTAGATTGGGAAAATGAACGTTAGCACCAAACGAAACGCACGCGCCGCGACGACGCGCTCGGCCCGAGTTCCCGGCCGCCCGCGCGTCGCCGTGCTCGTGCCCTGCTACAACGAGGAGGTGGCGATCACCAGAGTGATCGCCGGTTTCAAGAAGGCCCTGCCCGACGCGGTCATACACGTCTATGACAACAACTCATCTGACCGCACAGTGAACGTCGCGCGCAAGGCCGGCGCCGTCGTCGGCAACGAGATACGCCAAGGCAAAGGACACGTCGTTCGGCGGATGTTTGCGGACGTCGACGCCGACATCTATGTGCTCGTGGACGGTGACGCGACCTACGATGCGCCGAGCGCACCAGCCATGGTCGCACGCCTCGTCGAGGAGAACCTCGACATGGTAGTCGGGACGCGCGTCGACCGCGAGGTCAGCGCTTATCGACGGGGGCACCGCTCGGGCAACTACCTGTTCACTTGGTTCGTGGCAGGAATTTTCGGCAGCAGCTTCAGCGATATTCTCTCCGGCTATCGAGTTTTCTCCCGGCGTTTCGTGAAGTCTTTTCCGGCGTTGTCCACGGGCTTTGAGATCGAGACGGAACTGACGATACACGCACTCGAGCTCGGTATGCCGGTCGGCGAAGTGGAGACGCCGTATTTTGCGCGACCTGTGGGCTCGGCGTCGAAGCTCAGCACTTGGCGCGACGGGCTGCGCATTTCGTGGACGATTCAGCGGCTCTATCGCACGGAGCGTCCACTGCAGTTCTTCGGCTTCATCGCGCTCGTGTTTGGAGCGCTCTCAATCGCGTTCGCGGTTCCGATTATCGAGACTTATCTTGCGACTGGTTTGGTGCCGCGGCTGCCGACCGCAATCCTCGCGACCGGGTTGATGCTGGCGGCGTTCCTCTCGCTCGCGGCTGGGCTCGTTCTCGATACGGTCACACGCGGGAGGCGCGAGATGAAACGCCTTGCCTATCTCGCGCATCGGGCGCCGTTCCAGACAGAACGGCGCGGTGAACAAACATGACCGAACTGCTGCGCACCAATGATGCGGTGTTGATTTCCGCCGTCGAAGCGTTGTTGGGCGGCGCGGGCATCGATTGCATGGTGGCCGACCGCCACATGAGTGTGCTGGAAGGATCGATCGGCGTCCTGCCGCGGCGCGTGCTTGTGCCGGACGAGGAGATCTCGAAGGCCCGGAAAATTCTCACGCAAGCGGGACTAGGTCATGCGCTCCCGCCCGGTTGAGGCGCCACAGGTCCCGTTTGCCGTGACCGACGACGCGGTACTCGGAGGACGGCTGAAACTGCTCCAGCCGGTGCGCGGCCATCGTGCCGGGCATGACGCGATCCTGCTCGCCGCTGCGGCTCCGAAAGGCGGACACGCCGTCGACCTGGGTGCGGGGGTCGGTGCGGCAGGTCTCGCGTTGATCACTCGCGGCGCGGCGCGAACCGTGACGCTTGTCGACAACGATCGCGACCTGTTGCGGCTTGCGTCCGCAAACGCCGAGCGCAACGGATTTGCCGATCGAGTCGAGACGGCGACGGGGGACATCGAACGCGTGGGACGCCGTGGCGGCCCGCCAAGGCCGGCTGCGGCGAGCGCGGATGTCGTAATCATGAACCCGCCATTCAACGATCCCGAAACACGCCGCGCCTCCCCCGATCCTTCACGCAGGCGCGCGCACGCGACGCCTGACGAAAATCTGGTGCACTGGATCGCTGCGGCAGAGCGAATCCTGAAAGGCGGCGGACGGCTGGTGCTGATCCATCGGCCGGACGCGATCGCGACCGTGCTTGCACTTCTTCAGGGCCCGTTCGGTGCGGTGGAAATCATCCCGGTGCATGCCAAGGCCGCCGGAACAGCAATTCGGATCATTGTACGTGCGCAAAAAGGCAAGCGAACCGCGCCGGTGATGCGACCGGGCTTCGTGCTCGCGGGCGACGACGAGCGTCCGACATATGAGGCCGAGGAAGTTCTGCGCGGCGTAGCGCCGCTCGATCCGACATGATTTTGAAGATGTCGTGTTGAAGCGGTTGCCTCGTATCGTAGGATAGGGTCGAAAACATACCAAGGCAGTCAATGGCACAAACGATCCTGCAACGAATGACAAACTTCTTGCCGCGGCGATACCGGCGCGGAGTAGCGTTCGTTCCCGTTGTACGGCTCACCGGCGTTATCGGTTTCACCACGCCGCTGTCGCCCGGGATGACGCTTGCGTCAGTTTCGAGGACGCTGGATCGCGCATTCTCAATCAAGCAAGCAAGAGCGGTCGCGCTCGTCGTCAATTCACCGGGCGGCTCAGCCGTGCAGTCGCATTTGATTTATGCGCGCATCCGTTCGCTCGCCGAGGAGCACAAGAAGAAAGTAATGGTCTTTGTCGAGGATGTGGCCGCTTCCGGCGGCTACATGATCGCAGCGGCGGCGGACGAAATCATCGCCGACCCTTCCTCGATCGTGGGCTCGATCGGCGTCATCAGCGCAAGCTTCGGCTTTGACAAGCTGATCAAGCGGTTTGGCGTAGATCGCCGCGTCTATACGGCGGGTGAGCGCAAGATGATGCTAGATCCGTTCCAGCCGGAAAAGGAAGATGACGTGAGACGGCTGAAGACGACACAACGGACGATCCACGAGCAGTTCATCGCGCTGGTGAAGGGGCGGCGCGGGAAGAAATTGAAGGGTACCGACAAGAACCTCTTCTCCGGCGAGTTTTGGACGGCGCCCGATGCCGAGAAGCTGGGGCTGATTGATGGACTCGGAGACGTGCGCGGCACGTTGCGAACGCGCTTCGGCAAGGACGTTGTAATTCGTCTAATCCAGCCGCCTTCCGGGTGGCTTGGGCGGCGTGTTCCCGGCATCGGTTCGGCGGCCGCCGATCCCGACTGGGCGGCGACTCTGATCACAGCGATCGAGACGCGCGCGATGTGGGCACGTTTTGGCCTGTGACGAATATTTCGAAATACGAGAGGAGTGCTTAGCAATGCCCCCGCTGGTCATCTGGGCCGTTGGCGCGATCGGCGCGGTTGCTCTGGCGAAGCTTCTTGCCAACGCGTCGCGCAAGGCGAACGCAGATCTTGAGAATATCCGGCGCGAGCGCGCGGTAGAGCCGCCTCTGGAGACGCTCGAAAGGGACCCGGAGACGGGCGAATACCGGCCGCGCGGCTCCTGACGATGCTTGATTTCAAGGGGTGCGGTCCCTAGGGTCGCGCCGCATTTCGCGCCGCGCCGGCCCATGAACAAATCCGACCCGCTCAGCCCGACACGCTCCTTTCAAGGGCTCATCCTCGCCCTGCAACGGTTCTGGGCGGAACAGGGCTGCGTGATCCTCCAACCATACGATATGGAGGTGGGCGCCGGCACCTTCCACCCCGCGACGACCCTGCGCGCGCTGGGTCCGCGTCCGTGGAGGGCGGCCTATGTGCAGCCCTCGCGGCGTCCCAAAGATGGACGCTACGGAGAAAATCCAAACCGTTTGCAGCACTACTATCAATACCAGGTGATCCTGAAGCCCTCGCCCGACGACATTCAGGACCTCTATCTCAGGTCGCTCGAAGCAATCGGGATCGACCGTATGGTTCACGACATCCGTTTCGTCGAGGACGACTGGGAGAGTCCGACACTTGGCGCTTGGGGGCTCGGCTGGGAGTGCTGGTGCGACGGAATGGAAGTCTCGCAATTCACCTACTTTCAGCAGGTTGCGGGCTTTGAATGCGCGCCGGTATCCGGCGAACTCACCTACGGACTCGAGCGGCTCGCCATGTACGTGCAAGGCGTAGAGAACGTCTTCGATCTCAACTTCAACGGTCGCAACGGTGCCGAAAAAGTGACGTACGGCGACGTATTCCGGCAATCGGAGCAGGAATTCTCGCGCTTCAACTTTGAATATGCCGACACCGACATATTGCTGCGCCACTTCAGGGACGCCGAGGAAGAGTGCAAGCGGTTGATCGCCGCTGGCAACAAGGGCAACCGTCACCTGCTCGCCCTGCCCGCCTACGATCAGTGCATCAAGGCGAGCCACGCCTTCAATTTGCTCGATGCACGCGGTGTAATCTCCGTTACAGAACGGCAGAGCTACATCCTGCGCGTTCGCGAGCTTGCCAAAGCGTGCGGCGAAGCTTGGCTGATGACCGAAGGCGGCGGAATTTAGAATCAGGTGGTCGGTGCAAAGATTCTGAAACCATCTCGGCACGGAGTTTTTTTCCACGCATCCGGAAGCCACAATCCGACGTTAGAGGGGAGACATGAGTTCTCCAAAGACGTTGCTTCAGATGGTGGGTGTGAACGGTGGCCATGCGCTGCTGTCGGATTCAGCCGTCGTCGTCATCGACGCGCAAAACGAATACGTGAACGGCAAGGTGCCGCTACACGGGGTCGATGCCGCGCTCGATCAGATCGCGCGGCTGTTGGATGTTGCCCGCTCTGAGGGCGCGCCGATCATTCATGTCGTACATCGCGGGCGGGCGGGCGGGCTGTTCGACCCGTTCAGTAAGTCCTTCCAAATTCATCCGAAGGTCGCGCCCGCTGCAGGGGAAAAGATTGTCGAAAAGGAACTGCCGAACGCGTTCGCAAGGACTTCACTCCAACTCGCCCTCCGGGCGACTGAGCGCAGGTCGCTGATTGTCGCCGGTTTCATGACACATCTATGCGTATCCGCGACCGTGCGTGCGGCACTCGACCACTCCTGGCGCACGACGGTCGTTGCCGACGCGGGGGCGACCCGCGACCTTCCCTGTCCGTTCGGGGGCGATCCGATTCCAGCGGCAGAGGTGCACCGCGGCGCGCTGGCTGCCCTTGCAGATCGTTTTGCTTCGATTGCACGGGTGGCGGATTTCGCGAACGAGGCGTACATCACGGCTTGACCGGGACCGATTCTGCCCCCGGGCGCCGGAAGTCGCCGATGCTTCAATGGACGATATGGATTGCCCTCGCGGCGGTCGCTGTCTACGCGGTCTATCTTTTTAACCGGCTTGTACGCACGCGGCAGATGGCCAGCGAGGCCTGGAGCGGCATCGACGTGCAGCTCAAGCGGCGATCGGACCTCGTGCCGAACCTCGTCGAGACGGTGAAAGGCTACGCCTCCCACGAGCGCGGCGTTCTGAGCCAAGTGGTGGAGCTGCGGAACGCGGCGCGGGCTGTTCCGGAGGCGGACGTTGACGCACGTGCCAAGGCTGAAGGTGCCTTATCGGCGGGCCTTGCGCGGCTGTTTGCCCTCGCCGAAAGCTATCCGGACCTGAAGGCAAGCGGCAATTTTCTCGAGTTGCAGCGCGAGTTGAGCGCGCTCGAAAACGAATTGCAGATGGCGCGACGCTATTACAACGGCGCGGTGCGCAACCTGAACACAATGGTCGAGACGGTTCCAAGCAATTTGATCGCTCGGACATTCGGTTTCGAGCCGCGCGTCTATTTTGAGCTGGCGGATGCGGGCGAGCGCGCCACGCCCGCGGTCAACCTTCGCTAGCGGCCGGCGGATGGCCCAGCCGCTATTGATCTTTGCAAGATTTGTGCGGGCAACCGCATGCGCCGGCTTGCTGATGTGTACGCCGGCGTTCGTCGGAAGCGCCGGTTCGCAAGAGGTCATCCATCGCTTCGATGCGGTGGTACGCGTCGCCCCAAACGGTACATTGAACGTAACCGAGACGATCCGCGTACGCGCCGAGGGAAACGAGATCAAGCGCGGAATCTATCGCGACTTTCCGCTGACGTTCCGCGATGCTTCCGGCCGCACACGCAACGTGACATTCCACCTGATCGACGTCATGCGCGACGGGAAGCGAGAGCCTCACTTCACCAAGCGTCAGGGCTCGACCATTCGCATCTACGCCGGTCAGGAGAACGTCCTGCTGCGGCGAGGTGACTACACCTACACCTTCACCTACGAGACCGGCCGGCAGTTGCGCTGGTTCGACGGAAAGGGGGAACTCTACTGGAATGTGACAGGCAATGAGTGGAATTTTCCGATCCTGCAAGCGACCGCTCGCATCGAGTTGCCCGGCGGCGCCCGGCCGGCAAGATGGACCGCCTACACAGGTCCGTTTGGCGCGCGCGGCACCGCGTGGCGCGGATCGGTCAATTCGGGCGGCGCGTTGGTCGCCGAAACAACGCAGCGGCTCGCTCGCCATGAGGGTTTTTCGATCGTCGTTGAAATTCCGTCTGGCGCGGTCGAGTCTCCGGGGCGCGCAACACAACTTTGGTACGCGCTCCTCGACAACCGAGGCTGGATTCTCGGCGGCTTCGGCTTCGCACTCGTGTTCGGCTACTACGCCTTCACCTGGAACGCGGTCGGGCGCGACCCCACAGGCGGCACAATCATCCCTCTGTTCTACCCGCCGGACAAAGTCTCACCCGCCCTCGCGAACTACGTTCACAACTGGGGCTTTTCGGACCAGTGGCGCGCATTCACCGCGGCCGCACTGTCTCTCGCGGTTCGTGGGCTGCTCTTGTTCGACGAACGTGATGGAAATCTCATGCTGAAGGCCACGGGCCGCGAGCCAAGGGGCGGTTCGGAGTCTCTACCCGCTGGTGAGCGCGCCATCTACCAATGGGTGCGCGACAAAAACGGCAGCGTCGAAATCAGCCGTGCGAACGGAAGCTCGGTCGCCGATGTAGTCGGCAAATTCCGCGAGCGCATTGAGAAGGAGAATTCCGACAAGTTCTTTCGCCGCAATCTGCTCTATTTCGCCGTAGGCGCTGGGCTCACGGCGCTGGTCGTCGCCGGCGTTCTCATCTTCGGTGGATTGAGCGAGGCGGACTATTTCATCCTGTTCGCGATCGGCTTCGTCGCCATATGGCTCGGCGCATTTCTCGTGCCGTTGTTACACTCAGTCTTCACTGCCGCGACCCGGAGCGCGCTGTTCCGTTCCGCCCTGATGGTGGTCGTCGTTGTCGGCATCATCGTCTATTCGGCAGGGCAGTGGCTCGCGAGCGCGCCACAGGCCCTCACCAGCGCATGGCCATACTTGCTGGACGCCCTCAGTGTCCATCCCTTCCCGTTCGCGCTCGTGACAGCGTTTGCAGCGGTCAACGGCCTTTTTCTCCACTTGCTGCGCGCGCCGACTGATCTAGGACGGCGGGTAATGGATCAACTCGAGGGGTTTCGCCTGTACCTGACTACAGCCGAAACGCCTCGCCTGAACATGGAGGCGCCGGAAATCACGGCCGAGCGCTTCGAGGCATTGCTGCCGTACGCGGTGGCGCTTGATGCGGAGAAGCCTTGGTCCGACGCATTCGCCGCGGCCCTCGCACGCGCTCACCCCGGTGAGGACGCAACAATGCATTATCACCCGACGTGGCATAGCGGCGGGAGCTGGTCCGGAAGCGACTTCGGGCGCTCGATCAGCTCCACGGTGGCCGGCACGACCGCCGCGCTCGCAAGTGCTGTGCCGGTCTCCTCCGGCTCATCGGGTTTCTCCTCGGGTGGCGGCTCGGGCGGTGGCGGCGGTGGTGGCGGAGGCGGAGGCTGGTAGCCGGTGACATTGCCGGGGCCGCTTGCTAGGCAGGCCGGAGCCAATCCTGCCCCGATTGATCATGCCCGACCTTCTGCTCGAGTTGTTCTCCGAAGAGATCCCGGCGCGGATGCAGGCGCAGGCCGAGGAGAACCTAAAGAAGCTCGTTACGGATGCGCTTGTGGAGCGCGGCCTCGCCTACGAGGGCGCAAAGGCATTCTCCACCCCGCGACGACTTGCACTCGCCATCATGGGGCTACCGGCTCGGCAACCTGACCGCCGCGAAGAGAAGAAGGGCCCGCGCGTGGGAGCTCCGGAAAAGGCGATCCAGGGATTTCTCAAGAGCGCAGGCCTGAAATCGATCGATCAGGCGAGGGTGCAGAAGGACAAGAAAGGCGATTTCTACATTGCGCTCGTGGAGCAAAAAGGCCTCTCCACGCAAGACTTACTTAGCGAGATAATTCCCGCAGCCCTCAGCAACTTCCCTTGGCCGAAATCGATGCGTTGGGGGGAGCCCGACTTCGTAATGGCCGGCGATCGCTACGTCGTGGACAATGACGGGAGTTATGTTTTCGCGAAGCCATGGGCTGCGTGGGTGAGGCCGTTGCATTCGATCGTGTGTACATTCGGCCCCGAAACTGAAGAGCCCGTGATCGTCGACTTCGAGTTTGGGACTCTAAAGTCCAGTAACATCACTTACGGACATCGCATGCATGCGCCGGCGCCGATCACCGTGCGCCGCCTGGACGACTGGCAGAAGAAATTACTGGCGGCCAAGGTGGTGCCGGATCGAGAGCGGCGCAAGCAGACGATTTCGACCGATGCCCGCAACCTCGCGCTCGCGCAGGGGCTTGAGCTGATCGAGGACGAGGGATTGCTCGATGAAGTCGCCGGACTGGTGGAATGGCCGGTCGTGCTCATGGGAGAATTCGACCAGGCATTTCTCGACATCCCGCAGGAAGTAATCCGCGCAACCATCCGCAACAACCAGAAATGCTTTGCCCTGCGCGATCCGAAGAACGGCCGCCTTGCCAACAGGTTCATCACCGTCGCTAATCTCGAAGCGAAGGACGGAGGCGACGCGATCCGGGCCGGCAATGCGCGCGTGATCCGCGCCCGACTCGCCGACGCAAAGTTTTTCTGGGACAGCGACCGCAAAATGCGGCTCGAAGAACGCCTGCCTAAATTCAGTCACATCGTCTTCCACGACCGGCTGGGTACACAGGCCGAACGCATCGAGCGCATGACTCTCCTTGCCGACGCGCTCGTGGCGACCACCAAGGCCGATCCAGGCAAGGTCGAGCGGGCGGTGAGGCTCGCGAAGGCCGACCTTCTCACCGAGATCGTCGGCGAGTTTCCCGAGTTGCAGGGCCTGATGGGCAAATACTACGCGCTGGCGGAAAAGGCCGACCCGGACGTGGCGGCTGCATGCGAGGACCACTACCGGCCGCAGGGACCGGGCGATCGCGTGCCGACCAGTCCCGTGAGCGTGACCGTGGCACTTGCCGACAAGCTCGACACGCTCGTGGGCTTCTGGGCGATCGGCGAAAAGCCGACCGGGTCGAAAGATCCGTTCGCACTCAGGCGCGCCGCACTTGGCGTGATCCGCATTGTGGTCGAGAACAAGTTGAGGCTGCCGCTACGCGACACGCTTTGGCGGCATTTCGCGGCGATCCGCAAGGACGAGGCCCTCGCCGAAGCGATCGCGATCCTCGGACCGCTGCACGCCGACATTGCCGTTCTATCCGCGGAAGACGTGGAGACGGCGGTGAAGCTTGAGGCGCTCGCGTCACAGATCGAGCGCGACAGACGCGTCGAGCTCACGAGCCTCGTGCAGGCGCACAAGGACCTCGACCTCACCACCGATCTTCTCGCTTTCTTCGCAGACCGGCTGAAGATTCATTTGCGCGACCAGGGCGCGCGGCACGACCTTGTCGACGCCGTATTCGCACTGCCGGGCCAGGATGACCTCCTGATGATTGTGCGTCGCGTGGATGCGCTCGGCAATTTTCTCGACAGCGACGACGGCAAGAATCTGCTGGTCGGCTACCGGCGGGCGGCAAATATTTTGCGCGATGAGGAGAAGAAAGATAAGCGCGGCTACGCGGGCGAACCAGATGCGAAGCTGCTGGTTGCTCCGGAGGAGAAGGCCCTCGCCGTCGCGATCAGGCGGGCCGAAGACGAAGTTGCGGCGGCGCTGAAGAAAGAAGATTTCGCGGGCGCGATGACCGCGATCGCCAAACTCAGAGCGCCGGTCGACTCGTTCTTCGACAAGGTGACGGTCAACGCCGAGGACAAGAAGCTGCGCGAGAACCGGCTCAAGCTCCTTGATCGGATTCGCAAGGCGACACTCGGGGTCGCCGATTTTTCCAGAATCGAAGGGTGAAGCGCGGGGGCGCGCGT
>DATBJU010000097.1:0-5855 GCA_036556265.1 Xanthobacteraceae bacterium | reverse complement strand
GACGTGAGGGCATGAGCCGGCGCCACGCCTACTACAAGATGGTTGCGCTCGCCCTCGGCACCAACATCGTGCGCAAAGAGCTGGGGCTGCCGGTCGCCGAGGTGCTGGCGGCGGACGAGCGGTATTCACTGGTGGAGCGGGCAAAGTAACCGGCCGGAACGGGAGTGCGGGCAGCGGGAGAAGATCAGCTAAGCTTGCTTCGGGCGGAACGCTCTCGATCAAATCGACCATGGGGAGTGAAAATGAATTGGGCGCAGAATTTCGATCTGACCAACGGTTTCAATATCTTGCGGATCGTGTGCGGGCTGTTCTTCATTCCGCACCTGTTCGTGAAGTTCAAGAACCAGGATTTCGTGAAGGACTTCATGGCCAAGGTCGGTTTGAACCCCCCGATCGCCTGGCTATACGGCGCGTTCGTCATCGAGATTGTCGTTACGATTGGTCTTGTGTTTGGGATCTACACAGTGCCCGTTGCCATCCTCGCAGGCGTATTCCTGCTGGTCGCGGCCTGGGCGAGTTGGAAATTCTCCGAAGGCAAGTGGATCTGGAATTTTGGCGGCGGGGAGTATCCGCTGTTCTGGGGCATTTGCTGCTTTGTTGTCGCGATGCAGGCTTGGAGGATGTGAGACTTCGGTCTCGCGTGCGTTGGGTGATGCAGTGATCCGGGCGGCAATTGTCGGCATGGGCTGGTGGGGGCGGACACTCGTTGAGTCCGTCCAGGGGGCAAGTGACAAGATTCACTTCGTCGCGGGCGCCACGCGGACGAAATCCGCCGAAGTCGAGGCCTTCGCCGGGCAGCAGACGCTGCGTTTGGCCGCGGACTACGACGCGCTGCTCAAGGACAAGGACGTCGACGCCGTCGTCCTCTCGACACCGCACTCACTGCACGCGAGCCAGGTCGTCGCTGCCGCAAAGGCGGGCAAGCACGTCTTCTGCGAAAAGCCGTTCACACTTAGAAAAAAGGAAGCCGAAGAAGCGGTGGCCGCGGTTCGCAAGGCGGGCGTCACGCTCGGTCTCGGCTACAACCGTCGCTTCCATCCGGAAATGACGAAGCTGCGCAAGCAGATCCGCGCGGGCGAGCTCGGCACGATCCTGCATGTAGAAGCGACGATGACCTTTCCGAACGCGTTGTTCCTAAAGTCGTCGCATTGGCGCGCGCACAAGGACGAGACTCCGGCGGGCGGGCTCACGCCGATGGGTGTGCACGCCGTCGACGGCATGATCGACCTATGCGGCGAGATCGACCACGTCTACGCGCAGAGCTTCCGGCGCGTGGTGGAGATCGAATCCGACGATACGACGTCGATCCTGTTCCGCATGAAGGCAGGGATGTCCGGATATCTCGGAACCATGACCGCGACCGGCCCCGGCTTCAGTTTCCAGGTGTTCGGCTCCAAGGGCTGGGTGCGGCTCGAGGGCGTCACACACGTCGCGGGTGCATCCTCAGAAGAGCGGCGGACGCGACTGTTCGGCACCTGCCAATTTCAGCCGGTGAAGGGCGAAAGGCAAACGTGGCAGGCCGAGAAACTCGATCTGCCACGCGTCACGCTCGACGCATTTGCGGCGGCGTGCGAGGGCGGCGCGCCCTACCCGATCACACTCGACGAAATGATTCACGGCTCGGCAGTCACCGAAGCGATCGTGCGCTCGGCGGCGTCGGGCAAGGTCGAACGCGTGCCGTGACGGCGAAAGACTGAAGCAGGAGCTAGCAATGGATCTCGGCAACGGCCTCGGCCACCTCAGCTATTCGACGCTCGTCCATCCGGCGGACGACTGGGAGCAGATCTGGCAGAGCCTCAACACCTACGTGCCGAAGGTGAAAGAGCGGTTCGCCGGCAACAAACGCTTTGGCGTGTCGCTGCGGCTCTCCGCGAAATCGGCGGAGACGCTCGCGAAGAGCAAGGCCGAGCGCGACAAGCTCCGCAAGTTCCTCGATGACGGCAACATGTATCTCTACACCGTCAACGCGTTTCCCTACGGCGCATTCAAGGGTACGGTCGTCAAGGAGCAGGTGTACGAGCCGGACTGGCGCTCGGAAGAGCGGACGCAATACACGATCAACGTCGCGAACGTTCTCGCGGACGTCGCGCCTGCGGAAGTGCTGCCTTCCATCCAGACAGCGCCTCTCGGTTTCAAGCCGCGTGTCACGGGCCCGGACATCGTCGCGAGCTACACGGATCACATACTGCGCGTCGCGAAGCACCTTGTCGAGCTGGAGGACAAGACCGGCGTCACGGTGACGCTTGGGCTCGAGCCGGAACCCTACTGCTTCTTGGAAACCACGGACGAGACGGTCGACTATTTCACAAACCATCTCTACTCCGGCGCGTCGGTCGAGAAGTTCGCGAAGATGAGCGGGCTGCCAATCGCCGAGGCGATCTCCGCACTGCGACGGCACGTGGGCATCGTCTACGACATCTGCCATCTCGCGGTGGAGTACGAGGACATCACGCAGTCGCTGCAGAAGCTCGTAAACGCAGGCGTTCCGATCGTGAAGCTGCAGGAAGCCGCCGCCTTGCACATCCCGGAAGTGACGCAATCAGTCGTCGACACGTTGAAGCGCTACTCGAAGACGATCTACCTCACGCAGACGATCGAGAAGAAGGACGGCAAGTTCACGAAGTATCTGAATCTCGAGGACGCTTTCGCGGCCTGGGACAAAAACCCCGGTCCGCGCGAATGGCGCACGCATATCCATGTTCCGGTGTTCCTTGAGGATCTCGGCCAATTCCGCACGACGCGCTTTGCGATTGCGGACGCGCTCAAGTTCCACAAACAGAAGCCGTTGTCGCGGCAGCTCGAGATCGAGACCTACACGTGGGACATGCTGCCGGACAATCTGAAGACCGGCGACATCGTCGAATACGTTTGCCGGGAACTGGAGTGGGTGCGCGGCCAGCTCACCTGACGGAGACACATCATGAAGGTGGGATTCATCGGGCTCGGCCGCATGGGCCAGGCCATGGCGACGCGCATACTCAATGCGGGCCATGAGCTCATGGTTTTCAACCGCACGCCGGAGAAGACGAAGCCGCTCGCCGATGCGGGCGCGAAAGTCGCGCGATCGACCGCCGAAGCCGCGGCTTTCGGCGAAGCCGTATTCACGATGCTGACCGACGACGCCGCGGTCGAAGAGGTGGCGAGCCAGAAGGGTGGGCTTCTCGAGGCGCTCCCAAAGGGCGGCATTCACATCTGCTCCGGCACGCATGGGGTCGGGATCGTTCGCAAGCTGGCTGCAGCTCACAAGGAGAGAGGCCAAATTCTTGTGACGGCGCCGATCCTCGGCCGACCCGAGCAGGTGCTGGCCGGCGCGGTCGGCGTCGTTGCCGGCGGTCCGACGGATGCGGTGAAGCGCTGCGCGCCGCTGTTCGCGGCGATCGGACGGCGCACGTTCGAGGCCGGCAGCGATCCGGCCGGCGCGACCGCCCTCAAGCTCGCAAATAATTTCGTGCTCGGTTGTGCGATCGAAGCGATGGGCGAAGGATTTGCCCTCGTCCGCAAGTACGGCGCGGCGGCGGAGGTGTTTTACGACGTGATGACCGACGGTTTATTCGCTGCGCCGGCCTACAAAGTCTACGGCAAGATCATCGTCGATCAAAGCTACGACAAGGCGGGTCAGATGGCGATCAACGGCCTGAAGGACGCGAAACTCGCGCTTGCGGCCGGCGAGGCGATGGGCGTCCCGCTACCATCGGGGCAAGTGTGGCACGATCGGCTCGAGGCCGCGGTCAGACGGGGCGAAAGCGAGAAGGATTGGGCGGTGATGGCGCTCGAGCAGGCGCGCGTGAGCGGACTTGCATGAAAGACGACCGATTTGACTTCGCGCCCCTGCTCTTGCCCGGCCTGCCGCCGGCGGCGACAAAGTGGACCGGCTGGCCGAAGTACAATTTCACCGGCGGCCATAACGACGCGGATGAGGTGCCAGTCAACGATTTGATTGCGGCCGCTGCGTCGGTGCTCGCGCGCGAAGGCAAGACCCTTGCGAAGTACGGTCTGGAAAGCGGGCCGCAGGGTTACCGCCCGCTGCGCCAATTTCTCGTGACGAAGCTTCGGCGCGACGCAGGCATCACCTGCACCGCCGATGAAATCCTTTTGGTGTCCGGTTCGCTGCAGGCGCTCGATCTCGTCAACGGCGCGTTTCTTACGCGTGGCGACACGGTTGTCTGCGAGCGGGACAACTACCAGGGCACGCTTACGCGATACATGCGGCTCGGCGTCAATGCGGTCGGTGTGCCAGTCGATCGCGACGGGATGCGAATGGATGCGCTTGCCAATGCGCTCGAAGCGCTCAAGCGTCGCAACGTTCGTCCGAAATTCATCTACACGATCGCGACGGTGAACAATCCAACCGGTACGATTCTCAGTCATGATCGCAGGATCGAGCTGCTCAGGCTCGTAGATGAGTATGGAGTGCCAATCTTCGAAGACGACTGCTACGCCGATCTCATCTGGGACGGTAAGCGCCCTCCTGCCCTGTACGCGATGAGCCGATCGGGCAACGTCATTCACATCGGATCGTTCTCAAAGACGGTCGCGCCCGCATTGAGGGTCGGCTACATCGTCGCCGAGTGGAGCATTCTTTCCCGTTTCCTTGCGCTCAAGACCGATGCCGGATCGGGGGCGCTCGAGCAAATGGTACTGGCAGAGTATTGCACCCCGCGTTTCACCCAACGCGTCCACGAGCTCAAGCGCGCGCTTCGCGCGAAGCTCAACACGCTGATGGACACGCTGAACGAGCAGTTCGGAACTGCAGCGGAGTTCGACGAACCGCGCGGTGGCATTTTCCTTTGGGTAAAGCTTCCCGACAACGTCGACACTCGGATACTTGCTGTCGCCGCTCTCAAGGCGGGCGTGGCAATCAATCCAGGTCCCGAGTGGTCAACGGACGAGGCGCACAGCAAGTCGCGCATGCGACTTTGCTTCGCGGCGCCTACCCACGACGAGATCCGCGAGGGAATCGCAACACTCGCAGAGGTGAGCCGAAAAGAGTTCGGAGTCCCGGCGCGTATTGCGAACGTAGAGAGCACCGGCAGAAAGTTCTAAAGGGCGGATCAACTGAACGCAGCCTTATAGTCCTGCACGAACTGCTTCGTCGTGATCGGCTCGCGACCAAGAATTTCGCGGATCGGCTTCGTGTTCTCCGCCGAGAAGCCGCCGTTCGCCGCAAGCTTCGCGATGACGAGCTGATGATTGATCAGCCAATCCGGCAGACCGCGCGCCTTCAGCGCCTTCTCGGTAGCATCGTAAGACGCCGCGATATAGGTGATGGACCTGCCGAGCACTTCGGAAAATACCTTGGCGAAGTCACCGTAGGTCGACTTCTTGCCCGTAAACTCGATGGTTTGACCCGCATATTTATGCGCATCGCGCACGACGTGCGCGCCAACCGCGCCGACGTCGCGCGTATCGATGAATGCGAGCGGCAGGTCGGCGGCGTACGGCAGTGCCATTTTGCTTTCGTTCTTGATGAGTGGCGCCTGGCCGAGCGTGTTTTGCATGAACAAGCCGGGACGTAAGATCACCCATTTCAGGCCACTCGCCTTCATCGCATTCTCGACGGCGTGGTGGCCGCGCCCGACGGGCGTGTCCGAGTCCGCCGTGGCCATCGCCTTGCCGCCCGAGACTTTGACGAAGTACTCGGCGCCGACCGCCTTTGCCGCTTCGAGAATGTTGATCTGCTGCTCGCCCGACTGCGGGTTATGGCCCGTCACGACGAAAACGCGCTTCACGCCCTGCAGCCCCTTCTCCAGTGCTGGGCGATCGTGAACCTCGGCGACCAGGAAGTTGGTCTCGGGGCCCAAGACCTCACGCGCCTTTTCCGCATTGCGCACGATGCAGACCGGACTTTCGCCGAG
>DATBJU010000096.1:0-5966 GCA_036556265.1 Xanthobacteraceae bacterium | reverse complement strand
CCAGGGCGCGACCGGTGACTGGGAGGTCGTCATCGGCATGGAGATCCATGCCCAGGTGACGTCGAAGGCGAAGCTTTTTTCCGGGGCGTCGACCGAATTCGGCGGCGCGCCGAACAGCCACGTGTCGCTGGTGGACGCCGCGATGCCCGGCATGCTGCCGGTGATCAACGCGTACTGCGTGGAACAGGCCGTTCGCACCGGGCTCGGGCTGAAGGCCAAGATCAACAAGAAGTCGGTGTTCGACCGGAAGAACTATTTCTATCCGGACCTGCCGCCGGGCTATCAGATCAGCCAGTACAAGTCGCCCATCGTGGGCGAAGGCAAAGTCGTCGTCGACACCGAGCAAGGCGAGGCTGTCGAGGTCGGGATCGAGCGGCTGCATCTCGAGCAGGACGCGGGCAAGTCCCTGCACGAACGTCATCCCGACCACTCCTACGTCGATCTCAACCGGGCGGGCGTTGCGCTCATGGAGATCGTGTCCAAGCCCGACCTGCGTTCGGCCGAAGACGCGAAGGCGTTCGTCGTGAAGCTGCGCACGATCCTGCGCTATCTCGGCACCTGCGACGGCGACATGGAGAAGGGTAATCTGCGCGCCGATGTGAACGTGTCGGTGCGGAAACCCGGTGCGCCGCTTAGCACACGCTGCGAAATCAAGAATGTGAACTCGATCCGTTTCATCGGCCAGGCGATCGAGTCCGAGGCGCGGCGACAGATCGAGGTCCTTGAGGACGGGGGCGCGATCGAGCAGGAGACGCGCCTGTTCGATCCGGGCAAGGGCGAGACGCGCGCGATGCGCACAAAGGAAGAGGCGCACGACTATCGCTATCTGCCGGATCCCGATCTGTTGCCGCTGGAACTGGACGAAAAATACATTGCGTCGGTGGCAGCCTCGTTGCCGGAACTGCCGGACGAGAAGAAGGCGCGGTTCGAAAAGAGCTATGGGCTGTCGGCCTACGATGCGGGGGTGCTCGTGAGCGAGCGCGAGACCGCCGAATACTTCGAGGCCGTGGCCAAGGGCCGTGACGCCAAGGCCGCCGCGAACTTCGTGATCAACGAGCTGTTCGGCCGGCTGAATAAAGAAGACAAGACCATCGACACGTCGCCGATTTCCGCGGCGCAGGTTGGGACGATCCTCGACCTGATCGCGGACAGGACGATCTCGGGGAAGATCGCGAAGGATTTGTTCGAGATTGTGTGGAGCGAGGGCGGTGACCCGCGTGCGATCGTCGAAAAGCGCGGGCTGAAGCAGGTCACCGATACTGGCGCCATCGAGAAGATCGTGGACGACATCATCGCCAAGAACCCCGACAAGGTTGCCGATGTGAAGACGAAGCCGCAGGCACTCGGCTGGTTCGTAGGGCAAGTGATGAAGGCTACGGGCGGCAAAGCCAACCCGCAGGCAGTGAACGATCTGCTGAAGCGAAAGCTCGGCGGATGACGGCACAGCCCGTGGACCGTGCCGCCAAGGGATCAGGTTGGGCGGCCGCGCTGATCGCGTCCCTGCTGACACCGCGCGGGGTGGTCGCCGTGTGGTGCGTGTACGCGCTCACCAACGCGATCGTCAGGCTGACCTTCTCCCGCACGTTGAGCTATCACGACGCGATCGCCAGCGCGCTCACGCACGGGCTTCAGTTTGGCTATCAGAAAGGCCAGCCGCCGCTTTGGGAGTGGATGCTCGCCTCCGCCCAGTTGCTGCTGGGAACGGGAATCGAAAGCCATCTCCTGGTGCGCTACGGCACGATCGCGTTGATCGGGATCGGGCTGTACCGGGCAAGTGTTGCGGCGTCGGGGAGCGTGCGGTGGTCAGCCGCGGTCTCGTTCTCGGTAGTGCTGTCCTATCAGCTCGGCTGGCGCCAGTTCGAAGGCGGGACGCAGGCGGTCGTGCTGGCGGCCGCGTGCCTCTTCACACTGGACGCAGCGCTGCGCCACGTCGCGCGCCCGGGATGGAAGACGGCCGTCTACCTCGGCGTTGCAATCGGCGCGGGCTTCCTCAGCAAGTTTTCGTTCGCGCTGTTCATGACGGCGCTTGTCGTTGCGTTGCTGTTGAGGCGCGAGACGCGGTCGGGTCTCGTCAATCGCTGGAGCCTTGTTGCCCTCGGGGTGGCCGTGCTGGTCGTGCTGCCCTACGCGCTCTGGTTCATCCAGCACTCGGTGAGTATCGGAGAGGTCGTCCAACAGAGGCTGGTGCGTACGAACGAAAGCCATCTTCTGCGCGCCGCGATGGGCCTGAGAAGCCTGTTCGCCAACATGCCGGCGTTTCTCGCGCCATGGTTCCTCGTGATCGCCGGACTGTGGTGGATGGGACGTCGTATGGACACGCCTACGAAGGCGGGCGGAGCGGCGGAAGGGGTCCTGCGCGATACGATGCTTATCGCCCTCGCGATCACTCTGACCGGTATCGTCGCGGTCGGCGTGAAGCACTTCACGGTGCCGTACTTGAACTTCCTCATGATGCCGATCTTCCCCCTTGCCGCTGCAGTCCTTGCACGCAGCGGGCCTCGCGACGGGGCCGAGCTGCTTGCGGCGATAGCGGTCATCGCGATGGTGATCCTGACCTGCGCGCGAATTTACGTGCTGGGGGTCGGCGGAACTTCGGCAAATCGTTCCTTCGGCCCGCACTTTCCGTATCCGGCGCTGGCAGGCGCGCTCACGCAACGCGGTCTTGCCGAGGGAACGATCGTCGCGTTCTCAGCGCGCGACGCCGGCAATCTTCGCGCTTATCTGCCGAGGGCCGAAGTTCTCTGGCAGGGCAGCACCGAGCGCGCGGCCGAGAAACGGATGGTGCCCGCACGCAGGACTTGCGTTGTCGTCGACGATGCCGGTGGGGCCGCCGTCGACGCGCTCGAGAACGTTGCGGGCAGAACGGCGGCGAAGAGATTTCCCTCTGCGGCCGGCTCGCGCGAAACGATCGAAGTGCCGTGGCAGGCGACGCTGCGCGCAACGCCGCGCACGATGCGGTGGACGCTGATCCGCGTCGATCCGGCCGATCCGATCTGTACCGAAGACTGAGTTGCTGCTACTTCGCGGGCGCCTGCCGGCGGTTGACGACGTTGTCCTGGACGACCTCGGGCTTGAAGTGGAACAGTTGCGGGTCTGCCGGGTCGACAGTGACGCGGACCCAGTGCGAGTCGGGCCAGCCGAACGTCTCTACACGTGTGAAATTCTCGAACGAGCGGTTCGTTTTGCGGCTGTAGAGCGGCTTGTCGATCCGGAACAAGTGCGTATCGCCGTGCAGGTATGCGACCGGCTTGTCGTAGGTTTCCAACTCTTCGGCAAGCGTCTGGAGATAATCGCCGAAAGCGAGTGGACGGCTCGGCACCGGTTGGCCGCGCGGGATGAAGCGGAGGAAGTAGCGGGTCTTGGCGCCTTCGGGCCACACCGTCTCGAAGCCGGGATTGGCCTGGGTCAGGATCACGAGGCCGCGGCTGCTACTGCGTTTCGCCTCGGCGAAGGCCTGCCTGAGCCAGGCGATGTTCGCCGCCTTCCGCTCCTCATGCTCCGCATCCATTTCCGGAGTGCGCCCGAAGTTGTCGTTCTCGCCGACGATGTGCACCGTGACGAACAGCACTCCGCCCATTGTCCAGCGCAAATTCTCGCGGAACTTCGCAAACTTCGGATCGGAGGACTGATTGATCACGGCGATCGGTTTCTGGCCGAGACTTTTGCCCTCCGGGAAGAACATCGAGCGAATCTTGGCGAGCAATTCAAGCGGGTCCACTTTCGCTGCCTTCAGCGGCCAGCAGTCGGACCAGTCGTTGTCCCCCGGCGTCAGGATGAATGGGTGGCGGACCGATTGGAACGATTCGTAGATCGCCTTGTAGTTCTCATCGACGCAAGGCATCGACGCGATTGCCGGGTTTCGATTGTACGGTGTCGCGTCGAACTGGAAGTCGCCGATGTGTGCGACGAAGGCGAGATCCGCGGAATTCAGCGCGGCGAGCACGCGCTGATATTCCTTCTCCTGCACCTTCGTGTACGGCATGTCGCCGATGAGTGCGAAATCGAACGCCCGGTCTTGTGCGCCCGCTCCACCGCTTACCGCGAAGAGAACGAAGGCCGCCACACTTACGCCAAGTGACTTCGCACCCATGTCGCCCTCCGTGCCCGTACGACTGACGCTAGCGGTTGCTCTGTCGGCGGAAAATCGCTTGGCGTAGTACCGCGGCGGGAAAGTCCGGCCCGAATATCCGCGAGGCGCGAGTTTCACCCCATCGCGCTACCGCTCGGCGCCGATGCAGTGCCGCGGAAGGGAATGGACATCTGGTTCTCATCGCGGGGAGAAGCGCTATCGTGAAGTCGCCGGGACACGCTATAGAGTGGCCGCCCTCGGCGGAGGGTCGCGCATCTGCGCGAATTCCAGGGGAAACGCTGGGGACCGGCCATGGCCAATCGCTTCACGCTCTACGGCAACTTCCGTTCCGGGCCGACCTATCGCGTCGGGCTGATGCTGGCGCTGTGCGGGGAGCCGTTCTCCTACGTCCACGTCGATCTCGGGAAGGGGGAGCAAAAGCATCCTGACTATCTGGCGAAGAACCGATTTGGTCAGGTCCCCTGTCTGCATGACGGAAAGCACCACTTCAGTCAGTCGGCTTCGATCCTGCAGTATCTCGCAGACACGCTCGGCAAGTTTGGCGGAAAGACGCCGGAGGAGCGCGCCCACGTCCGCGAGTGGATGTTCTGGGACTTTGACCGGCTGGCGCCGGGCGTCTTCCGCTCGCGTGCCTTTGCGCTGGGCTTCCGCAAGGCTGAACCGCCGGTGGTCGACTCCTATCGGGCCGACGGAGCGGCCGGGCTCACCGTGCTCGACAACTGGCTCGCGGGACACGAATGGCTCGTCGATGGCGCCCCCACCATCGCCGACGTCGATGTGTATGGCACGGTGCATCACGCACCCGACGGAGGGTTCGACCTCGCCAAGACGCCGCACGTGGCGGCATGGGCGAAGCGGTTCGAGGCACTTCCTGGTTTTGCCGCGCGCGAAGTCTTGATGCCGAAGGAGTCGCGGCCCTGAGATCGCGGGCGCGCACGACGAAAGCGGGCGGCGACAAGCTCGCCGCACTCTTGTCGCTGCGCGGCGTCGTCGCCTTTTGGGTGACATACGGGATCGCTCACGGGCTGTTACGGCTTGCGATCTCGCGCACCCTCACGCTCGACGACGCACGCGCGAGCGAGCTCGTGCAGACACTCTCGCTCGGCTACCAGCTGCGCCAGCCGCCGCTCTACGAATGGCTGCTGTGGGGCTCGCAACAGGTATTCGGGACGGGCATCGCCAGCCACCTCGTCGTCCGTTACGCGCTGATTGCGCTGCTCGGTGTCGCGACCTTCGGCGCCGTGCGGGCCGCGGTAAAGGATGATCGCTGGGCTGCCGTCGCCTCGCTCTCCCTCGTCTTCTCCTATCCGGTCGGATGGACGTTCCACGAGTGGGCGACGCAAACGATCATTCTGTCGATTGCCTGCATGGCGACCGTACATGCGACGATCGAGTTTTTCGAGAAGCCGGGTGTCCGCGTTGCGATCGTTTTGGGGCTCGCGGTTGCACTCGGGCTGTATGCCAAGTTCAGCTATCCGCTGTTTCTCGGCGGGCTCGCACTTGCCGCCTTGAGTCTCGAGAAGATGCGCCGGCGACTCGCCGACACGCGCCTCCTGATCGCGCTGTTGATTGCGGCCGTCGCCGTTGCGCCGTTCGGGTACTGGGTCGCGCAGGCGCAGGGGAGCGTGGTTGCGGATCTCTCCTCGCATCTTATCGTCGGCACGCAGTCGCACGTCGAGCGTGCCGCGTATGGGCTTTGGCGGCTCGTCGTATCGATGCCGATCTTTCTCATGCCGTGGCTATTGTTTGTGGCGCTGCTCGCGCCCGCCGCGTTCATGCGCCCGCCGCGCGGCGCGCGTGCTCCGTCCTTGATCGAACTGTTTGTCCTGCGAACCATGATCTTCGCGGCCGTCATTGCGGCGATCGGGATCGTCGC
>DATBJU010000095.1:0-16584 GCA_036556265.1 Xanthobacteraceae bacterium | reverse complement strand
TCACGGCAATCATCGGTATCGCGATGCTCGCGGGCTTCACCGGCTTCATGCTGTGGTGGGTGCCGGCGCCGCCGCTGATCACTATCGTCGTCGTGGTCATGTGTCTGCTGCTCTACGACGTGGTGCAGACGCTGCGGTACGGCGAGAGCAGCCCCAGGCGTTGACACGCCTCAAAGGGCAAGAGGTCAGCGAACGCGGTTGCCGCTGACGGTAAGCTGCGCGTAGCGAGTTTCGACTTCGCGCGCGAGATCGCCGGTCACCGGCTTGTGCCATTCCATGCCGAGGATTGCCGCCCTGGCCGCGTCGACGATCAGATTGTTCGCGACGAGCGCCGATCCGGCGCCGGGCGCGACCGAGATCGCGATCCCGATCGGACAAACGCGCACGACGTTCCCTGTGACGCTTACGTCGCGCAGGCCGATGCCCCAGCCGGTACGGATACCGACGGCCTCCGCATTCTCGATCACATTTCCCGTGACTGCCGTGTCTGCCTCGACGTGGATACCGATGCCGCGCGCATCGCGGTCCTCCTGGCGGTCGCCGTTGCGCACGAGGTTTCGGATCACGTTGCCGTGGCAGACGGCAAGCCGGCCGCCGTGGTCTATGTTGGCGATCGAGACCCCGATTGCGGCGCCGTCCACCACGTTGTTCGCGATCACTGCGCCCTCGAACGCGAACTCCGAATAAAGCGCGACTTCGCGCGAGCCCGTCGTCGCGTTGCCGCGAATGTGCAGGTTCGAAGCGGAATTACCGCGTACCGCCGAGAAGGCGCAATTCTTGATGCGATTGTCGGCAACGATCACGTTCGCAGCTCGGAACACGCTGATTCCGTTTCCATTCTGACCGGTACCGCCCGCGCGCGCGGCCACGTTCTCGATCCGGTTGGCGAGCACCTGCGTGCCGTCGTCGCCCGCGCGCGAGCGCCAGACCTGAATCCCATTGTTGCCGGCGTTGAGGATCGTGTTGCCGGCGATCACGAGGCCGCGCGCATCGATCGTGAAGATCGCTCCATGAGCCGCACCGAGCACGGTTGTGTGTGCGACCTCGCCCTCGACACTCTCGAGGTGGATCCCCGTGCCGCCGCTCTGTTGCACGACGCAGTCAAGGATGCGCACGCCGCGTGTTTCGCGCAGAGAGACGAGGCCTCGGTGCTCCGGCAACGGCCGGCCGTCGCCGTCGAGTATGAGACCTTGCAAGGTGATCTGATCGGCACGCGATGCCGCGAAGATCGAGGCCCCGTAGCCGAGCACGAGGCGCGTCGCGCCGCGGATGCCGTAAAGCTGTGCGCCGGAAGGCAGTACGAGATCGCCGGCAATGTAGGCGCCCGCCGGCAGCCATAGCGGAACGCGTGCGGCCGCGGACGCGTCGATTGCGCGTTGCAGCGCATGAGACTGGTCGTCCGCACCACCCGGGTTAACCCCAAAATGGGTCACATCCAGGCCGAGCGAGCCGAGCGGCATCGGTGTCGCGCGGCTCGGCGAGGGCAGCAGCGTGCTGCCCGCGCCCGCTGCGGAAAGTCCCAACATCGATCGGCGATCGATCGCCATCCGTTTCTCCCGTTCGGACCGGGAGTCGATGGATACAAACGCCGTGCCGGACCTTCGTGCCGTTCGGGGACGTTAACTGCGTTTGTTAGCCGACACGAGTGCAACGAGCGCAGCTTCGCCCGCGCGGACGAGGTCGGCCATCGCCGGCTGCCTCGATCGCGCACGTGTTCGCGGTTGGGGAATGTGAATGAACGCGATCTGCTTGGGCCGGCCGGCACGGCGCGCACTGTCGAGCGCACTGAACAGAGCTGCATTGCAGATGTAGCGTCCGGCGTCGCGCGAGTGCTGCACTACCACATGCGCGCCGCGCATTGCCGCAGCCGTTTGCTGCAATAGCGCGCGGACGGGGAGTGCCGCCGGCGCACCGCCGATGATCTGCTTTGCTGATGGCTTGAAGCGCGCCGCGTCGGCGTGCACCGCGGAGGCCGCGTTCACAGCACGCGACTCGATACGCGGGAATTCCGCGCGTGACGCGAGCCCGAAGAACAGGACCACATCGGGATCGTGGCGTTTCAGGAGCTCAGGCAGATCTCGGGCGACGGCCACGTAAGTCGTCGGCAGAACGGCCGCCACGATCGTCGTTTCGGAGAGCGCCGGCCTGCGTCGCCGTGCCAACGCGCGCACGAGTTTGGCGCTGGGATTGCTGGGCGCGCCGGGAAACGGGCCGAACCCGAGGACAAGCGCAGTGGTCATGGTCAGAGCTTGAGCAGATCCGCGATCTCGTCTGCTGCCAGTGCGGGAGGCAGCTTGCCGGCCGCGACTGCCGCCTCGAGGTTCTTCAGGCGGGATTTGACGGCCGGGTCGGTACGCAACCGGTCGCGGAAGCGCTCCTCGATCAGCGTCCACATCCAGTGCACCTGCTGCGCCCGGCGTTTTTCAGCGAGACGGCCGGATTTCTCCAGCATCGCGCGGTGATCGAGCGCCGCTTGCCACAATCGGTCGATGCCTTCGCCTTTGATCGCGGAATAGGTAAGTACGGGCGCCTCCTCGACGCGTGCGCTGCTCGCCAGAATATGCAGCGCCGCCTTGAGCGAGCTTGCCGCAGCCTTTGCGCGCGCGAGATTCTCACCCTCGGCCTTGTTGACGCCGACGACGTCGGCGAGCTCGAGCAGACCCTTCTTGATGCCTTGCAACTCGTCGCCGGCGCCCGGCAGCATCAGCACCAGGAACGTGTCCGTCATTTCCGCAACGGCGACTTCCGACTGGCCCGCTCCGACTGTCTCCACGAGCACCACGTCGTAGCCCGCCGCCTCGCACAGAAGCATCGTCTCGCGCGTCCGGCTCGCGACCCCGCCGAGCGTCCCGGCGGAAGGCGAGGGGCGGATGAACGCACGCTCATCGGCCGCGAGCCGCGGCATGCGTGTCTTGTCGCCCAGGATCGAACCGCCAGTTCGTACCGAGCTTGGGTCGACCGCGAGCACCGCGACGCGACGCCCTTTGCCGGTGAGATAAGTGCCGAGCACGTCGATCGTCGTCGATTTGCCGACACCCGGTACGCCCGTGATGCCGACACGCACGGCCTTGCCGGTCGCCGGCAGCAGCGACTTCAATAATTCTTGCGCCTCGTTGCGGTGCTCGCGCTTTTTCGATTCTACAAGGGTGATCGCGCGTGCGAGCGCGGCGCGGTCGCCCTGCCGCAGCCGTTTGGCGAGATCGCGATCGGCAGTGGCAACCTTGGCGCTCACTTCTTCTTCACCGGCACGTACTTGATCAGCGCTTCGCCCGGCCGCACTGCAAGCTGCTTGAGAAATCCAACCGCATCCGGCGCGCCCTCGAGCAGGCAATCTTCGGTCGAGACAACGACACCGGCGCCCCGCAGCGTCGCGGCATCGATCTTCTTGCACTGGAAAGCGACCACGTAACCCTCGCCACCGCGGATTTCCAGCGCGCCGTATGCATAGCGCGCCGCTCCGAAGCGCGCCTGGACCAGATAGCGGTTGGGACCAAGCGGATGGAACGTGTACTCGTCCGCGTCCTCTTTGCGCGAGTCGTCGGATTCGCGGACGACCTTGTTCGTGTCGGCTACGAGCACGACATCCTTCTCGTCTCGTTTCCAGGGGGCGGTCGCACTGTCGCGCTCATAGATGCGAAAGCGCGTTCCCGACTCGAACGGCACCACTCGGCTGGCCGAACCGAGAAGAGGCGCCCGCGAAATGACGCAGCCGCCCGCGAGCAGTGCTCCGGCGAGGACAAGCACGAGGGTCCGGACGATACGCATGAATCACTCCTTCACACCTGACTTTAGCTCATCCCTCGGCATCAGCCGATATCGGCAAGCCTCGGCTCCGGCGCGAGCACGAGCGCATGGTAAGCGCCGAAGTCCGCGCCGAGCGGCCAGACATGCGCGGCAAATGTGCGGGTGAGGGCGTCCGCGTAGAACGCCACGTGCTCCTCTCGGCAGATCATATACTTCGCCGCGGCGACGATGTCCTCGCGATCGATCACGCAAAAAACCCGCATCTCGGGATGCTTCCGCAGATACGCGTCGACGGTAAGCGCAAGGATCGGATAGCCGGGATGCAGCATGTCGTCGAGGCAGATGACACCCTTAGGGTCGAGTGTGGCGTGCGCGAGCGCCAGATCCTTGGACAGATGATCCGGTGTGTGCTCGCCGTCGATATGGAAAAAACGGATCCGCTTGCCGCGAGCATTCCCCAGCAACTCTTCGGGCCTGAGCGTACGACTGTCGGCCTTCAGTACGATCGCGCGTTCGTCCTTCGGGCCATGCCGGGCGAGGTTCTCCTTGAATCTGTCGATGACGCCCGCATTTGGCCATTCGAAATGATCGATGCCGATCGCACGCTCGCTCGGCTGCAACGCATGGGCGAGGGCGATGAAGAACCGGCCTTCGAACGTACCGATCTCGGCGGCATGGCCCCCGATTCCGTTCTCTGACTGAATGCGCATCGTCGCGCCGACGATCGCCGCCGCGAAACGCGAGGACATGCCGCGCACGTCGAGATAGCCGTCGGCGAGATAGCGATCGACGGCGGGCAGGCCGGATGCTGGAGCCGTTTCAACCGAATAGGCCAACCTTACCACTCCCGCAAAGGGATGACAGTTTTTCCGCTCGTCCCCGCGAAAGCGGGGACCCAGCGCTGGATTCCCGCTCCGCCGCGCCGACGAGCCCGGTTCAGGGCGAGTGTCCGGCGCGGCTACTAGGAAGTTGCCGCGCTGGCCGCTCGCTTCGCTCGCCAGCGCGGCGCGGGAATGAGCGGAGTTGATTCAAGTCGGCCCCTGCGGACAGTCCAATTCACTCCGCAGCCGCGCGCTGATGGCCGAGCCGAGCGGCGAGCTTCTTCAATAGCTCTTCGGCGGCGTCGGCGATCACGGTGCCGGGTGGAAAAATCGCCTCGGCCCCCGCGGATTTCAGCGCATCGTAGTCCTGTGGCGGCACCACGCCGCCGACCACGATCATGATGTCGCCGCGACCCTCCTTCTCGAGGGCACGCTTCAGCTCGGGCACGAGCGTCAGATGCGCGGCTGCAAGCGACGAGACGCCGACGACATGCACGTCGTTCTCAACCGCCTGTCGGGCGGCCTCGCCCGGGGTAGAGAACAAGGGGCCGATATCCACGTCCCAGCCGAGGTCCGCGAAGGCGGACGCGATCACCTTCTGTCCGCGGTCATGGCCGTCCTGGCCCACCTTGGCGACGAGAATGCGCGGCCGCCGTCCTTCTTCGGCCTCAAATGCCTCGACCAGACGCTGCACGCGATGGACCGCGTCGCTCATCGCTCCCGCTTCCCGCTTGTAGACACCGGTGATCGCCCGCGTCTCGGCGCGATGCCGGCCGAAGACTTTCTCAAGCGCGCCGGAAATCTCGCCGACCGTGGCCTTTGCGCGCGCCGCGTCGATTGCGAGCGCGAGCAAATTGCCCTTGCCGGTATCCGCTCCCTTCGTCAGCGCGTCAAGCGCCACCGCGACCGCCTTCGGATCGCGCTCCGCGCGCAACCGTTTGAGCTTCTCGATTTGGCGCGCAAGCACCGCAGAATTGTCCACCCTGAGTACTTCGATCGGTGTCTCATGATCGCGGCGATAGCGGTTGACGCCCACCACCGTCTGCGCTCCGGAATCGATGCGCGCCTGTGTCTTGGCGGCGGCCTCTTCGATGCGAAGCTTGGGCAGCCCCGCCTCGATCGCCGCCGTCATGCCGCCGAGTTCTTCAACTTCCTGGATGTGCTCCCAGGCCTTTTTAGCGAGATCATAGGTAAGCCGCTCCACGTAGAACGATCCGCCCCACGGGTCGACGATACGCATCGTTCCGCTCTCCTGCTGCAGGAACAGCTGCGTGTTGCGCGCGATGCGCGCCGAAAAATCGGTCGGCAACGCGAGTGCCTCATCGAGCGCGTTTGTGTGCAGCGATTGGGTGTGTCCCTGCGTCGCCGCCATCGCCTCGACTGCGGTACGAATCACGTTGTTGAATACGTCCTGCGCCGTGAGCGACCAGCCGGAGGTCTGGCAGTGCGTGCGAAGGGACAGCGAGCGCGTATCCTTCGGCTTGTGCGCCTTCATGAGCTTCGCCCAGATCATGCGCCCCGCGCGCATCTTGGCGACTTCCATGAAGAAGTTCATGCCGATCGCCCAGAAGAAGGAGAGGCGCGGGGCGAATTGGTCGATGTCGAGGCCAGCCTTCAGGCCCGCGCGCACGTACTCGGCGCCGTTCGCGAGCGTGTAGGCGAGCTCGAGATCCTGCGTCGCCCCCGCCTCCTGCATGTGATAGCCGGAAATCGAGATCGAGTTGAACTTCGGCATGTTCGCCGCCGTGTAGGCGAAGATGTCCGAGACGATCCGCAGCGAAGGCTCCGGCGGGTAGATGTACGTGTTGCGGACCATGAACTCCTTGAGGATGTCGTTCTGGATCGTGCCCGCGAGCTGCTTCGGCGGTACACCTTGTTCCTCGCCCGCGACAATGAAGAGCGCGAGCACCGGCAGCACCGCTCCGTTCATGGTCATCGAGACGGTCATCTCTTGGAGCGGAATGCCGTCGAACAGCGTGCGCATGTCATAGATCGAGTCGATCGCGACGCCGGCCATTCCTACGTCACCGGCGACGCGCGGATGGTCGGAGTCGTAGCCGCGATGCGTCGCGAGATCGAACGCGATCGAGAGGCCCTTTTGTCCCGCTGCAAGATTGCGTCGGTAGAACGCGTTGGAATCTTCCGCCGTGGAGAAGCCGGCGTACTGCCGGATCGTCCACGGCTGCGTGACGTACATGGTCGGATAGGGCCCGCGCAGGTACGGTGCGATGCCGGGCCAAGTATCAAGAAAATCGATGCCCTTGAGGTCGCTCGCGCTGTAGACCGCCTTCACCGGAATCTCTTCCGGCGTAAGCCAGAAGTCGTTGCCCGCACGCGGCGCCACGAGCTTCGGCTCGCGCCACTCGGTCTTGGTGAAATCGGGCAGGCGGCTCATCGCTTTCGATCCGCGAGTTCCGACGCCTTATATCACACGCCACTTAAGCTATTCATACGGCTCAGAAAGCCGCATGGCCCGAAGTGGGGCGAACTGGATCGCCCTTGGCACGGATGGCACGACGACAGGCGTCGCCTGCAATACCGCGACCGGCACTTCGTCGGGATTGGGAAAGATCGTCGTCCCCGTAATCAGCTCGCGCCGCTCGCCGATTGCCTTCTCCCGTTCCGCGCGTGCGGCCGCAACCTTTTTCTGAACCAGGCCTTGCTCCAGCGCGGCCGCCGCTCCGCCGGCGCGCTCGATTTCCTGGAATAGCGTCCATGCGGCCGCACAGAGCTTCGACGTAAGATCCTCGATGCCACCCGAACCGGCCGCGGGATCGGCCACCTTCGCGAGGTTCGACTCCTCCAGCAGGATCAGCTGCGTATTGCGCGCAACGCGCCGCGCGAAACGGTCGGGCAGTCCGAGCGCCGCTGTGAAGGGCAGCACGCTGACCGCGTCGGCTCCGCCGAGCCCGGCGGCGAACACGGCCATCGTCGCGCGCAGCATATTCACGTAGGGGTCATGCTTCGTCACCATACGCCAGGCAGTCTCGGCGGAGATGAAGGCGGGCTGCGCCGAAAGGCCAGCCGCTTCCTCGACGCGTGCCCATAGTTTCCGCAGCGCGCGGAACTTGGCGAGCGTGAGAAGTTGATCGGCGTCCGCGGACAGTCGGAAGAAGATCATGCGCCGCGCGTCTTCGAGCTTGACGCCCGCATCGCCCAGCGCGCGCAAGTATGCGACCGCGACCGCGAGCACAAAGGCCAGCTCCTGCGCCTCTGAACCGCATGCGTTGTGGACGATGCGTCCGTCCGCGGCCGCGAACGGACCTTTGAAGCCCTGGCTCGCGACCGCATCGACCGTCGCGTGGAAAACCGGCGCGAGCGCTTTCCAGGTGAGCGGACTGCCGCCGCCGGCCGCCATCGCGCCGATCGGATCGAGGCCGAAGCGGACGTCCATCTTCTCCGGCGAAAAGCCATGCTTCTTGACCAGCGCGCCGATGATCGCCCCCGCATCCTTGGTTTGCAGGCTGAGATCGAGCTCCAGTGAAATCCCGGCGTCGAGATGAACGCCTTCGAGCGCACGCGCAATCGCCGCCTCGGATCCATCCAGCCCATAGCCGTACGCGCCCACCGATCCGGAGAACACGAACCAAAGCCCGTTCGCGCCGTTCTCAAGATCATGCAGCGCTTCCGCGTTCGCCACCGCAGGATCGGGATGATCGACGCGCTGCATGATCTGCCACGCCGCGCCAAGCGCGCGTCCGGCGAGTGGCGTCGCTTTCGCAGCGCGGTCGAAGAGCGGCTCGATGATCAATCCGTCATAGGTCTTCGAGCGCAGGCGCTCGAAGCGTTCGCCTTTCAGCGCCTTCTCGACGAGCGCGAGCCAATCTTCTCGGCTTGCCGACGGGAATTCGGACGCGAGTGCAAGATCGCTCATCGTCAGAAAACTAGGCGGTTTGCGGTGAAATAGCCACGCCGGCTCGATCAAGCCGCGCCAGCGCGTCTTTGATGCGAACGCCGTGCACCACGCGATCGGGCGCGATCTCCACGAGCGGCACCAGCACGAACGCGCGCTCCATCATACGAGGATGCGGGATCTGCAGGCCCGGCTCTTCGACGACGAGATCGTCATACAACAGGATATCGAGATCGATCGTGCGCGGCCCGTAACGCTCCTCGCGCCGACGGTCGCGGCCGAGCGAGCGCTCGATGTCCTGCAAATTTTCGAGAAGGTCACGTGGCGCCAACGCGGTTGTCCCGCGCATCACCTGATTGAGATAACGACCCTGGTTCGGCGGTCCCCAGGGCTCGGTCTCATAAATCGAGGACAGCGCGGGCTCGATAAGGATGCGCGCGAGCGCGTCGCGCGCGGCAGCGAGGTTCGCTGCACGGTCGCCAAGGTTGCTGCCAAGTGCGACGAAGACCTCAGCCATCGCGCTTGCGGGCGACCGTGACAGTCGCCGCCACGTGGTCGATCGCGGCGGGCACCGGTGCCGACGGTTTGCGGACCGTGACGCGCACCGAGTGTGCGCGCGGAAAGTGCGCGAGAATAGCGCCGGCAACATGCGACGCGCTCGCCTCGATCAGATAGAAATGCCGGTCGCGGAACGCAGCTTCGGCCACGGCGGCGACCTCGCCGTAGTCCACAGTATCCGTGAGGCGGTCGCTCTTCGCTGCCGCCGCGAAATCTGTCTCTAGAACGATGTCGAGGATGAAGCGCTGGCCGTGCTCACGCTCCGACTGATGAACGCCGTGGCGGGCGAACAGCACGAGGCCCGCGATTTCGATCGTGCCCCTGGTCATTGCGCGCCCCGCACCGCGGCGAGCACGCGCAGCGCTTGCACCGTTTCGGCGACGTCGTGCACCCTCACGATGTCGGCTCCGGCAAGAACCGCCAGCACATTGCCGGCGATCGAACCGCCGAGCCGCCGGTCCGGCGGGGCAGGCGAGACCGCATCGATGAAACGCTTGCGCGAAAGCCCGACGAGCAAAGGTAGTCCGAATGAACGGAATTCCTGAAGCCTCGCGATCACCTGAATGCTTTGCTCGGGGGTCTTGCCGAACCCGATGCCCGGATCGAGCACGATCCGGCCGCGTTCGATGCCCGCTCGTTCGGCGATCTCGAGCGACTGGGCGAAGAACTTCTTGATGTCTGCGATGATCTCGATCGCGCCGTCTGCAGTCTCGCGGTTGTGCACAACGATGACCGTGGCCTCGTGTTCGGCCGCAACGCGCGCCATATCCGGATCCTGTTGCAAGCCCCACACGTCGTTCACAATGGCCGCACCCTGTTCGAGCGCCCAAGCGGCGACCTTCGCCTTCACCGTGTCAATGGAGACGGGAACGCCGATGTCGATCATCGCGGGCAGAACCGGCGAGAGGCGCGCGAGCTCCTCCTCGAGCGCGACCGGCTGTGCGCCGACGTAGGGTCGCGAAGACTCGGCGCCCACGTCGAGTATGTCCGCGGCGTCCTCCGCGAGCTGCTTCGCGTGGGCGATGGCACGCGGCGCCTGGAGAAACTGCCCGCCGTCGGAAAAGGAGTCCGGCGTAACATTGACGACACCCATGACGAGTGGTCGGCGGGCCGTCGCAATGTCGAACACGCGCGCGGTGCGCGTCCGGGCAGACTGATGGTCAAGCATAATTAATTGTAACATGCTGGCGCGGCGCGAGGGCCCGTCCAGAACGAGAATAAAATGTGAGAAAACAGTAGGTTGTAAGGTGGATCAGTACGTGATTTTCAGCGGCAGAGCATTCGCCTGCGCGATCCACTTGATGATCCTCTTTTCGCTCGGAAGAAGCCGCACGAGCTTACGGCGTGCGTTCGCCGCCGCTATGGCCTGAGCGAGATTTTTCGGATTGCGATGCTTGAGCTCGCGCACGGTGTCGACGCCGGCGGCCTCGAGCAATTCCGAGTATTCCTCACCGATCCCCTTGATCCGCATCATGTCGGCCATGTTCGCCCACTTCAAAATGCGCCCGGCATCGACGCCGGTCTTTTCGGCGAGCGCCTTGCGGCCGCGCGGGTTCTTTGCCGCCTCGAGGTAGCGAGTGGTCGTGCGGATGCGCAGCCCTTTCAGCCGGTACGCGACCGCCGGACCAATGCCCTCAATGTCGGTGATCGGATATGACATGAAAGCACCCCGCCTGTGCTATCGCCCCGCCTGTGCCGGTCCGATTATGTGCGGCTGTCTCCGTCCGGCACAAGCGCAAACAATTCACAGGCCAAGTTGTGACTGGACAAGACGCTCGCGATGTTGTTGCAGCGCAATCGGTCGGGTGGCGTCGTGACCGACGGCGGAATATAAGGTCCCGCTGGGCGTTGCGGAGAGCAGACATGGCGCGTGCGGATTCCGACGGCAAGATCTTCGTCGGCAAGAGCGGAAAGCCCGAGTACCTCACCCTCAAACTCGCGAACCGGCACGGCCTCGTCACGGGCGCGACCGGCACGGGCAAGACGGTGACTCTCCAAGTGCTTGCCGAAGGTTTTTCACAGGCCGGCGTGCCGGTGTTCGCAGCCGACATCAAGGGCGATCTGTCCGGCATCGCCGCGCCCGGCGAAGGCAAGGACTTCCTGCTGAAGCGCGCCAAGGAAGTCGGCATCAAATACGAGCCCGACGAATTCCCGGCGATCTTCTGGGACCTGTTTGGCGAGCAGGGGCATCCGATCCGCGCCACGGTCTCGGAAATGGGACCGCTGTTGCTGTCGCGGTTGATGGGCCTCAACGAGACGCAGGAAGGCGTGCTCAATATCGCGTTCCGCGTAGCGGATGAGCAGGGCTTGTTGTTGCTCGACCTGAAGGACTTGCGAGCGATCATCAATTTTGTCGGAGAGAACGCTGCCGCCCTTTCCACCGGTTACGGAAATGTGACATCGGCAACCGTCGGTGCGATCCAGCGGCAGCTGCTCGTGCTGGAAAGCCAGGGCGGCGAAAAGTTTTTCGGCGAGCCCACCCTGCAGATCAAGGATTTGATGCGCACGGACCGCGACGGGCGCGGCGTGATCAGTGTCCTCGCCGCCGACAAGCTGATGAGCGCGCCCCGGCTCTACTCGACGTTTCTCCTCTGGCTGATGTCGGAGCTGTTCGAGGAACTGCCTGAAGTCGGCGATCCGGAAAAGCCCAACCTCGTCTTCTTCTTCGACGAGGCGCATCTCCTGTTCGACGAAGCGCCTAAGGCTTTGCTCGAGAAGATCGAGCAGGTCGTCCGGCTCATCCGATCGAAGGGAGTGGGCGTCTACTTTGTCACACAGAATCCCCTCGACGTGCCCGATACGGTGCTCGCACAGTTGGGGAACCGCGTTCAGCATGCATTGCGCGCCTATACGCCGCGCGATCAGAAGGCGGTGAAGGCGGCGGCCGATACCTTCCGCCCCAATCCGAAGCTCAAGACGGCGCAGGTGATTACGGAGCTTGGTGTCGGCGAGGCGTTGGTCTCATTCCTCGAGGACAAGGGCGTTCCCTCGATGGTCGAGCGGTGCCTGGTGCGGCCGCCGTCGGCGCGCCTAGGTCCCGTGAGCGCGGATGAGCGGCGCGCGATCGTCAACAAGAGCCCCGTGCGCGGACAATACGACACGCCGATTGACCGCGATTCCGCCTACGAAAGGCTCCAGAAGCAGACCCAGGCGAAGATGGCTGAAGCCCAGCAACAGGAGGAGGCTGCCTCGGGAGGCGGAGGTATTGGCGGTTTCCTCGGGTCGATCTTCGGCACCAGCCGCAAGCGCGGCGAGCGCCTGACCACGACTCAAACCATCGCGCGGGAAGTCACCCGCACGGTGACGAACCGCGTGGCGGGGCAGATCGCGGCCGACCTTGGCAAGAGCTTCGGGGGCAAGATCGGCGGCTCGGTGGGCCGGGCCATCGTGCGCGGCACCCTTGGCGGCATCTTGCGACGCTGAGCCAGTTCGGGCCTGCAACCCATTGCCATCGAACCGGATTTTGCTACGCTCAAGCTCACGAAATCGTGAGGGGGCGGATGAGGGCGCTTTCGTCTGCTCGGATCGTCGTTCTCGACGCCGATCCGACGCATCGGAACTTTCTGTGTGTGGCTCTGGCCGCGCTCGGGTTGAAGTACGTGTACCCCGCCTCGTCTGTCGAGGAGGCTCGGCGCGCGGCGACTGCGCCCGATCTCTGCGTCGTCGATCCGCGGCGACTTGTTCCCGTTGGGCCCCGCATCCCGCGCAACCCCTTCGATCCCGCGCGGACCCCTGGCATCCTGCTGGCCGCTGACCCGACGCACGAGATGATCAAGGCCGCCGGCGCGAGCGGTTACTGCGCAGTCGTCGGAGTGCCCGTCGCTCCGCGACTGCTCTACCGGCGCATCGGGTCGATCCTTCAGAAGGTTCGCCGCGCCGAACGACGCTACGGCACGAATCTTGTAACTGACGCAGCGACGATCGCCGAAATTCAGGAAAGTTGAGAGTACGGTACGCAACGGTTTGCCTGTCGGCGGCCGGCTGCTAGCTTCCGCGCGCTTTCGGAGGTTTTGCATGGCGCTCGACGCCGTTCTCGCAGCGATCGATCGGAATATGGACCGGAGTCTCGAGCGATTGTTCGCGCTGCTGCGGATTCCGAGCGTTTCCACAGACCCGGCGTTTGCGGCTGACTGCCGCCGCGCCGCTGACTGGCTTGCGCAGGAGCTCGCCGCGCTCGGCTTCGATGCGAGCGTGCGTTCGACCAAAGGCCGGCCGATGGTCGTCGCGCATGCGGGCAACAGCGGTGCGCCGCGCGTCCTGTTCTACGGTCATTATGACGTGCAACCGCCCGATCCGTCGGATCTCTGGGAGACGCCGCCGTTCGAGCCGCGCGTGGTCGAGGCGAATGGGCGCAAGCAGATCGTGGCGCGCGGCACGGCCGACGACAAAGGCCAGTTGATGACGTTCATTGAAGCCTGCCGCGCTTTCATCGAAATCGAAAAGAAATTGCCGCTGCCTGTGACGATCCTGTTCGAGGGGGAGGAGGAAACCGGCAGTCCCTCGCTCAAGCCGTTCCTCGACGCGAACAAGGCGGAGTTGAAGGCGAATGTCGCGCTCGTCTGCGACACCGACATGTGGGACGCGGACACGCCCGCAATCACGACGATGCTGCGGGGCCTCGTGCTGGAGGAAGTCATCATCCATGGCGCGGACCGCGACCTGCATTCGGGCCTCTTTGGCGGCGCTGCGATCAATCCCATCCGCGTGCTCGCGCGTGTGCTTGCCGACATCCACGCCGCCGACGGCAGCATCGCAATTCCCGGGTTCTATGACGGTGTCGGCGAGCTCGACCCGGAAGTCCGCAAGCAATGGACCGAGCTTTCGTTCGACGAATGCCGATTCCTCGGCGATCTCGGACTGAAGCGGCCGGCCGGTGAGCAGGGTCGCAACGTGCTGGAACAGATCTGGGCGCGACCGACCTGCGACGTGAACGGGATCGTCGGCGGCTACACGGGCGAGGGGTCGAAGACGGTGATCCCGGCCAGGGCCTCGGCCAAGGTCTCGTTCCGTCTCGTCGGCGACCAGGATCCCGCGGCCGTTCGGGAGAAATTCCGCGCCTTCGTACGTGAGCGGCTGCCGGCAGACTGCGAGGCGGAGTTCCTTTCGCACGGCGCAAGCCCGGCGCTCAGGCTTCCCCTCGACTCGCCCTATCTCGCCAAGGCGCGCGCGGCGCTTGCCGACGAATGGGGGCGCCCTGCAGTACTGAAAGGATCGGGCGGCTCGATCCCGATCGTCGGCGCCTTCCGACAAGACCTCGGTATGGATTCCCTGCTGGTCGGGTTTGGCCTCGACGACGATCGCATTCATTCGCCGAACGAGAAGTACGATCTCAAATCGTTTCAGAAGGGCGCGCGCAGCTGGGCGCGGATCTTGGCGGCATTGGCGAGTTGAACGCCGTCCCGGACGTGCCACCGATCTCGGGTTCACCCGAGATCGGCAGTCTAAAGTGCGCAAGTCGGCAGCAGCCGGCTTGCGTTGCGCGATCCGGGACCGTCCGGTGTAAGCTATTGAAAACGATCCCGGGTCTCGCTTCGCTCGCCCGGGATGACGAAGGCGTCACTTCGCCTTTGCGGCGAGCTCGGCGACGTACTCCCAGTTCACCAAATTCTCGACGAACGCCTTGAGGTAGTCGGGTCGCCGATTGCGGTAGTCGATGTAATAGGAGTGTTCCCAGACGTCGCAGCCGAGAATCGGTGTGGCGCCGTGCACGAGCGGATTCTCGCCGTTCGGCGTCTTGCTGACGATGATTTTCCCACCCTTCACCGCGAGCCAGCACCAGCCGGAACCGAACTGGGTCACGCCCGCCTGGATGAAGTCCTCTTTCATCTTGTCGACCGAGCCGAGGTCCGCGGCGATGCGCTTCTCCAGTTCGCCTGGAATCTTGCCGCCGCCCTTCGGCTTCATCCACTTCCAGAAGTGGGTGTGGTTGAAATGCTGGCCGGCGTTGTTGAAGAGCCCTGCGTTTTTGCCAAACGAACCCTTCACTACCTCCTCGAGGCTCTTGGTCTCGAGGCCGGAGCCTTCCAGGAGCTTGTTGCCGTTGTCGACGTAGGCCTTGTGGTGCTTGTCGTGATGGTATTCGAGCGTTTCCTTCGACATGTACGGCGCGAGGGCGTCGTGGGGATAAGGCAGGTCGGGCAAGCTGAAGGGCATCGGGGTCTCTCCTCACGGACGTAAAAAGTGGGGTCGATCGGCCTTTTATGGCCCGGATCGAACGATCCTGCAAAAAACGGAACTCGACACAATCTACTATTGTTCCGCTCCGAGTGCAGCGGTACTGCATGTTGGGTGCCGCCGATTCGCCGCCTTCCGCTGCCACGCCGGAAGGAGGAAATTCATAGGTCGAGCGGGTGCCGATGCCGCGTTGGGCGTCCGGAGCAGGGCATTTGATGCCACAAGTGCTGATAATCGTCGGGGCCATCCTCGCGCTCTTGGGGGTGGCCGGCGTTGCCGCGGGTGCGCCGGATTGGCTGCTGGGATTGTCGCTCGGCGCGACTCTCATCCAGAGCGGTGCGATCTCGCTTGTGGGTGGTCTCGTCCTCATCGGCCTCGGCCTCGTCCTGGATGCAGTACAGGAGCTGCTTGATCGTTTGGACGCGGTTTTCGCCGCGCAAGCAGCGCGCCGGCCGGCGATCGAGCAGAGAAAAAGGCCGGTTGCATCAGAGCCGGTGGCCGCGACCGGGCGAATGCCCTCGACCGAGATACGGCGTTCCGGCGAAGAGCCGGCGGATCTCCCGGAAGAGCTGGCCGCTCGGGCGCGCCGCGACCCGTCTTCGGGATACAGGATCGAGGAATCCGGACGCGGCTTTCGCGATCGCCTTGCGGAGTCAATCGAACCGGGCCGCCCGCGGCGTGACGGGCAGCCGAGTTTCGCTTCCGACGATCAGATGCGAGTCCGGCGCGACGCTGCGACCTCCCGTGGTGACGATACCGCACGGCCGCGCCGCGATGGCGCGGGTGTACCCGGCGCCGACTTTGCCGGCGAAGATCAAGGGCGGCCGCGTCCTGCGTCCCCTTCCACGCGCAGGGAGGAAGCTCCCCGATCCAGGCGTTCCAGCATCCTGCCGTTACCTCCTCCGCCACTGCCGCTGCCGCCGGACGCGCGCCCGCGTCCTCGCGACGTGTTGCCGGACAACACCGTGCCGCGTTTTCGGCCCGTTGAAGTCAAGCCCTCCGATCCGCCCGAACCCGATACTACCGTCGTGCGATCCGGCGTGATCGGCGGCATGGCCTATACGCTTTATGCTGATGGCTCGATCGAAGCCGAGCTGCCGATCGGGACCGTGCGTTTCGGTTCGATCGCCGATCTGCAGGACCACGTCACGCGGACAGGCACGGAAGCCGACGTGGACTTCAAGGAATCGAGCCGCTAACCCGGCGCGGCCGGTTCACGAGCCAAATCCCGAACGCGACAAGCGCAAGAGAAACGACGAGCGCTGCGCTCACGCGCTCGCCGAGCAGCGCCGCGCCGAACAAGAGCGCGAACAGCGGCGTGAGGAAGGTGAACGCTGAAAGCGTGGAGGCCGGATAGATCCGGATCAGCGCGAACCAGACGAGATAGGATGCCGCTGCGACGATCACGATCTGGAAGGTGAGCGAAGCAACGAC
>DATBJU010000094.1:0-3293 GCA_036556265.1 Xanthobacteraceae bacterium | reverse complement strand
ATCTTTCAGGCGATGGATGCGGCGGGCAAGGACGGCGCGATCAAGCACGTGATGTCGGGCGTGAACCCGCAGGGCTGTCAGGTGCATTCGTTCAAGGCGCCGAGCGCAGAGGAGCTCGATCACGATTTTCTTTGGCGTACGGCGCGGGCGCTGCCGGAGCGCGGAAGGATCGGAATTTTCAATCGCTCACACTACGAAGAGGTGCTGGTGGTGCGAGTGCACCCCGAGCTGCTCGCGAAGCAGAAACTGCCGCCAGCGCTCGTGACCGACAGGCTCTGGCAGGAACGGTTCGAGAATATCCGCGAGTTCGAGCGACATCTCGCACGCAGCGGGACCGTGATCCTGAAGTTCTTCCTGCACGTGTCGAAGGAGGAGCAGAGAAAACGCTTCCTCGACCGGATCGAGGAGCCGGCGAAGCGTTGGAAGTTCTCCATGGGCGATGTGGAGGAGCGCAAGCTCTGGGACAAGTACATGGACGCGTACGAAGAGATGATCCGCAACACGAGCACGCCGGACGCGCCTTGGCACGTGGTACCTGCGGACCGAAAGTGGTTCACGCGGCTCGCTGTCGCGCGGACGATCGTGGACCGGCTGGGGGCTCTTGACCTCAAATTTCCGAAAGTTGAAGGCGCCGCACTGGAAGAGCTGAAGAAGGCGCGCGCGGCGCTTCTTGCCGAAGACGTTGCCGGCACGAAAAAGGATCAGCGATAGCCGTAACGCCCCTTCACCGCGGCGAGCTGGCTCCGCGCCTCTGCCTCACGCCCGGCGGCGCAGGCCTGCTTCACCGGGCCGAGCTCGGTGGTGACGCGATTGTAGACGCCCGGGTTCAAGTGCCCACTCTCAGCGTCTGCATCGATGATCTGAATGTACTCTGCGATCGGTCCGGCGCAGCCGGGCGGACCCGCAACCACCGGCGCAGCCGGCCTCGCCGCACCCGATCCGGAAATCACGCTCGGCCCGGCAGGAGTGGAGGTGCTCGGGCTCATCCGTTCGGAGGAGGCGCAGCCCGCGAGCAATAGTATGATCGCGGCGACGGGAAGGACGTGAATCATGGATGCTCCGGACGAGAGGTGCGGGCGGCGACACGATAGTCGGCCGGCGAAACTTGAACTGCAAGTCACGGCTGGACAAGGTCGCGCCGCAAAGCGGAGATTTCAGCCCATGCGTGCGAGCGTTCTTGCCCTGCTGTTTGCGTTGGCGGCCTTCCCGGCCCAGGCGCAAACGACGTCCGTAGTCGAGATTCCGTCGCGCGGCCAGAAGATCCGGGCGATCGTGATCAAGCCGGCCAATCCGATTGGCAGCGTGATCCTACTCGTGGGCGGACAAGGCGTGCTGGCGATCAGCCCGGAGGGCAAGATCGGCTGGGGCGCGGGAAATCAGGTGATCCGGACCCGCGCCGCCTACGCCGCTGCGGGCTTCGTCACGATCGTCCCAGATGCCGCGCCCGACATGGGCACGCCATCCAGTCCGAAGAGCGGCTATCGGTTCAGCCCACAGCATGGGCAGGACCTTGCGGCAGTGGTTGCATACGCGCGCGGAATCAAGGCGCCGGTCACGATCGTCGGCACGAGCCGCGGTGCGGTTTCGGCCGGGATATTGCTGGCGCAGGCGAGCGGCGCTGGCCGGCCGGACGCGATGGTGCTGACCGCACCGATGCTCATGAGCCTCGACGAGCAGCCGAGCTTCCAGAAGACGCTCAACAACAGTCCGGCAAAGGCGCAGCTTCCGTTCCTCGTGGTGGGCCACAAGAAGGATCAGTGCAAGCACACCGCGCCGCCGACCATCGAAGCATTCCGCCAGTGGCACGGCGGCAAGCTCGACATCATCTTTCTCGATGGGCCGCAGGGAACGGGAGATCCGTGCGAAGCGCAGAGCGCCCATGGTTTCGCCGGAATCGACGGAACAGTTGTCTCGACCGTCACCGGTTGGATCAAGGCGCGGAAATAGGCGTTCGAGCGGCCGCTTGCGCGCCTGCGGCGAACTCGGCTAGAAGCAAAGGAGCCAGTTTCACCCTTTCGTAATCAAAGGGGCGAAAACTGGCGGTCGATTCGAGAGATGGACGCGAGCGCCGTGAATTCGAACTGCAAAGGCCGCACCGCGAACCCGATCGCCGCCGCGATCTCGGGCCAGACTCTCATTCTCGCCGGACTGCTGCTCCTTCGCCGCCCCTGAGGGCCGGCCGGGCGCACGCGCCTGGGCACTCAGGGGATGAAGCAGTGAACCCCGGATGTGCCCTCTGAGAAGGGCGCGAGCGAGAGAAGGACACAGCCAATGACCGCGAATTCGACGAGCACCGACAAGGATCGGGTGCGGATTTTCGACACGACGTTGCGCGACGGCGAGCAATGCCCGGGCGCATCCATGACGTTCGAGGAGAAGCTCGAAGTCGCCGAGCTCCTCGACGAGATGGGCGTCGACATCATCGAGGCAGGCTTCCCAATTGCGTCGCAGGGCGACTTCGAATCCGTCGCCGAGATCGCGAAGCGCGCGAAGAATGCGGTGATCGCGGGGCTTTCCCGCGCAGCGCCGAAGGATATCGATCGTTGCGCCGAGGCCGTGAAGCACGCGCGGCGGCCGCGCATTCATACGTTCATTTCAACTTCCCCGGTCCACATGAAATGGAAACTGCAGAAGGACCCGGAGGAAGTCTATGAAATGGTCGTGCAGCAGGTGACGCGTGCGCGCAATCACGTGGACGACGTCGAATGGTCGGCGGAGGATGCGACGCGCACGGAACACGAATTTCTCTTCCGCTGCATCGAGGCTGCGATCAAGGCGGGCGCCACTACGATCAACATCCCCGACACGGTGGGCTACACGGTTCCGGAAGAGTATTTTGCCCTGATCAAATTGATCCGCGAGCGCGTGCCGAATTCCGACAAGGCCGTGTTCTCGGTGCATTGCCACGACGATCTCGGGATGGCGGTTGCCAATTCGCTCGCCGGCGTTTCTGCGGGCGCGAGGCAGATCGAGTGCACGATCAACGGCATCGGCGAGCGGGCGGGGAACGCCTCGCTCGAGGAAGTCGTGATGGCGATGCGCGTGCGGAACGACGTGATGCCGTTCCACACGGGCGTCGACTCGCACATGCTGATGCGCGCATCGAAACTCGTCTCGGCGGTGACGTCGTTCCCCGTGCAGTACAACAAGGCGATCGTCGGGCGGAACGCGTTCGCGCACGAGTCGGGCATCCACCAGGACGGCATGCTCAAGCACACGCAGACCTACGAGATCATGCGGCCCGAGGATGTCGGCGTGAAGCAGACATCGCTCGTCATGGGCAAGCATTCCGG
>DATBJU010000093.1:0-7932 GCA_036556265.1 Xanthobacteraceae bacterium | reverse complement strand
CGGTCGAACCGGCCCACTACGTCGCGATAGTCCTCGAGCCGGAATTTTACACGCGCCTCCAGCTTCCGTTCCGCGGCGCGGTTCCCTGCGACCGCGAGTTGCTCTTCGGAGAGCGTCACTCCGAGCACATGCGCGCCGGTGGCCTCCGCGAGATAGAGAGCAAGCCCGCCCCACCCCGAACCGATGTCGAGCACCGAAAGCCCGGGGCGATCCATCAGCAACTTCGCGGCGATGTGCCGTTTCTTGGCGAGCTGCGCGTCGTCGAGCGATGAATCGGGCTTCTCGAAATATGCGCACGAGTACTGTTGGTCGGAGTCAAGGAACAAAGAGTAGAGCCGCCCGTCGAGGTCGTAGTGGTGGGCTACGTTGCGCTTGGCACGTCCGCGAGGATTGAATTGAGCGACACGTCGGAAGACGTAGTGATAGGCGTTGATGAGAATTCCGATAGCGAGTGGCGGCTTGTTCTGTGCCTGCGATAGCAGGAGTTCGAGGAAGTCTGCGATCGAGCCGCGCTCGATCCGCATCGATCCATCCATGTAGGCCTCCCCGAGTTTCAGTTCCGGGTTGGCCATAGTGGAAAGCAGCACGAACGTGCTCTTGAATGAAATTTCGATGGGCTCGCCGGATCCGTCGCCGATAACGAACGAACGACCCGGGCCCGTTGAAACCTTCAGCGTCCCGCGGCGGACAAGTTTCGCGAGCACTCTTTGTAGCCAGCGATCCATATCGCGCTTCCTCAGGCCCCTGGCGCGGGCGGCCTTTCTCCGCCTTCCGCCTTCGTCAAACGCATTAGAGCAAAGTCGGCGGAACCCAGCAAACTGGGGCTCGCATTTTGCCTGATCGACGGAAGCGGCCGTCGGTTTCGCCGATCGTCGCCGGCCGCGATCGTCGCGCGCGAATTCGCGCCAGGCTCAGTCGGTGCAGCTGGCCTCGCCGTCAGGGACAGGTTCGACGAAGCGAGCGGCTTTCGGACGAATCGTCCTCCGTTCGTCACATTCCGCAACGCGGCAGGAGCCGACAAAGCTAATAATTTCAGTAGCCTAGAGCTATGGCAATTCTGCCACATCCTCCAAGAAGGCGAGAAAATGGCGTGTATGCTCGCCCGAACGCGTTGAAAGACTCGAAACCCCTTGATACCGTTCCACTAGATAAAAAGCGGGCTCGGCTGCTTATGGGGGGCGGTCAGATGCGGCCACTCGTGTGTACTGCGCTCAGCGCGACGCTGTGCGCTGCCGCTGCCATCGGACCGGCGGAAGCCAAAGGCTTTTCCATCGTCGACGCAATTCTTCAGGCCGTGCAGACACACCCCAGTATCGGTGAGGCGGCTGCGAACCGACGCGCGACGGAGGCCGAACTTCGACAAAACCAGGGCACGTTGCTGCCGCAGGTACGGATCGAGGCATCGATCGGGCCCGAGCGTCTCAAGCGTCACAACCAGCCGGTCCCACCGCTGGGCAACGGCAAATGGGTGAGCGGGCGCGAGGCATCGGTTTCCGTCCGTCAGCTTCTGTACGATGGCTTCACTTCCATCCACGAGATTTGGCGCCACGCGGCGCGGACCGACGCAGCTGCCGCTCGCGTCTTTGAGCGCAGTGAACTCGCCGCGCTCGACGCGGCCGAAGCCTATATCGACGTCACGCGTTATCTGCAGCTCGTCGATCTTGCGAACCGCAACGTGCAGACACATCGCGGGATCTTCAGCAACGTCAAGGCTCGCTTCGAAGGCGGCCGCACCGGCGAAGGCGATCTGCAGCAGTCGCAAGAACGCGTCGCATCCGCCGAAGCTGCGCTTGCCGAATTCCGTCAGCGCCTCGACGAAGCCCGCGCGACCTATCGTAACGCAGTCGGTCTTGAGCCGTTCAACCTGAGCTTCCCGGGACGTCTGCGTGGCCTCCCCGGGTCCAAGGACGATGCGTTGGCCGTCGCGCTCCGGCACAATCCGACGATTCTCGCTGCGAGCCTCGACGCCAAAGCCGCGCGGCATGGCTTCGACGCGACCGCCGGTCAGTTCGGACCGACGATCACGCTTGAAGGCTCCGCGCTCTACGGCATCAACACCGACAATATGAACGGCGCGCGCGATGAGTTGAGCGGCAAGGTGGTTGCTCGCTGGGACATCTTTACCGGCGGCCAGACCAGCTGGCGTCGCGTGGAAGCGGCTGAGCGCACCGCCGAGCAGATGGAGCGCCATGCGCGTCTGCAGCGGGCGGCCTTCGAGTCGATCGATCAGGCCTGGGCTGCGCGGACGATCACCTCCGAGCGCTCTGCGGCGCTGAACCGCCAAGTCGACTCCGCTCGCAAGGTGGTGGCCGCCTACACGAAGGAATATGAACTCGGTCAGCGCACGCTGATCGATCTCTTGAACGCCGAGAACCAGTTGTTCAACGCGCTCGTGTCGCTCGTGTCGACGCGCGGCGTCGCGGTGTTCGCCGACTATCAGTTGCTCGCCGCGATGGGCAAGCTGACCGAGTTCCTGAAGGCGCCGACGCTCGGCGAGGCGGAACCGCTCAGCATGGCGCCCTTGGGGCTCTACCCGACCAAGCTTCCGCCCGTATTGCTGCGCTTGCCCAGCCCCGGTCCGGAGCCGTTGAGCACCTTTGAGCCGATGCCGAAGACGGGCGCCACATGGCCGCTGCCAACCTGGTGGAGCGCACCCAAGACCAAGGTCTCCGACATCCAGCAGCTCTGGCCGACCTACCAGGCGGGCGTTGCGGCGCCGGCGGTCAAGGATCAGGTCCAGACGGCGGACACGGGCAACAAGCAGCATTTCCCCTTCGCCAACGATAGCGCGCGGGATAGCGGCTATTGGCCGGCCACGGCGCTTTCGTTTGCGCCGGCTGCCGCCGGTGCCGCCGGAGCGGCGTTCCAGAACCTCGGCAACTGACGGCCCCCTATGCGGCCGAAACGGGCGCAGCGGCCTGCGCCTTAACGTCCTTTCGTTAATGGCTACCGCGGGACGGGGCTATTCGCACGAGCCCGCCACATTTACGGTGTTCCCATTTGGCGGAGGTATCAGGGGTCGATTTCCTGTAATCTAAGGAGATGAATGCGGGAGGCGCCGTGAACTTGCATGCGCGGGCGCCCGGCGAGGCGCGTGCTCCGGCCATAGAACAACCAGTACCTGAGGCGCGGACTTCCGATCCGCTCGCCGATGCCTTGGTGTACCTCGCGGCGCGTCATGGACGAGCGCTGAGCCGCGAAGCATTGCTCGCCGGTCTCCCGATCGGCGACGGCAAGCTGAACATCAAGTTGTTTCCTCGTGCCGCTCAGCGTGCCGGCCTCGAGGCCGAGGCGATCAAGCGCGATCTCTCCGACATTCCGGCGCTCGTGCTCCCCGCCGTCCTCGTGATGAAGGACGGCACGACCAGAATCCTCGTCGAGATCGACCGCACCACGAAGAAAGCCAAGGTCATCAACCCCTCGCGCACGGGCGGCGAGGCACGTCCCGGACCCGAGCCCGAATATTCCGGCTACTGCTTCCTCGTGCGGCCGGTTCCCGAGGCCGATGCGCGTGCCGTCGCGGCAGGCGATTTGCCGCGCACGCACTGGTTCTGGTCCGTCGTCTCCAAATTCTGGAACAACTACAGCCACGTTGCGGTCGCGGCGCTCGTCGTCAACCTGATCGCGCTCGCGACGCCGCTCTTCATCATGAACGTGTACGACCGGGTGATCCCGAACGGCGCCATTCCGTCGCTGATCGCGCTCGCTTTCGGCCTCGGCATCGCGATTGTGTTCGATTTCATCCTGCGCGTCGTGCGCAGCCGGATCATCGACATGACCGGCAAGCAGGTCGACGTCGTGCTCGCCGCAAACATCTTCGAGCACGTGATGTCGTTGAAGATGGCGCAGCGGCCGCAGTCGGTCGGCATCCTTGCCAACCAGCTGCGCGACTTCGATTCAGTGCGCGACTTCTTCACCTCCGGTACCGTCGTTGCCATCACGGATCTGGCGTTCGCGGTCATCTTCCTCACTGTGCTGTACCTGATCGTCGGTCCGCTGGCGCTCGTGCCGGCCTTCATGCTTCCACTCATGCTGGGCGTCGGTCTCGCGCTGCAGCGCCCGCTCGACCGCGCCATGAAGCGGCTGCAGGCGGAATCTTCAGCGCGCCACGGCGTGCTGGTCGAGGCGCTCTCCGGCATGGAGACCGTGCGCGCGACTGGCGCCGAAGCCCGCATGCAGGGCGCCTGGGAGCGCTCGATTGCCGCGACCGCCCGCTCTGGTGAGGATGTGCATTTCTGGGCTTCGCTCGCGCTCACTGCGGCGAGCTCCGCGCAGCAGATCACCACCATGGCGATCGTAATCTGGGGCGTGTTCCTCGTGCTCGACGGCGATATCACCATGGGCGCACTCGTCGCCGCCTCGATGCTTGCCGGACGCGCCATGGCGCCGATCGCGGGCATCGCCGCTGTGATTACGCGCGGCACGCAGACCTTCACCGCGCTGAAGGCGATCGACCGCGTCATGGACCTTGAGCGCGAGCGGCCGATCGGCCGCAATTACGTCACCCGCCGCATCGAGCAGGGGCGCGTTGCCTTCGAGAACGTGACGTTCAAGTACCCAAACGCTCCCGAGAACGCCCTCGAGAAGATCTCGTTCAAGATCGAGCCCGGCGAGCGCGTCGGCATCATCGGCCGCGTCGGCTCGGGCAAGACCACGGTCGGCCGCCTGCTCGTCGGCTTCTACGAGCCGCAGGAAGGGCGCGTCTATGTCGACGGCATCGACGCACGGCAGTACGACCCGGCAGATCTCCGCACCGGTATCGGCTTCGTGCTGCAGGACACCGATCTCTTCTACGGGAAGCTGCGCGACAACATCACTCTCGGCCGCACCGCCGCGAGCGACGACGAAGTGATCGCCGCCGCGCGCCTCGCCGGCGTCGAGAGCTTCATCGCCGGCCATCCGCAGGGTTACGATATGCCGATCGCGGAGCAGGGCAGGAGCCTTTCCGGCGGCCAGAAGCAGGCGATCGGGCTCGCGCGCGTGCTGATCCGCAAGCCGAAAATCCTGTTCCTGGACGAGCCGACCGCGCACTTCGACGTTCGCAGCGAGGCCGAGTTCCTCGAGCGGCTCAAGGAACTCGCGACCCGCGAGATGACGATCATCGTATCGACCCACCGTCCATCGCTGCTCGGCCTCGTCGACCGGCTGCTCCTCTTCGACAAGGGTCGGCTCGTCGCGGACGGTCCGCGCGATGCGGTGCTTGCGCGGCTGCGCGGTGCATCGGGGCGCGACCCGAGGCAAAAGGGCGCCGAAGGCAAGGCCGATGCGGCACTCTGATTTCGCCTACGTCAACGATGTCCGTGCCGCAGTCGAGCTGAGAACGCCCCGCACGGCGCGCATGCTGCTGATCACGATCGGCGCGATGCTGTTCTGCGCCCTCGTGTGGGCGAACTTCGCGATCCTCGACGAAGTCAAGCGCGGCTCGGGCCGCGTCATTCCCTCGCAGCAGATGCAGGTGGTGCAGTCGCTCGAGGGCGGCATCGTGCAGGAGATCCTGATCCAGGAAGGGGCGATCGTAAAAAAGGGCCAGCCCCTGATGCGGATCGACGACACGAACTTCGCCGCGCAGCTCGGCGAGGTGCGCGAGCGCCGTGCCGCCATGGCCGCGCGCGTCGCGCGTCTTGAAGCCGAGGCGAACGGTGCGCAGCGGCCCGTATTCGAGCCGGTGTTACGCGAGCTCGCGCCGAAAGTGGTCGCGACCGAACTGAGTGTGTTCGAGGCGCGCACGAAAAAGATCGCCCAGGACGTCGACGTGTTGCAACAGGCGCAGTCGCGGCTCACGAACAACCTCGAGCTTCTCAACCGAGAGCTCGAGATCACACGCAAGCTCTACGCCCAGAAGGTCGTGCCCGAGATCGAAATGATCCGCCTCGAGCGGCAGGCGAGCGAGACGCGCGGTCAGCTCGCCGAGACGAACTCGCGGCTCACCAACGTCAAGACCTCGTTCGCCTCCCAGGTGGAGGAGGACCTGGCAAAATCCAAAGGCGATCTCGCCGTGCTCGACGAGACCATCAAGAGTGCGCAGGACAAAGTGCGTCGTGCGGAGCTGCGCGCGCCTGTCTACGGCATCGTCAACAAGCTGAACGTCACGACCGTCGGCGCCGTGGTGCAGCCGGCGAGCAACGTGATGGACATCGTGCCGCTCGACGACACCCTCCTCGTCGAAGGCCGCATCCGCCCGCAGGACATCGCCTTCATCCGCCCGGGCCAGGATGCGGTGGTCAAGATCACCGCCTACGACCCGTCGGTCTACGGTTCGCTCAAGGGCAAGGTTGAGCGCATCTCCGCCGACACGATCGCCGAGCGCAACGAAAAGGGCGAAATCGGCGAGACTTTCTACCGCGTGATCGTGCGCACCGAGAAAAACGCGCTCGGCACGCCCGAGACGCCGCTGCCGATCATCCCCGGCATGGTGGCGACGGTCGAGGTGCTGACCGGTACGAAATCCGTGCTCGACTATCTGCTCAAGCCCGCGCGGCTCCTGCGCGACGAGGCACTACGGGAGCGGTGATCTCGCGTGCCCCGGATGCGCTGCAGCGCGTAGCGGTGCAGCGCTGATCCGGGGCCCAAACGCTTCGCGGCAAAAGTGCGTCCCGGGTCTGCAGCGCAGCGTTTCACGCTGCGCTGCGCCCGGGAAACGGTCGAGGCGCCGTTTCACGTGGCACTTCCATAAAATTTGAATCAATCACGCAAGGCGGCGGTGACGCGCCGTCCACCGTGCCCTGCACAATTCGCGCTCGGCGGCGCGGCATCCGCCCCTCCTTAACCCGCCCGAATAGGCCCGGCGCCTAGTCCTGATGCCCTCACAGGGGGCTGTGGACCGGCGCGTAAGACGCCTGCCGCCGCCCCGGATCGAGGGGCGTCGATGGGCTACGTCCGCACGCTGCTGCGGGTGCCGCTTCACGCGTATCTTTGGTACGCGAGCGCGCTTGCGCTTGCCATGGCGCTGTTGCTCGCATTCGGCGCGGGCGCGTCGGCGAAGGACGCGCGCCTTCGCGGCGACGTAGCCGCCGCTTCGGCGCCGCAGGCGCGCCGCCCACCGGAACCCGAAGCGCGCACGGATGTACGCCCGCCTGCGCCGGGCCCGGCACGCTTCTTCACGATCAACGAGATTCTCAACAAGCGCGACAACGACCCCGCCGGCACTGGCGGCCGCACCGCGGCCGTCGAGGCGACCGCAACCGATGCGGGCCCCGCCGCCCGCCGTGGCGCGCCCGGGCCTGAGCCCTTCGGGCTCTACTCGTTCCGCGCGCCCGACGGCTTGCTCTGGTCGAAGTGGCGCGGGCTGGAATCCGATCTCGCCATGGAAGCGGCCGAGATCGCCCAGTGCCGCGATCGCAAGATCTGCAGCGAGGCGGCGAGCCGCTATCTCGCGATCCTCGACGATACGAAATCGAAAGCCGGCCGCGCGCAACTCGAGACCGCGAACCGCCTCGTCAACCGTGCGATCCGCTACGTCAGCGACCAGGAGCAGCACGGTCTTTCCGACCGCTGGCAGGCGCCGCTCGCGGCCCTTTCCGCCGGTCGCGGCGACTGCGAGGAGTACGCGATCGCGAAATATCAGCTCTTGCGCGAGAGCGGCCTCGGGGCAGCCGATCTCCGCCTCGTGCTCGTTCGCGATACCGCAATCCGCATCGATCACGCGGTGCTCGCCGCGCGTTTCGAGGGACGCTGGCTCGTGCTCGACAATCGCCGCGGGCAAGTCGCCGAGACCGAGGACCTGCGGCACTACATGCCCCTCTACGCGCTCGATGCCGAGGGCGTGAAGCTCTTCGCCGCGCCGTATGCGATGTGGGGCGAGGGTGCTGCCGAGTTCGCGGCCTGGACACTGCGCGGCACCGAGGGCGAGGAGTACACCGCCTGGTCGCTGCGCGGCAGCGACGCGGAGCCGGCGGGCGCGGAATATTGAACTCACTTAGCGTCAGGCGAGGT
>DATBJU010000092.1:0-18652 GCA_036556265.1 Xanthobacteraceae bacterium | reverse complement strand
TTTCGCGCTCGACCACCGCGCCGTTGGTGATGCGGCCGGCGGTCGGCACGCCGCGTACGATCTTTGCGGCATCGCCTTCGGCCTGGAACCCCGCGACCGCGACCGTGCCTTGCGCAACCGCGTAGACGTTGCCGTCAGCGCCGAGGAGGGGGGTCACGAGCAGCGTGCCGCCCTGCAGGCTTTTTGCGTCGCCGAGGGCGGAGACCACGACGTCGACGCGCGTGCCTTGCGTCGCAAAGGCGGGCAGATTGCCGGTGACCATGACCGCCGCGACGTTGCCCGTGCGCAGCTGCGCGCCGCGAATGTTGACGCCGAGCCGCTCGAGCATCGCTTGCAGGCTCTGGCGGGTGAACGGCGAGTTGTTGAGGCCGTCGCCGGTTCCGTTGAGGCCGACGACAAGGCCGTAGCCGATTAACTGGTTGTCGCGGATGCCCTCGATGTCGGCGAGATCCTTGATGCGCGAGCCGGCCTCGGCTGCGCCGCAGAGGACCGTGAGCATCACAAGCAGCGCCGCGGCGCGAACCATTAGATTCTTTAAGTGCATCGACCGGGCTCCCCAGCTTGTCGATGGTCGAACGTGACCGGTTCACGCTATGCGAGCGGCGTGCCAAGCTGAGCTTTGAATCAAGCAATTGATCCGGTTGGATTTTTTAGATCGCCGGCGCGGCGTGCCGCGATTTGCACTCGGCGTGCCTTGCCGGAGCGGCAAAATCTGCCGGCGGCTTTAACCGCGCCTTAACCATAAAGACGGAACTTCTACCCGGGGGTTCTCGCGTTCGCAACGCAGACCGGGGGGCATCGATGCGCATCAATCCCGCAGCGCAAAATAGCGCGGCTGCTGTCGGTTCGGGCCGGCGGGTTGCCGGCGGCAATGGATTCTCGCTCGAGGGATCGGCGCCCACCAAGTCGGCGTCTGCGGCGGGTGCGGCGCTCGGGATTCAGAGTGTCGATGCGCTGCTTGCCCTCCAGGGGGTGGAGGACGCGGTCGAACGGCGCCGCCGGTTCGCGCGGCGGGGCTCCTCGGCGCTGGATCTGCTCGACGCGCTCAAGGTCGAAATTCTGGAGGGCCGTGTCGGGTTGGACACACTGCGGAGACTCGAAGTGACGCTCCAGGGACTCGCGGAACGGAGCGGGGAGGGCGGCCTCGATAACGTTCTGGATGCGATCGGGGTACGGGTCGCCGTCGAAATCGCCAAGCGCAGGCCAATTGCGGCGCCGGCCGCCTAGTCAAGCCCTATTCCACGACCGACGAAAAAAAGTTTCGTGACGCGCGGGCGACGCGGTTCGCTGTTGTCGGGGGCGACGCGGATGGCTATAAGCCCGCGCCACGGGGGTAGCGTGGGTGAGGGAAAAAGATGTCGATGGTCGTTCTGAGGGACCGTGAATATCGCCCGTCCGAAGAAGAGCCCTTCATGAATGAGCGTCAGCGCGAATACTTCCGCCAGAAGCTTATGCGTTGGCGGGAGGACATTCTGCGCGAGAGCCGCGAAACGCTCCAGCACCTGCAAAACGAAAGCGAGAATCATCCGGATCTCGCCGACCGCGCGTCGTCGGAGACCGATCGCGCGATCGAGCTGCGCGCGCGCGACCGGCAGCGCAAGCTGATCGCGAAGATCGACGCCGCACTCACCCGTATCGACGACGGTACGTACGGATTTTGTGAAGAAACGGGCGAGCCGATTTCGATCCGCCGTCTCGAGGCGCGTCCAATCGCGACGCTTTCGATCGAGGCGCAGGAACGGCACGAGCGGCGCGAACGCGTCTACCGCGACGAATAGCAGACGCGGATCATCTCGGAAGTTTCCGAAACGCCCGACCTCGTACCGGGCTTTTTATTTTCGCCAATGTTGCCGCGCGGGACGTCAGCCGCCCGGGCGTCGCTGGTCCGAAGAGCCGTTCGTCGTTGACTTCGCGGCCAAACCTGATCCGCCATTCAACGGTCCGACCTTCGACTTCCTGTCCGCGTTCGCGGCGGGCGCACCGTTTGTCGGCCGGCGAGCGGCGAGCTTCTGCCGCGCTATCTTTACGACAGGTGCTTTTGCGCCCGGGACAAGGGGGACGACCGACGGCCGGACCACTTCCACTGTCGGGGGAACGTACACCTCCGGCTCGGCTTGGGCGCGCGCGGACTCACTCACCGTCGGCTTCGGCAGCTGCACAGAAAACTCGTCGGGCGGTGCGATCGCGGGCGTGCGCTTGCGCCCGTGACGATAACGCAGCGGCAGGGCCTGCAGGATCAGCCAGCCATAGGTGCCGCCCATGATCAGTCCGAAGATCATGTGCAGCACGAGTGCGCCGACCGGCAGCAACACACTTTGATTCAGCCCGAACACTCCGTAACCCGCGAGCGGCATCAGCAAGAACATCATCAGCAGCCAGGCGAGGCCCGCGAGGATCATCCCGCGTTGGCGCAGGCTGTCACCGGGAAGATCGGGATCGAGCCAAGCGAACAGGCCGCCGAGCATCGCGCCCACGAGGAAGTGAATGACCCAGCCGCCGGTCGTTCCGGTGCCGGTGAGATTTCCGGCGAGCGACACGAAGTCGAGCGCGGGCATCCACCCGGTCTCGATGTTCAGCAGCAGGTAGGCCGAGAGCACAAGCGCTCCCATGACCCCGGCCATCATTCCCTTGTAGATGTAAGGCACTCGATCCCTCGTGAGCCGCAACACGCATAACCGGTACACCTGCTCCGGGTTCCACCGGCTACAAAGAATCAGTCGATTCGCTCGAATTTGGCGACAACTGTGGCGGAAAGTGAGCGCGAGACCATCGGGCGGTGCGAGGAAGGAAGCCAGGAGAACTATCTAGGGCGGCGCCGGATTCCACTTTGTTTGTCGCTTCAAGGGAAGCGGGTCGCTCAGTCCGCCACAATGTCACGCGCACCTGCGCCGATTTGTCGTACAATGCAGTACACGATGGTGACGTCAGAAAAGGAGACACGCGATGACCCGCGTCTTCCTTTCGACTCTCGCAGTCGCTGTGGTGATCGCCGTGGCGGTGCTCGCGAGCGGCGCCGCACTCGCAGACCCGAAGACGAACTACACCTTATTCAGTCCGAACGGGGTGCAGCTACGGGCGCCGGGAGGCGGAACGTCGGCGGGGAGCGGCTTCAACCCCGATACGCTGTCGCGCAGCTTGCAGCCAAGCGAGCCGTCGGCGCGCCTGAACAAGATCGACTCGTTCACGATCAAGCAAAAAACGATCGAGTCCCACGGTGACCCGGACCGCCCCTTCATTCTCGGCCCGACATCGAATCCGGCCAAGTCTCCCGCGACTGGCAAACGGCCCGACTAACCGTAACGCACGTCGGTGGGCCTGGCGCCATAGCGCCGGCGGAAGCGGCGATTGAAATAGGACACGTCGCCGAACCCGGCCTCCAATGCAACGTCCGTCACGGTCCAGGTGACGTAGCGCGGATCGGCGAGCATCCGATGTGCGCGCGCGAGACGCTTGTTGAGAACGTACTCCGAGAACGTCGTCCCTTCGCGCTCGAACAGCAGTTGCACGTAGCGGGGCGTCACGCGATGGCGCGGAGCCACCGCGCCGACGCTGAGGCGGCCATTGTCGAGATTGCCGAATCCGCTGAAGCCGCAAGGACCGGGAGAATTCGCCGCTCCCAATTTGTTCAAGGACGAGCAAGGCGGCGCTGCGCCGAGCAAGCTGAGCGCCGGAGACAAGAAGTCCGAGATCGACTACTTGAAACACGAAGGCATCAGGGGCGAGGCGCGGTAAACAAGCACCGATTCGCGACCGCGAAACGGGACGCTACAGAAATGGAGCGCGACCCCGCCCCTTAACCCGCGCTCGGCGAAACATCCGATGATTGCGCGCGCCATATCGCCGGCGGAACGCCGAGCTCGCGCTTGAACGCACGGCTGAACGCCGCCTCGGACTCGTAACCCGCTTCGAAGGCAATTCGCGCGACGGGCTCGTGCGACGAACGCAATCGCCGTGCCGCGTGCTGCAATCGCTGCTTGGCGAGATAGCGCATGGGAGGCTCACCCATGACGCGCGTGAATCGATCGGCGAAGGCGGAACGCGACAGTCCGATCTCTTGCGCCAATTCATCCGTAGTCCAGCGATAGTCCTTGCGCGCATGAAGCAGCGCGAGCGCTTTCCCGATAGCGGGATCACGCAGGCCCGCAATCCATCCGCGCTCGACCGGCGGCATCGAGTCGACGTAGCGGCGAACCGCCTCCATGAACAGGCATTCGGCGAGCTGAGCAAGAATGGCGGGCGACCCGGCGCGGCCTGACGCCATTTCCTGCGCGGCGAAGCGCAACGAACTTTCGATCCAGTCGCCTGACGCACCCTCCTGCACGGGGAGCTTGAGCACGTCGGGCAAGAGCTCGATCAGAGGATCATTCGGGGTATCGGTGCCGAGAAAGCCGCACATGATGTGCGTGCTGGCGCCGCCGCCGCCGTGGTCGATCCGCGCCATGCCGCCGTTCGAGGGCGGAAGAACCAGCTTCTTGGCACCAATCGGCTTCAAGCTCATGTCGCTGCCGAGCTTGTGGTCGTCGCTGGTCGGGAAGACGACGATCTCGCCCGCGTCAACCGAAACCGGCGGCTGTCGCCCGAACTGCAGAAGCATGCGGCCGCGGGTGACGTAGTGATAGGCGATTACGTGGGCTGGCACGGGCATGGCCAGAAGACCGGCTTCGTCAGGTCCGATCGCCGTGGTGGTCACACACCAGGGCGCCGTGAATTCGCAGTCGAGAAAAATGCCGCCGGAGAGGCGCATCGTACGAAGCACGTCCAGAAGCGCGTTCATCAGTTGGTTCCCGACCGGCGGATCGAGCAAGGAATACGGCGCGCCGGTCATTCACCGGCCGCTGCCTCGGCCGTAAGGAGGGAAATGTATAGCAGCCGTGTACGGCAGCGGAAAACACTCTTCTGGCAGGAGGGAACACATGAAAACCGAGGATTCTGGCCTCAGAGCAGGGGCGCAATTGATGCTGATCGCGAGCTTGGCATTCATCGGCTACGCGATCGTGTTCTTGTTCCGGAATTTTGGCGGTGGCGGGTTCGAATTGGGAGTGGACAGCATTAACGGCGTGTCCCCCAGTGACCTGAACAAATTGAACCCGGCCGTCATGCATTACATCGGGCACTTGCACGTCGCGACGGCCGGCTTCATTGCCGCGACGGGAATCGCCGTAGCCGCGTTGTCCTGGTACGGCGTCCGGCGCGGAGAATGGTGGGCCTGGATCGCCGCGGTCGCATCGCCGGTCGTCGGTCTGGTCATCGCGCTACCATATCATTACACGGGCACGTTCGAGCACAACTGGGTTACGCACCTCGGCCCGATCTATGTGGCAACGGCTGTGTTCGTCATCGGCGCCTTGCTGGCGTTGCGTTCGATGATGAGCAAGGACGCGGCCGTCGCCGGTTCGACCAGATAGTCAAATTCGAACAGATCGATCTCGGGAGACTACGACCATGAGCGCAACGACAGCCGTAACTTTCGATCCCAGCGAACTGGAAGCGAAAGTGAAATCCATGTACCGGGACGTCGCCGAGAATCCGCACGGGGAATTCCATTTTGAGATGGGACGCGCGCTTGCCGAGCGTCTCGGCTATCCGCCGGCCGATCTCGACAAGATCCCCGCAGAAGCGATCGAGTCGTTCGCGGGGGTCGGCTATTTCTTCCATCTCGCCGCGATCAAGCCGGGAGAGACCGTGATCGACCTCGGCAGCGGCTCGGGGATGGACACGTTCATCGCGGCACTGAAGGTCGGTCCGCGTGGCAAGGTGATCGGCGTCGACATGACCGACGAGCAGCGCGCGACGGCCGAGCGGCTGCGCGACGGCGCCGGTTTCGGTATGATCCGCTATATCAAGGGATACATCGAAAACGTGCCGCTGCCCGACGCGATGGCCGACGTCGTGATCAGCAACGGCGTGGTCAATCTGGCGACGGACAAGTCCAAGGTCTTCGCCGAGGCCGCGCGCCTCCTCAAGCGGGGAGGCCGGCTCGCGCTCTCCGACATCGTGACCGAAGTGCAGCTCCCGGAAACGATCGTCTGCAATTCGACCCTGTGGGCGGCGTGTATCGGCGGCGCGGCGCAGCAGAACAATTATCGCAGCGACATCGAAGCGGCCGGCCTGCGCGTGGTCAAATTCGAGGACAATCCCGCCTATCAATTCATCTCGGACAACGCCAAGGGCGCAAGCAAGAAGTTCGGGGTGAAAAGCGTGTCGCTCCTGGCCGCAAAGCCCTGAGAGATAGAGCGCGGCCCCCGCGGGGAGCAGCGGGGGCCGCGCGATAGCCGTCCCGGGGAGCGGGAACGGCCGGAGGACGAGAGCCGGGTCACGGTCGGCCGCCTCCGAACTGTTTTGCACGTGATCTTTTCCGAAAATCCGTCACCCTAAGTTCGGGATCACGCGCTCACCACGGCAAGATGATGTCGAGCACCTGCTGGCCATATCTCGGTTGCTGTACGTCGGTGATCTGACCGCGACCGCCATAGGCGATGCGCGCGTAGGCGATCTTCGACGATTCAAGCGTGTTGTCGGACTCGATATCCTCGGGTCGCACGATGCCGCCGACGACAAGCTCGCGCAGCTCGAAGTTGACGCGAATTTCCTGGCGCCCCTCGATCACGAGGTTGCCATTCGGCAATACTTGGGTGACGACCGCGGCCACGTTCGTGCGCAGGTCTTCCTTGCGGTTGACCGAGCCCTTACCTTCGGTGGTGGCCGTGGAATTCGTGTCGATCACCTTGCCCGGGATCGGCACCTTCTTGAAGACCGGCAGCTTGCTGAGACCGAGCAGGTCGTCGACACCGGCGTCCTCCTCGCTCTTGCGGCTGCGCTTGGTTTCGTTGTCGATCTTCGCGTTGTCGGCGATCTTGACCTTGACCGTGAGGATGTCACCGACCTGATGCGCGCGTTGATCCTTGAAGAAGGCGCGCGATCCGTTGCGCCAGAGCGAGTTCGGGCTGTAGGCGGCCGGCATCGGCTCGGGCATCGGCATATTGACCGGCCGGTAACCGGCCTGGACGGTCGGGTTCTCGATCGCACTCAGGTTCGGCGGCGCGCCGATCGCGGCAAAGCGATCGACCGCGCTGCAACCGGAAAGGAGTGCCGCGGTGAGCGCCGCGAGAATGATACTTCTCGGATGCGGACTTGCAGACATGGCCGCCTCGCTTGGCACAGGTTGAGGACAACGGTTCCAACTCATCGCGTACCGCCGGTCGCATCGGCGATCGTCGTGCCGGCGCGGCCGACTACGACAAGGCCGGGCCCGCGTACGGTCGCTTGCAGCACGCGCTTGGACTGAAGATTGAGCACGCTCACGGTGTCGCCCTCGGCGCCGGCGTCGGCCGACTTTCCGCGGGCGGTCAGCGTGATGCCGGGCACCTCGAACACGATGGTGACGATCTCGTTGCGGCCGACGAGATCGGGCTTCATCAGGTCCGCCGGTCGCAAGGTCTGGCTTGGGCGCAAGGCGCGCCGCGCGGCCTGGCCGACGACCAACGCGGTTTTGGTCAGTACGTCGGAGGCGATCTCGGTGCGCGGGCGCCGCTCGACCAGGATATCACTGTCGCGCACCGTCTCGCCGCGATTGATCGCGCGCGCGACGACAACGATCTCTGCGGTCTCGACGAGCGAGCCGGTGAGGCGGACGGGGTTGCGCCGGAGCGAGAGGCTGCCCTGCACGTCGACGAAGCCTTCGAAGCGGCCCGTGTGCGCATCGAACGCGAAGCGCGCGATGCGGGGCGCCTCGACCGCGCCGGGTTCGATCTGGATCGCGCGCACGTCACGATCGAAGCGGATCGAAACGTCGGCCGTGCCGGCCAGTCCGAGATGCCGCACCGCAGCCTCGGCGATCGCCGCTTCGAGATCGGCGATCGGGATCATGCGCGCGGCGCGGAAAATCGTAACCTCCTGCAGGCCGCGCGTATCGAGGTGCGCGATCCCGTTCTGACGGGCCACCTCGAGCACGCGGTGCGTCTGGATCGTGCCGCTCGCGCCGAGATCTGGCGCATGGAATACCGGAATCGCGGCCGCAGGTCCGGCGTTGTCGATCAGATCGCCGAGCCGTACCACGTCGCTTGCAATCGTCGCCTCGACCTTGATCGTGGGCACGGCGGGTGAAAGGCCGGTGGCGCCGGCTCCGGTCGCGAGCAGGAGGAAGAGGCCGGCGATCACAGGAAGAAGGAGTCGCGGGTTCATGATCGGCCTCCTCAGCGCAGCATCTGCGCGGTGGCTTGCAGCATCTCGTCGGCTGCGGTGATGACGCGCGCGTTCATCGAGTAGGCGCGCTGAGCCGCGATCAGGTCGGAGACCTCGGTGACGGGATTGACGTTCGCCTGCTCGAGATGACCTTGCAGCAGCGTCCCGATGCCGTCCGTGCCGGGGTTTCCCGGCTGCGGCGCTCCGCTCGACGCGGTCTCGAGGAACAGGTTGTCGCCGATCGGCTCGAGGCCCGACTTGTTAACGAAGCGGGCGAGCTGCAGCTGACCGAGCTCGGTCGGCGCCGTCTGTCCGGTTTGCTGCACCTGGACGACGCCCTGCTGGTTGATGGTGATGCTCGCGGCATCCTGCGGGATGGTGATGACGGGGTCGACGACGAAGCCTTCCGGCGTGACCAGGCGGCCCTCGGCGTCGATCTCGAACGAGCCGGCGCGCGTGTAGGCGATGCGTCCGTCCGGCATTTGTATGCGGAACAGACCCTCGCCGCGGATGGCGACGTCGAGCTGCTTCTCCGTCTGCAGCACGTTGCCCTGCGTCATGATGCGCGGCGTGCCGACGACCTTGACGCCGGCGCCGATGTCGAGGCCGACGGGAAGCCGCGTGCCCTGGTCGGATGTCACCGTGCCGACGCGGCGCAGGCTTTGGTAGAGCAGATCCTGGAATTCGGCGCGCTGGCGCTTGAATCCGGTGGTCCGCATGTTAGCGATATTGTTGGAGATGACCTCGACGTTGAGTTCCTGGGCCATCATCCCGGTGGCTGCTGTATAGAGTGCGCGCATTTCTATCTCCCCTGATCGTCAATGCGCCGTTACGCCGGAACCTCGGCCAGCCGCTCGATCGCAGCCTGGCGCAGCTCGTCGGAACGGCTCATCAGATTGGCAAGTGTGGTGTAGGCCCGCGTGACCTCGATCATGCGGCCAATCTCGAGGATGGGCCGCACGTTGGATTTTTCGATCGATCCCTGTACGACGCGCGTGCGCGGGTCGATGGGGTTGGGCGGCGTCTCGCTTGAGAAAAGATTGTCGCCGAACTTCGTCAGCTGCGACGGATTTTCGAAGCGCACGAGCCGGATCTTGCCGCGCTCGCCCGCCGGCGTTGAGATCGTGCCGTCGCGGGCAATTGCGATGTTGGTGTCGTTCGGGTCGACCACGATCGGCCCCGCTTCACCGAGCACGCGGTATCCCGCCGCGGTGACAAGCTCGCCGGTCGCGTTGATCGAAAAACCGCCGGCACGCGTGTAGCGATCGCCCTGCGGCGTCTCGATGACGAAGAATCCTTCGCCGTCGATGGCGACATCGAGCGCGCTGCCGGTCTGCTCGAATGCGCCCTGCGAAAGGTCGGTGCGCGTCTCGCGATCGATCACGAATGCGATCTGGCGGTCGAGCGGCGATTCAAAATTGTCCTCGCGCGCGCCCGAGGCCAGGAACTGCTCGAACAGAACGTTTTCACCCTTGAACCCGCTCGTGCCGAGGTTCGCGAGATTGTTCGCGATGACGTCGAGCTCGCGGCGCAGCGTCACCTGGCGCGAAAGACCGACGAGAAGCGCGTTCTCCATCGTCTGCTCCCCTTGGGCCCACAGCTCCCCAGCTTGGCCCGCGGGGAACATGGCAGGACTTGTGCCAAGCCGCTTAGTGCAGCGTTTTCAGTCGTTTAGTTGAATCCGCGGGCGGGCAGGACGGGGCGGCCGGCAGGGTCGACCCGGCAAGAATTGCCGGCGTCAAACATTCATTAACCATGTTGCCCCTAGCGTTCGCTTCGATGCGTTGGGGGGCGCCTTGCGGCTGGGGAGCCGCGTGCCTCCGACGCGATACATCGGCGGAAGGTCGCGGGCATGGCGAGCAAGGTCACCACCGCTCCAACAGATCTTGAAGAGGAAGAAGACGGCAAGTCCGCGGACAAGCCCGCGGCGGGCGGCTCGTTCATTGGCCGGTTGATCGGCCGGATCAAGGGAATGAGCCGCAAGCAGATGATGATCTACGGCGGCGGCCTGCTGCTCGTGATCTGCCTCGTGATCGGCGCGCTCTTTTTCCTCGGCGGCGGCAAGAGCAAGGAAGAAATGGCCGCGCCCAAGGCCTTCTACCACGACCTGCCGGAAATGATCGTCAACCTCGCGGCGGGCAACGAACGTCCGCAGTATCTCCGCATTCGCATCACGCTGGAGGTCGAGGACGCGAAAGTCGTGGAGGCGATGCGTCCGGTGCTGCCGCGTGTGCTCGACACCTTTCAAGTGCACCTGCGCGAATTGCGCGCAAGCGACCTCGAAGGATCGGCGGGCCTGTTTCGGCTGCGTGAGGAGCTGACGCGGCGCGTGAACCACTCGATTGCGCCGGCGAAAATCCGCGCGGTGCTGTTCCGCGAAGTCGTGGTGCAATAGGTATACCGATGGCCGACGAACAAGAACCCGCAGCACCGCCGGTAACGGAAGTATCGGGGGAGACGGCCGACGTTTCGCCGGATACCGTGCGCCGTTCGAGCGACGAGCAGGTCGCCGCCGACTGGGCGGCGATGATCGACAACAGCAGCAGCAACCCCAACGAGAAGGTCGGCGCCGAGCGCGTCCTCAACCAGGACGAAATCGACAGCCTGCTCGGCTTCAGCCTGTCCGAGCTCACGGTCGCCGACCACTCCGGCATCCGCGCCATCATCGACTCGGCCATGGTTTCCTACGAGCGCCTGCCGATGCTCGAGATCGTGTTCGACCGGCTGGTGCGGCTGATGACCACCAGTCTCCGCAATTTCACTTCCGACAACGTGGAAGTTTCGCTAGACCGCATCACGTCGGTTCGTTTCGGCGAGTATCTCAACTCGATCCCGCTGCCGGCGATCCTCGCAGTCTTCAAGGCGGAGGAGTGGGAGAACTTCGGCCTGTTCACGGTCGACTCCAATCTCATCTACGCGATGATCGACGTGTTGTTGGGCGGGCGGCGCGGGCAGACCGCGACGCGCGTCGACGGCCGACCCTACACGACGATCGAAACCGGCCTCGTCAAGCGCATGATCGAGGTCGTGCTGTTCGACGCCGAGCAAGCGTTCCGGCCGGTGTCGCCGGTGAAGTTCAACGTGGATCGTCTGGAGACGAATCCGCGCTTTGCCGCGATCTCGCGGCCGACGAACGCAGCGATTCTCGTGCGGCTCCGCATCGATATGGAAGACCGCGGCGGCGCAATCGAGATGCTCTTGCCGTACGCCACGATCGAGCCGATCCGCGAGACGCTGCTGCAGTCGTTCATGGGCGACAAATTCGGCCGCGACCCGATCTGGGAGGGCCACCTCGCGACTGAGATCTGGCAGGCGGAGGTCGAGGTCGACGCGGTGCTGTACGAGGAGATGCTGCCGCTGCGGAGGCTGATGGATCTCGACGTTGGTGACACGCTGATGCTCGATTTGAAACCCGATGCATTCGTGAAAGTGCGCTGCGGCGATGTCGGTCTAACCGAAGGCCGCATGGGACGCATGGGCGACAAGATCGCCGTGCGCGTCGCCCGGCCGCTGCGGCGTCCGCGCACCACGCTTGCCATGTTTGAAAACGCCGGAACCATGATGAAACGAGTGGAGGCCACGTGAGCGATCCATTTCTCGGACTGCTGATCGAGAGCTTGGTCGCGGTGCTCTTGGCGCTGACGATCGGCTATTGCCTGATCCTGAACCGGCGGCTGAAGCGGCTGCGCGCGGATGAATCCTCGCTGCGTGCGACGATTGCCGAGCTCGTGGCGGCGACCCAGATCGCCGAGCGCGCGATCGACGGATTGCAGACGACCGTGCGCGAGTGCGATGCGACGCTGGGCGAGCGGTTGCGCAACGCGGAGCGTATGTCAGCCGAGCTCACGCGCGATCTGCGGCGGGGCGATGAGATCATCACGCGCATTCACCGCATTGCGGTCGCGGCGCGCAGCTCCGACCGTCCGATGCCGGAGCCCGCGCCGGCGGTGAAGCCGAGCGCACCGCGCGCCGCCGACACGGTCGCGGCCGCGCAGGCAATTGCGAACCGGACGCGGCAGCGCACCGGGCAGGCGGCTTGAAGCTGCGGCGCCGCAATGCCGAACCTTCGCTTGATACCGGTGGTCGTGTTCGCGGCGATATGTCTGCTCGCGATCAAGACAGTTGGATTTATGGGGACCGGCGCACCCGCGGCGGCACAATCGGATTCGTCGAACGGAATCTGGGGTTGGTTTTCCGGGCGCACGCTCGGCAATGATGATGTCCTGATCACGGGCGCAACGCCGGAGAAGAAGGCTGACGCGCCCGGGCAGCCGCCGCCGATGGCCGCGCTGCCGAAGGGCCAGACGCCGGCCAGCGGCAAAAAGATCGATCCCAATGCCTCCAATCAATCCACCTCGGAGCGGGCGCTGATCGAACGCCTCCAGGAGCGGCGGCAAGAGCTCGAGGCGCGGGCGCGCGATCTCGAGATGCGCGAGAACCTGATAAAGGCCGCCGAGAAGCAGCTCGATACGCGCATCGAGGAGCTGAAGGAGCTCGAGGGCAAGGGCGGCGACGCGCCCGCGCGCATCAAGAACATCGTCGTCATGTACGAGTCGATGGGCCCGAAGGAGGCAGCGCGGGTATTCGATCGCATGGACCCAAAGACGCTCGTGGAGCTCGTCAATCAGATGAACCCGCGCAAGGTCTCGGAAATTCTCGCCAAGATGCAGCCGGAAGCGGCGGAACGACTCACCGTCGAAATGGCACGCCGCAAGCCCGGCGCGGACAAGTCCCTGCCGCCGACGGATTTGCGCCGAATTGATGCGAAGAAGTGACGTCGGAAGACAAGTCGACGTAGCCCGGATGGAGCGAAGCGAAATCCGGGGAGGCGAGATTGCGCCGGTACCGAACCATGCGTGACGCTAGACCGGATTTCGCTGGGCTCCATCCTCCATACGGGTTAACCAGACAGCCGCCCCGCATTTCGCTTCGCTCCATGCGGGCTACAATAGGAAATCCGGGAATAGGCCGCCCATCAGCCCCGCGTTTCGCTTTGCTCCATGCGGGCTACGGGCTTCGCTGCGAAAGGCCGCGGCCCACCGCGCTTTCCCGACCGCTAAATCTCTCATTAACCTCGTAAGCCCGCATTAAGCTTGGCCCTCTAGGTTCGCATCCGGCGAGAAGTTCGGATCGAGCGGTTGCGGACGAGTACAGATATGCGCGGGCTCAGCGGTACGCTCGAGCAGCGAGGCGTGGTGCGGCGTGCGTGGAAACTCGCATCGCGCATGCTGCTCGCGGCGCTGATGCTCTTGCTCTACGGGTTCGCGGGTGGGGAGCTCGTGCGCAGCCAGGACGCGAGCACGGCGAGTGCGGAAATCTCCGCCTTCGTCATCAACGGCCACGGCCGGCTCATCTTCACGTTCAGTGAGGAGACCAAGGCCGAAGTGCAGGTCTCGAACGGAATTCTGATCGTCGGCTTTCGCCAGCCGGTGGCGATCACGCTCGACCAGATCCAGAAGAAGCTGCCGGGCTACGTGAACGCGGGCCGCCGCGATCCGGACGGCACCGCGGTGCGCTTCTCGCTTGCCCGCAAGGTCACGGTCAACATTATGGAGGCGGGCGAAAAACTGTTTGTCGATCTCTTGCCTGAGAGCTGGACCGGGCTGCCGCCGGGTCTGCCGCAGGACGTGATCGATGATCTCGCCAAACGTGCGCGCGAAGCGGAACGGCTCGCCCGGGTCAAGCGCATGATCCCGGCCGCCGAGGCACCGGCTTCCGCGGTTCGTCTACGCGTATCGAACGCGCCCACGTTCGCGCGCTTTGCCTTCGAGATGCCGGAGCCGATCGCGGTCGCACTCGAGCGCGACGGTCAGGAGCTGCGGCTGCAATTCCAGGCGCCGGTCAAGATCGATCTCGGCGAGGCGCGCACCCAGTTGCCGACGGGTGTCGTCGGCCTCGACGTCGCATTCGAAGAGGCGCGCTCGACGGTGACGCTCGTGCTCGCGCCGAACGCGCAGGTGCGCGACTTCCGCGAAGGCCGCGTGTTTCTCGTCGACGTGACGCCACCGCCGCTCGGTGGTGCTGCGCCACCCGCATTCGATCTTGCCGCGGCGGCCGAGGCACATGTCACGCGCAGTGAGGAGAAGGCTGAGGCAGCAGTCGCGGCGCAGGCCGCCGCCGCCGCGGATGCCGCGCTCAAGGCGATGCCGCCTTTCGCCGAGGGCGCGGGCCCGGACGCCGCACCGGCACCGCTTGACCTCACCACGGGGCCGGGCGGAGTCGCGAACAGCACGCTCGTGCCGCTGGTCGGCCGACACGCAGGCCAGTTCAGCATCTCGTTTGCGTTCTCCGATCCGGTGCCGGCCGCGGTGTTCGCACGGGGCGAAAGCATCTGGATGGTGTTCGACACGCCGCGCGCGATCGACACGAGCCCGCTCGTTAACGAGCCGACGCGCACGGTCGTGAGCGCCGAGGCGCTGCGTTCGGAGTCGGGCGCGGTGCTGCGGCTCAAGCTCGCGCGCACACGGCTCGCGAGCGCGGAACGCGAAGGCAATACCTGGATCGTAACGCTCGGCGACGTGGTGGTAGAGCCGAGCCGGCCGCTGCCGCTGCGGCGCGCCCCGGGCGCAGATGAACGCGGCGCCGTGCTGATCCCGCTCGAAACGCCGGGGCAGATCCACCGCATCGCCGATCCGGACGTGGGCGACAGCCTGCTCGTCGTGACCGCCCAGCCGCCGGCGCGCGGCATCCTGCGCGGACAGAATTTCGTCGAGTTCCGAGTGCTGCCGTCGATCCACGGTCTCGCGTTCGTCCCGTTCGCGGATGACATGAGCCTGACGCTGATTGCCGACGGCGCAATTCTGCGGCGGCCGAGCGGCCTTGCGGTGTCGGATCTTCCGGCGGCGCCGCCGGCGGCGAAGAAGGTGGAGCAACTGCGCAAGACGACGCCGCTCGACGTGGAGATCTGGAAAGCCGAACGGGCGATGCCTTATCACGAGCGCGAGGCGGTGCTCATCCATTCGGTCGCCTCGAGTCCGCCGGGCCAGCGCGCCGACGCGCGGCTCATGCTGGCGCGCTTTTATCTCGCGCACGGCTTTGCCAGCGAGGCGAAGGGCGTGCTCGAAGCCGGTATGCGCGAGGACAACCTGCTCCTCAACCGCCCGCCTTATTTCCTGCTGCGCGGTATCGCGGAGCTCTCGCTCGGACGGCCGGCCGCGGCGGTCGTGGAGTTCACGAACCCGCAGCTCGCGGACGTCGCGGAATCGGCGCTGCTCCGCGGGATCGCGCTCGCGGAGCAGGGGCGCTGGGGCCCGGCGCGCGACGCGCTCAGGGTCGGTGCCGACGCCTATCCGAACCTTCCGGTCGAATTCCAGCGCCAGGTGCTGCTCGCCGCCGCGCGCTCGGCAATCGAGGTGCGCGACTTCGTGGAAGCGAGCCGCATCATGAACGATCTCGAAGTGATGGAGATGCCGGCGAACCTGAAGCCGACGTTTGCGTTGCTCGCGGCCAGGGTGGCGGAGGGCGTCGGTCGCTTCGAGCGGGCGAAATCTCTCTATGACACGATCGCCGAAGTGCACATGGGCCCCGCCGGGGCGGAAGCGCGGTTGCGCTCGATCGCGATGCGCCACGCGCGCGGTGAGCTCGACCGGCCGAAGGCGATCGACCGGCTGCAGACGCTCGCGCTCATGTGGCGCGGCGACCACATCGAGCTTGAGACGATCCGGCTGCTCGGACGGCTGTACGTGGCGGAGGCGCGCTATCGTGACGCCTTCAAGTTGCTTGACGCAGCACTTCTGGTCGATCCGGAAGCGGAAAGCACGCACGACTTCCATACCGAAATGGCGGCCGTATTCGAGGATTTGTTTCTTACCGGAAAGGCCGAGACGCTGCCGCCCGTCGACGCGCTCGCGCTCTACTACGACTTCAGCCGGCTCACGCCGATCGGGCGGCGCGGCGATGAGCTGATCCGCCGGCTCGCAGATCGGCTCGTGTCGGTCGATCTCCTGGATCAGGCGACGGAGCTCCTCGACCATCAGGTCCAGTATCGGCTGTCGGGCGCGGCAAAGGCGCAGGTCGCGGCGAAGCTTGCGATCGTGCACCTCTTGAACCACAAGCCCACGGAAGCCGTGCGCGTGCTTGTCGGCACGCGCATGCCGCAGCTGACGAACCAGCTGCGCGAGGAGCGCATGTTCATCGAGGCGCGCGCCCTTTCCGAGACCGGGCGCCACGAGGTCGCGGCGGAGCTGATCGAGAATCTGCAGGGGCCCGAGGCGGACCGGTTGCGCGCCGATATCGCATGGGCCGCGAAGAACTGGCGCGAGGCGGGAGAGCGCATCGAGAAGCTCCTCGGCGAGCGGTGGAAGACGGAAGCGGCACTCAATCCGGCCGAGCGGCACGACGTGCTGCGGGCGGCGCTCGCCTTCGCGCTCGGCAAGGAGATGATCGGTCTCGCGCGTCTCAAGGAAAAATATGTGCCGAAGATGGGGGAGACACCCGAGGGCAAGGTGCTCGCGCTGCTGGTGACTCCCGAAGGAACGAGCGCAAAGACGCTCGCAGACGCTGCGAAGGCACTCGCGAGCTTCGACAGTCTCGGAACATTCCTCAAGGTCTATCGCGAACGCTATCCGGAGCGGCCGCTGCCGCCGGACACCACGCCGACGAGCGGCGTTACGCGCAAGGTGACGGCGCGGTGACACGGATCGCCTTATCCTGAGGAGACCCGCGACCTCTCCTTCGAGACGCCTTCGCTTCGCGACGGCGCCTCAGGATGAGGTCGCGGGTCGTCCCGAAGGATGAGGCAGGCCTCATTCGCTTCTTCGCTCCCGGATTTACGGCATTCCGATCGTTCTTGACCGCCACTGACGAGCGCGGGAGGATTGTTCGACCAGCTTCGGAAGGGCGATCCGTGTCCCACCGCGTGCTGATCGTTGCGGCGGTGACTGCGCTGTGGATCGGCAGCGCACGTGCCGATGATTTCCTGCTGCTCCGCGACGGGAGCCAGAAGCGCGGCATTCTTTCCACCTGTGATCTAAGCAGCTGTCGGCTTGGCGCGGAAGCCGTTCCGCGCGCGAGCATCGCCTGGATCGGCCTCGACCGGGGTGCTCCGACGCCGCCCACCGCGCGCGACCCGACGCGCGACGAACTGCATCTCGTCAATCGATCCGTGCAAAGCGTGACGTTGAACGGCGTCGACGCCGGCTTCGTGCACACGACGCTCGGCGGTCGGACGTTCCAGGCGGCGAGCAGTCTGCCGCGCGGGAGCGTAGCCTGGATTTACCTCGGCACGCCAAAGCAAGGGACCGGCAGAGATACGCCGCCACCACTGCCTCCGGAGAAAGAAAAAGAAAAGGGAACGCAGGCCAAAGGTGAGGACAGGGTCAAGGATCAGCCCGCTCCCGGCGACGCTTCCGTCCTCTGGCGATTCCCGCCTCGCGTTTACATTCACGCCCCGGCTCGGTGCGCCACCTGCGAGGATACGCTCCATGTGCTGGATTTGAAGACGCAGGACAACATGATCGTGATGGAAAAAAGCCGGACGATCTCCGTCTGGTGGAACTCGCTTTCGGGGAGCTGGTACGCTTACGACCCGCCGGTGCCCCTGTTTCCTGCGACGACAGACGTCGAGCGATTCTCTTTCGATGAGCGCTTTCGGGCTAACGTCACGCAGCATTTCTATCTGCACCACGCAAACCGAAACTTGGGTGGGCGGCCGCCGCCGGCTGGTCCGGCTGGTGGCGGCCCGGTGCACCAGACCGAGCAATCCCTCGCCTTGGGCGGGATCGTGGCGGTCCCCGGTGTCATCAGTCCGGAAGACGTCCATGTATGGTGGCGCGACCGGCTCTCGCAGGATTGGGAGCAGCGCCGCGCGGCGCGGAGCGGGGGCGGATCGCGCGGAGCCTCGGGCGGATGCGAGAAGAAACAATTCGGTATTCTGAGCGGTCAGGCGGAATACTCGCACACGCTCAGCATCGAGAACTGGCCGCTCATCGCGGACGAACGCGCCAGCCGACCGGGACCGCAGCGATCGTCGTATGAAAAGCTCCGGCAGATTTCCGTCTACGACGTGCAATTCGATCTTCGCTTTGCGTTTGGCGACCATGGCGGCCGCGGCCGTGACGTCGACGGCTGGTGTTACACGACCGATTGGGTCAAGCACGACTCGCGCGGACCGAGACTGCCGGCGCCCGACGGCATTCCCAATGCGGGAGCATCGCCGCCGCAACAGGAGGAGCCCGACGTGCGCACGCCGTTGGACTGGCTGTTCGGGCGGCAGGCGCAAAGCGTGCGCGAAGGGATCGAACGCGTTCCAAACCCTGTCGCTGCCGCGCGCAAAGCAATCGCGGGCGTGCGCGACGATCTGGCAAGGGGGCCCCAGAATTTCGCGGATTCGGTGCGCAACGTCATGGGCGGCGCCGCCATGCTCGGGGACGGGACGGGCGGCGCGCCGGGCAACAGCGGCGCGAGCGGGCCGCCGCACGCGGTCGCGCTGGCCGCCCGTTGGTTCAGGAATAGCGGAAAGGTGACCGAGTAT